>JAYPPA010000013.1:0-52251 GCA_038131245.1 Rickettsia sp. | reverse complement strand
AGCGGAGGAGGGATTTGAACCCCCGACCAACGGATTATGATCCCGCTGCTCTACCACTGAGCTACTCCGCCAAATTTCGTGCCAAATAATCTAGAAAGATAATTCTAGCATCAAATCATCAAAAAATCAAGTAAATAATTGCTAAGGTCTTAACTTTTCAACTTCTTTCATCATTTTTTCACAAACTTCATTGACCCTTTTTTCATCCACGCCGCGAAAAACCAGCGCAGTTCCGCCTTTAAATGGATAACTTCCAAGAGAAACATCTTTATATTCTTTTTGCAAATCCTCAAATGGCTTGGCGATTTGGCTTTCAACTAGGTCCACTTTTTTTTCTTTAGAAATGATTTTTTCACCCCCGGTTAGCTCCTTGGCCGCTGCGAAATACATTGCTTGAAAAATATTTGGAATTCCAGCCATTACAAACACGTTTTCAATGCGAAATCCAGGTGCAGACGAAACCGGATTGTCAAGCAAGGTCGCACCTTTAGGGATTTTCGCCATTTTTAAGCGCGCCTCGTTAATTTCAACACCGTAAAATTTCTGTAGGATCTCTTCCGCCTCTTTATTTAGCTCGATTGCTACGCCAAAGGCCTTAGCGATCGACTCAGAAGTAATGTCATCATGCGTCGGGCCTATCCCACCGGAAGTAAAAACATAAGTGTATTTTTCGCGCAAATTATTTGTGGCCGCAACGATCTCTTCCTCGACATCCGGAACGACGCGTACCTCGCTCAGACTAATGCCAATTTCAGTTAGATTTTTCGCTAAAAAATTCAGATTTTTATCCACAGTCCTTCCCGACAGGATTTCGTCACCAATTATTAATAATCCGGCTGTTACTTTTTTTCCTTTTTTCATTCTTTTCTCAATTAAAGTGGCTGAATTAAATGGTTTATCAGCTGCTAAAGGTGCTGCTTTACTCACTCGAACGCTTTGCTTTAGCATGTTCGATGAGTGAAGCAGTATCTTTAGTAGACCTAAGAGTAAATCGGAAATTTTAGGCATAATTCTTTGACTTTCGCCTTTGTTTCAACCTCAAGCTTGGCATTTCCTTCTTCGCCATTTTTAACAAAGCCATGTAAAACATCGCTAATTAATTCGCCGATTAGCTTAAATTCAGCCTCTTTAAAGCCGCGAGTCGTTCCAGCCGAAGTCCCAAACCTAAGTCCCGAAGTCACAAATGGACTGCGAGGATCATTTGGAATTGCATTTTTATTGCAAGTAAGCCCTGCCCTTTCCAGTGATTTTTCAGCATCCTTGCCAGTAATATCCCCAAGCGGAGTCAAATCCACTACCATCAAATGACAATCAGTCCCACCGGCGGTAATTCTAAAGCCTCGATCAACTAAAACCTCTGACAGAACTCTTGCATTTTTAATCACCTGTTTAATGTAGCTTTTAAATTCAGGTTGCAAAGCCTCACCAAATGCAACAGCCTTAGCCGCAATCACATGCATCAACGGACCACCTTGAAGTCCAGGAAAGACCGCAGAATTGATTTTCTTAGCTAAATCCTCATCGTTAGTCAAAATAATTCCACCTCTCGGGCCACGTAAAGTTTTGTGAGTAGTAGAAGTCACAATGTCAGCAATCCCAACCGGTGATGGATATTCACCAGCGGCCACCAAGCCAGCCAAATGCGCAATATCCGACATTAAAAGCGCCCCCACCTCATCGGCTATATCACGAAATTTCTGCCAATCAACCACCCTCGAGTAAGACGAAATGCCGGTCACAATTATTTTTGGCTTATGTTTCAGCGCCAATTCGCGCGCTTGGTCATAATCAATCAGCCCATCTTCGTCTCTGATTCCGTATTGCACCGAATTAAACCACATGCCCGACAAAGTCCTCTGCGCACCGTGAGTCAAATGCCCACCTGCAGCTAGCGACATCCCTAAAATAGTATCACCAGGCTGCAAAGTTGCCAAATAAACCGCCAAATTCGCACTCGCCCCGCTGTGTGGCTGTACATTGGCAAACTTTGCGCCAAATAATTTGCAAATCCTCTCAATTGCTAAGCTCTCAACCTCATCGGCAAATTCACACCCACCGTAGTAACGTTTACCCGGGTAACCTTCTGCGTATTTGTTAGTTAAAACACCACCCTGCGCCTCTAAAACTGCCTTACTCACAATATTTTCCGACGCAATCAATTCAACTTGGTATTTTTGGCGATCCAGCTCTTTTTTTAATGAATTTGCAACTTCGCTATCAGCCTCTTTTAAATTTGATGTAAAAAAACTCATATCTTCTCCTTTATATTTTTGTTTTTAATATATCAATTATAGCAAGAAATTTTATTTATTTCAAGTAAGAATTTGTTATAAACTCAATATTCGATTAGTTGACTTTTTAATTTTTTTTATTAATCTTGAATTTGGTGCAAAATATTAACTTTTTTAAGTGAAAATGGGCAAAAAGAAAGGCAAAGTTAAAGGAGTAGTGGCAGGTGCTGCTGTGGCTGTAAAAAATATTACACTTGAGGAAATTCAAGAGGCTGCAGCTAAAGGGCAAGCAAGTGTTCTTAAGAAAATTTTTAATTACGTTGAGCAAAATCCAGACCAAATAGAATCGGTAAAATTTTCTGCCGCAGAGGCTGCACGAGATGCTGGAAAGAATGATTTAGAAGCTAAAATAGAGAGAAGAGAGCATGATGGTCCAAATTACAATGCTTGGATTAAAGAGCAGGAAAAAATTCAGGCGAGAATCGAGGCAGATAAGAAAAAGCAAATTGAAGAAGGTTCGGCTTTTGTCATTGAAAATCCAGAGTTTGATGAAAGTGGTAATATAATTTTAAGTCCTAAGCAGATGGTAGAGTTTGCCAGGGGTAAGATTAATTATTTAATTGCAAATATGGATCAAGTTGGTTTTGAAGATTTTATTCGGGGCTATTCAGGAAGAGGTCTCGTTGATATTTTGAAAACCACTTTAGAGATTGCCATTCAAAATGACAGCGCTGAATTTGTTGAATTGGCAATTTCCAAAATGGAGCCAAATACATTGGAAGGGGAAAGTTCCTTGCACAACATGTTCTTCTTTGCAGTTGGTAATAAAAAAAATAATGCGGCAAAGGCACTGGCTAAGGTCCAGACCCAAGGAGATCTTGGCCTTGATGATGTTATGGTTCCCCCAAAAGGGGTCTCTTTGGACATGAATCAAGGAGCCACTTTTTTTCACCGGATTGTTGAAAAGCGCACAGACCCAGATTTGATTGAGATTTTGCTTGACAAAGGGGCGAATTACATGGTTTTAAATAAAGCCGGTGAAAGCCCTTTATGTTCCGCTCTTTGTGGCGAAGAAAAAGTTGCGGAAATCTTTATTAAAAGGGCAAGTGTGGAAGAGTTAAGTGCTGCTTTAGGTATCATCACTCGCAATAGTAATAGCAATAAGCACGTTTCCATTAAAAAAGAAGGCGAGATTCTTGGTCTAGTTGAATTTGATCCAAGTCAATTAAATCCCAAAATTTTAAAGTTATTAGATGTAAAGTTCGGAGCTAGTCAAGGTCCCGCTGCATCTTTTGGCGCTGATGGAGGGGCGAGGCCCACTCCTCCACGCTCAACATCTCCAGTTGCATCCGCCGCCGCAGCCTCTACCGCTAACAGGCAAGATTCTAGAGATTAATCTTAAAGCCCAAATTTTCCAAAGCTCACTCTTTCTTCAACTTTAGAAACCAAAGAATCGACAAAAATATCGTGTTTTGAAGAAAAAATTGACTTAAGCAGACTTTTTTTGCTAGAAATTTCGACAATTTCGACTTTTTTACCGAATTTTTCGATTAATTTTGCTCGCATATCAGCAATTTCATCAATTAATCCAAGATTTTTTGCAGTTTTTCCCGACCAAAATGCGCCAGTAAAAATCTGATCTGTTAAAAACTCGTCATCATCACTGATTTTTTGCCCTTCCTTATTTCTAAAATGTCCTTTTCGCCTAGATTTAACTAGCTCGACAAAGCCATCGAAAATATCTTTTTGAACATCTTTTAAAATTACGATATTTTCCTCTTTTTCTGGCATAAATGGATCCATGACCGCCTTATTTTTACCTTGCGCGTAAACCCTTCTTTCGATTCCAAGCTTGTCAATCGCCTCAACAAGGCCAAATCCAGAAAAAATCACCCCAATCGAGCCAATTATCGACGCATTATGTGCATAAATCTCATCGCCAGCCAGCAAAAGCCAGTAACCGCCGCTTGCTGCAACATCTTTAGCAAAAGTAAATACCGGAATTTTTGTTTCCTCAGATTTTTGCCTGAGCGCATTAAAAATAAGCTCAGATTGCACCGGTGATCCACCAGGAGAATTAACCGAAACCGCCACAGCCTTTGTTTCTTTGTCTTTAAAGGCTTTTTTGATCAATGGAAAAACATTTTCATAGTTTAAGCCTTTTTCCATCCTAGAGCTCTGCCCTATTACGCCAGTTAGATTTAGGTGCGTAACCTTTGGAGCTGGTTTTCCTAATATTTTCTTTATTTTTTTAAGCATCCCTCTTTTCTGTTTTAGGTGTTAATTATAAATTCCTCAAAATAAAAAAACGAAAAATATCGAAGAATATTTTAGGTTAATGATCATTTTTTAAACCAACCTTCTTACATCGGTCAAGTGCCCAGTAACAGCCGCAGCAACAGCCATCGCAGGACTCACCAAATGCGTACGCCCTCCCCTGCCCTGTCTTCCTTCAAAATTCCGATTCGAGGTCGATGCGCATCTTTCGCCCTCTTCTAACCTATCAGCATTCATCGCTAAGCACATAGAACAACCAGGCTCTCTCCATTCAAATCCAGCCTCAATGAAAATCTTGTCCAAACCTTCTTTCTCGGCCTGCTCTTTAACCAACCCAGACCCAGGAACTACCATAGCCAGTTTGATGTTAGACGAAACCTTCCTACCCTCAGCAGTCTTGGCGGCCAATCTTAAATCCTCAATCCTACCATTTGTGCAAGACCCAATAAAAACCTTATCAACCTCAACTTCTTCCAAGTCAGTTCCTGGAATCAATCCCATATAGTCAAGCGCCCTTCTTGCTGCTTCTTGTTTGCTTTTTTCTGGAAAATTTTCCGGAAATGGAACTTTAGCAGTAATTGGCAAAGCGTCCTCAGGACTTGTCCCCCAAGTCACATAAGGCACAATATCTTTCGCATTTAAAGTTACCGTTTTATCGTAAATAGCCCCCTTGTCGGACTTCAAAGACTCCCAGTAGGTCACAGCCTTGTCAAAATCATCACCTTTTGGTGCAAAATGACGACCTTTCAAATATTCATAAGTTTTCTCGTCAGGCGCAATTAAACCAGCCCTAGCCCCAGCCTCAATCGACATGTTGCAAATCGTCATTCTTCCTTCCATTGAAAGGCTTTCAATCGTTGATCCAGCATATTCAATAACATAACCAGTCCCACCAGCAGTTCCAATTTTACCAATAATTGCCAAAACAACATCTTTCGCAGTCACACCATAGCCAAGCTTGCCATCAACCTTAACTAGCATATTCTTCGACCTTTTTTGGATCAAAGTTTGTGTCGCCAAAACATGCTCAACCTCACTCGTTCCAATTCCAAATGCCAAAGCGCCAAAAGCCCCATGAGTCGAGGTATGAGAATCCCCGCAAACAATCGTCATCCCCGGCTGAGTCAATCCTTGCTCTGGCCCAACGATATGCACAATCCCCTGTCTTTTATCATCCAAATTGAAATATTCAATGCCAAACTCTTTGCAATTTGTCTCTAAAGTGTCAACTTGGATTTTAGAAGTAGCATCTTTTATCCCTTTTGTACCATTTCCACGATCAGCACTAGTCGTAGGCACATTGTGATCAGCCACCGCCAAATGAGCCTTGGCGTTTCTTGGTTTTCTGCCAGCTATTCTAAGTCCTTCAAATGCCTGCGGCGAAGTAACCTCGTGAATCAACTGTTTGTCAATGTAAATCAATGAAGACGAGCCATCCTCGTCAACTAAGTGATTTTCCCAAATTTTATCATACAACGTTTTTGTCATTTTATTTCAATTTTTCTTTAAGTAATTCATTCACAACTCCTGGATTAGCCTTTCCTTGACTCGCCTTCATGGTCTGTCCAACGAAAAATCCAAACAATTTATCTTTGCCGGATTTATATTGCTCAACCTTATCCGGATTTGCCTGTAAAATTTCGTCAATGATTTTTTCAATCGCACCACTGTCAGAAACTTGCTTTAAACCTTTTTCTTCTACTATTATAGAAGCTTCTTTGCCATTTTCAAGCATTAAATCAAGTACATCTTTCGCAATTTTGCCAGAAATCTCGCCTTTTTCTATTAAATCTATCAATCCAGACAGTTTTTTCGCATCAATTTTGCAATCTTTTAAGCTTAAATTCTCCTTATTCAATCTCCCAAGCAGCTCCACCGTCAGCCAAGTCACGCAAAGCTTCGGATCGCGCCCTTTGATCAACTCCTCAAAATACCCAGACATATCCGCATCCAAGGTCAGCACAGTCGCATCATAATTCGAAATCCCAAGCTCATTAATATATCTCGCCTTTTTCGCATCAGGAAGCTCCGGCAGACTCGCTTTAATCTCATCAACAAACTCCTGTGTCAAAATAAGTTCCGGCAGATCCGGATCAGGAAAATAGCGGTAATCCATCGCATCCTCTTTACTACGCATAGTCCTAGTCTCACCAGTATCAGCATTAAAAAGCCGAGTTTGCTGATCAATCACGCCGCCCTCTTCTAAAATCTCCACTTGACGATTAGCCTCAAATTCGATCGCACGCATGATATTTCGCGTTGAATTCAAATTCTTGATCTCGCATCTCGTCCCAAGCTCCTTTGCGCCAACTTTTTTCACAGAAACATTCGCATCGCAGCGCAAATTCCCCTTCTCCATATCTCCATCACAGGTTCCAAGTGCGCGAACAATTGCTCGAATCTTCTTCACATAAGCCGCAGCCTCTTGTGGGCTTGACATATCAGGCTTTGAAACAATCTCCATCAGCGCAACTCCGCTTCGATTCAAATCAATCAAAGAACATTCTGGATCTTGGTCATGTATTGACTTTCCAGCATCTTGCTCAAGGTGAATTCGCTCAATTCCAATCATCTTTCTTTCGCGCACGCTCTTTTGATCTTGCGGATTATCCTCATCCTCAAGCTCAATCTCAAGCTGCCCCTCGCCCACAATCGGATCTTTAAATTGCGAAATTTGATAACCTTGTGGTAAATCTGGATAAAAGTAATTTTTGCGATCAAAAACCGAGCGCAAATTAATCTTAGCACCAAGTCCAAGACCAGTCTTAACCGCCTGCTTAACGCACTCCTCATTTATAACGGGCAGCATCCCCGGCATCGCAGCATCAACTAGCGAAACCTGCGAATTTTGCTCAGCCCCAAATGTCGTGTCGGCCCTTGAAAATAATTTCGACTTTGAAGCCACCTGCGCATGAATCTCGCAGCCAATAGTCACCTCATAGTCGTTTTTTTCGCCTTTAATTATGTAAGCCATCTTAAAATTAATTTTTTAACCATATTCATACTATTTTATCACATTAAAACTTAATTTTCAATGCAAATAAATTTCTTTTCCGCAAAATTTACATAGACAAATGCAATATCTCTTGCATTTTACCAATTATTTGCTTAAAATTAAGCAAAATTAAGTCAAAATTATGATAAAATTAATTAGATTTTTGCAAAAGTTAGAGCCTTTCGCTTACTGTATTTTAGACTATGTCAGAAAGTCGCTAATCTACTGCTACCTTGAAGTATTTCTAAGTAAAATAAGGCAAAAATTTAAGCGCCAAAAGCCTTAATTTGCACTCTCTTCTGGCAAAGCTTCAACTTGAGGTAAACATTCATCAGGAGTAACTTCCTCACCAACTTCGGCCTCATCAACCTCTTTATTGCCACTATTTGCAATCCTAGCAACAGAAGAAACTTTTTCGTCCTTAGTTTTAATCAAAGTAACCCCTTGAGTATTTCTACCTGTGATTCTAACTGACCCAACTTCAGTCCTAATCAAAGTTCCTTTGTCAGTAATAATCATCGCTTGATCACAGCACTCAATTGGGAAACTTGCAACTACAGAGCCATTTCTTGCCGAAGTAACAATGTTAGTAATCCCAGTACCGCCACGATTAGTAATCCTATATTCATATGCAGAACTTCTTTTGCCAAAGCCATTTTCTGTAATAGTAAAGATGAACTCCTCGCTTTTTGCCATTTTTTCAACCACTTCCTGAGAAATCCCTTCAGCTTTGGCTTGTGGAACTGGTTTTGGTTGCACCAACAAATCTTCGCTAGGATTTTTTTCCAACTCTTCATTGAATTTTATCGCGCAAGCAATTTCTAACCTTGTTGCAACATTGATTTTCAAGTATTTTTCCTTAGTTTCGCTGTCTTCTTTGGCGTGATTTAAGATTGACATTGACATAACTTTATTACCAGGCTCAAGCTTGATTCCGCGCACCCCAGTAGAGTTCCTACTTTGGAATAATCTCAGTTTTTCAACCGGGAATCTAATGCATTTGCCATTTTTCGTAGCCAAAAGCACATCATCCTTTTCGCTGCAAATATTTACACCAACCAAAGCCTCATCACCCTCTAATTTCATAGCAATTTTACCAGAAGATCTAATGTCAGCAAATTGATCCATAGAGTTTCGTCTCACATCTCCGCCTGAAGTAGCAAAAATGATGCTTAAATCAGACCATTTTGACTCATCTTCAGGAAGAGCTAAAATCGTGCTAATTTTTTCGTCCTGGTCAATTGGAAGTAGGTTAACTAGCGCCCTACCCTTAGCCTGTGGAGACCCAAGCGGCAACTTATAAGCTTTCATTTTGTAGCATTTCCCTTTATTTGAGAAAAACAAAATCGGCGTATGAGTATTAGCCACAAAAATATCAGTCGCAATATCCTCGTCACGCACATCCATAGCGCTTCTACCCTTACCACCGCGTCTTTGCGTTTTATAAGCATCCAAGGAAACTCGCTTAATGTAACCATTCAAAGTCGCAACCACAACCATATCCTCCTTAGGAATTAAATCCTCAATATCCATCTCAAATTCACTATCTTCGATAGTTGATTTACGCGGAGTCGCATAATTTTCCTTAATTTCGATCAACTCGTCTTTTATCAGCTGTAGCAACTTAGTCCTATCAGCAAGAAGCGTCAAATATTCAGAAATTTCCGCGGCCAATTTCTTTAGCTCGTCGTTAATCTTGTCCATCTCAAGACCAGTCAACCTAGCAAGTCTCATCTCTAGAATCGCCCTAGCCTGAGCTTCACTGAAATAAAATTTTCCATCTTTAATTACATTTCCGCTATCTTGAACCAGGTTAATAATAGTCGAAACAGTATCAGCAGGCCACGACCTTGACAATAATTTCTCACGAGCCTCCGGAGTATCTTTTGAAGACTTGATAAGCTCCACAACCTCGTCAATATTACCTACAGCGACCGCCAAACCAATTAAAATATGCGTCTTGTCCCTAGCTTTATTAAGCAAGAAATTTGTTCTTCTGGTGACAACATTTTCCCTGAAATTGGTAAATGCTCTAATTACATCAAGCAAATTCAATAATTGTGGCTTTCCGTGATTCAAAGCAAGCATATTCACGCTAAAGTTACTTTGTAAAACGGTGAAGCTGTAAAGTTGGTTGATAATTACCTCTTCCATCGCGTCTTTCTTGAGCTCAATAACCACTCGAATCCCGTCTCTACTAGATTCATCACGAAGGTCAGAAATCCCCTCAATTTTCTTTTCCTTAACCAATTCAGCAATTTTTTCCACTAATTTGGCCTTATTAACCTGATATGGAACTTCGGTAATAATAATCGCGTTTTTATTGGCGGTAACTTTTTCGATTTTATGACGACCTCTCATAACAACTGAACCCCTACCAGTATGAGCCGCAGAGTTATAGCCACCCCTACCTAAAATAATACCACCAGTCGGAAAGTCCGGGCCTGGAATAATCTTAATCAGCTCTTCAATTGTTACATCTCTATTGTCAATATAAGCCAAAACGCCGTCAATAACCTCTCCTAAATTATGCGGAGGAATGTTCGTCGCCATACCAACCGCAATACCACCAGATCCATTCACAAGCAAATTTGGAAAGCGCGCAGGCATAACCCTGGGCTCCATCTCACTGCCATCATAGTTAGGCATAAAATCAACAGTATCCTTGTCTAAATCCTCAAGCATAGTGTGAGCAACCTTCTCAAGCCTAGATTCAGTATAACGCATCGCAGCAGCCGGATCATCATCAATCGAACCAAAGTTACCCTGTCCATCAATCAAAGGAAGCCTCATCGAAAAGTCTTGAGCCATTCTAACTAAAGACTCGTAAATCGCAGCATCACCATGCGGGTGGTACTTACCCATCACTTCACCAACTATTCTTGCGGATTTTTTAAACGGCTTATTGTAATCGTAATGACCCTCATGCATAACATACAAGATCCTTCTATGTACTGGCTTTAAGCCATCACAAACATCAGGAATCGCACGAGAAATAATCACGCTCATCGCGTAATCTAGGTATGATTTTTTTACCTCAGTGACTATCGATACTGGAACTATTTCATCAGAAGAACTGCCTGATTTAACTATTTCAAGGGTGGTTTTTTTGTCTGTCATATGACTATCTATTATTAATTACAAATATCACCCAATTATACATTATTTTTTCTTAAAAGGCAAGTACATTTCTGTAAAAATATTTTCTAAAACCTCCATATCATCGAAGAATTATGGGCGCAAGAGGCAAATATCGCTTTATAATATAAATAAGTAACTCTTAACTAAATTTTATATTTATCTAAAGCAAAATCAATTTGCTCCACTTGGCATCTTATTTTTGTCAGATACAGCGCTAGGTAAAGCGCCTAAAATGCTACAAAAATAGCCCTAAAATGCAACAGATAAATCTTGATACAAAATTTGAGATACAAATATCCCTAATTATACAATATATGTCAAATTAATTTTTGCAAGTATTTTTGACATATAAATAGTATTGCAAAAACTCATTGATTTTTATTTCAAAATATAATATAATTAAATATATACTTAATTTATTATAACTATCTCATGAAAATAGGAGTTACAGGAATTGCTGGAAAAATGGGTAGAACTATCGCTAAGCTTGTCGACCAAGACCCAATTGCGCAGCTTTCTGCGGGGCTTGTTAGGCAAGGAAATGGTTTTGATGGAGTCGATATTGGCGCTTTTTTAGGCAAAGAAGAGTCTGGGCACTATATTACCTCAAATGTCGATGAATTTTTTGCTAACTGTGATGCTGTGATCGATTTTTCTTCCCCTGCCCTAAGTATCGATTGTGCACAAAAAGCCTCTCAGACAGGAAAAATTTTAGTTTGTGGTACAACGGGCTTTTCTGATGAGCAAAAACAGGATCTTTCCGATTATGCAAAATCGTGTGTAATTATTTGGTCATCAAATATGTCAATAGGTGTTAATCTACTAATGAGCCTTACAGAAAAAGTAGCATCAATCTTGCGCGATGATTACGATATAGAAATCGTCGAGATGCACCATCGTGAGAAAGTCGACTCACCTTCTGGAACTGCCTTATCTTTGGGCGCTGCTGCTTCAAAAGGAAGGCAAGTAAACCTAAAAGAGGTTGGTCAAATGGCGCGTACTGGCACCAATAACAAGAGGCAGCGCGGCGAAATAGGTTTTGCTGCCCTTAGAGGTGGTGATGTTGTGGGAGACCATAGTGTTATATTTGCTGGAAATGGTGAAAGAATTGAATTGACTCACAAAGCCTCTAGTCGAGATGTTTTCGCTAGCGGAGCAGTCAGAGCTGCCATTTGGGGCAGTAATCAAAAACCTGGTTTTTATCTAATGAAAGACGTCTTATCTTAATAATATGCAAATCGAACTACTAAAGTCAAAAATTCATCAAGCCACCCTAACCCAGGCTGAGCTTCACTATGTTGGAAGTATAACCATAGACGAAAATCTAATGGACGCCGCTAATATGATTGAAAATGAAAAAGTCCATATTTTAAATGTCAATAATGGAGAGAGGCTTGAGACCTATATAATAAAAGGAAGAAGAGGTTCTGGGACAATCTGTCTTAATGGCCCAGCCGCAAGAAAAGCTCAAGTTGGAGATAAAATCATTATAGTCTCTTACTGTTCAATGGATTTTGAAGACGCTAAGTCTTATCAACCAATCACGGTATTTCCAAACGATAAAAACATGCTAGATAACTAATCTAAACTTGCCTGTTTATAACTTTTCTATCGATCTTTGAAATAAGCTGGTATTTCTAACTAAACCTAAAGTTATTAACAATTCTTATTTTTTTAATATGTTCCACGTGGAACATCTCGGAAAAAATATTCATTAAAATCTAAAAATAACCCTCCGCTTTTTATTATTAAAAATTATTTTTTCATTCAATTTTTTTGACAAAGATAAGTTGCAATATTTTGTCACTTCTCAAAACTTTTCTTAAGAGTAATATTTTTAGTAAAATTTTTATTGACTTTTTATAAAGAGATCTTTTATAATTACTAACATCTAAAATTGAGAAGTTAATTTTTAAAGTAAAAAACGCCTTGTTAATAACTAAATTCTTAATAGACCTAAAAAAGCCTGTTATTATTGTATTTATTAGAAGTTATTAACAAAATCATCTATTTTTGTAAAATGTTCCACATGGAACATTTTACAAAAATAAAAAAAATAGCAAAAAAATGAAATTACCTATTGCATTTAATTTTTCTTCATATAGAGTATAATATATAACAACCAAAAAATAATAAACAATATGGCTTCACAAGAAAAAAAATTAGGTAGAGGTCTCTCAGCTTTGTTAGGTGAGTCCAAAGGAGGATCTCGACCTTTAAAATCTTCAGATGTTCAGTTCCAAGAAGATTCTTCCATCAGTTCAATTCCTTTGTCTAGGGTTGTAGCGGGGGTTTACCAACCAAGAAAATTATTTTCTGAAGAAGAGCTACAAGAACTTGCTGATTCAATAAAGGAGAATGGCCTAATTCAGCCGATATTAGTTAGAAAAAGCGAAGAAACTGGTCAGTACGAAATTATTGCAGGAGAAAGAAGGTATCGAGCTAGTAAAATGCTTGGGCTCACTTCGATACCAGCAATTGTTAAAAAAATCAACAATCACGAAGCTCTAGAGCTTGGTCTAATTGAAAATATACAAAGATCAGACTTGACTCTAATGGAAGAGGCTGCTGGATACAAACAACTTATGGATGATTTTTCTTACACCCAAGATCAAGTTGCAAAGAAAACCGGTAAAAGTAGACCTCATATTGCAAATCTACTAAGGCTTCTTCAGTTGCCCGAAGCTGTTCGAAATATGCTCAATGAAAAATCTTTATCTTTAGGTCATGCAAAGGTAATCGCAAATTCAAATAATCCAGAAGTTTTGGCAAGAAAAATTATCGAAGATTCTTTAAGTGTGAGAGATGTCGAAGATATGGTTCGCGAAGAAAAAATTACAAAAATAAAAACTAGTCCATCAATAGCAAGGCAAGAATCAAAAATAAAATTTGTTAATTCTGGCGAAGTGACTGATTTAGAAAATAAATTATCTGAAGCTTTAGACTCCAATGTTAAAATTTCATTTAATCAATTTAAAAACTCTGGCAGGGTCTCAATAGCATTTGACGATCTTGCTAAAGTATATAGCATGCTCGAGAAACTCGAAGCATAAATGTTCCACGTGAAACTTTAAAATTATGACACAAGACAGTAAAAAAAGAGCAAAAGTTTTTTCGGTAGTAAACCAAAAGGGTGGGGTAGGCAAAACCACAACCGTAGTTAATGTCGCTACATCGCTGGCTTTAATGAAAAAAAAGACTCTAGTTTTAGACTTTGATCCGCAAGGCAATGCAAGCACCGCCTTTGGAATTTACCAAGACCAAAGACAAAAAACCATGTATGACGCCTTGATCGGCAGGTACACCATGAAGGAAGTCATAATTCCTCACAAAACAAAGGGCCTGCATATCGCAACATCAACCGTCGACTTAACAGCCGCAGAAATTGAGCTTGTTGATGTTAAAAATAGAGAGTTTTGTCTCAAAAATGCAATAGAAGAGGTTATCTACGACTATGATTGCATAATAATTGATTGTCCACCATCGCTGGGCCTCTTAACTATAAACGCCCTTGTCGCATCGGATCGAGTTTTAATTCCAATGCAATGTGAATTTTTCTCACTTGAGGGGCTTAGTCACCTATTAACAAGTTTGGATTTAATAAAAGAAAACCTAAATTTTGGATTAAAAATTAGTGGAATTATTCTAACTATGCACGATAAAAGAAATAAATTAACCGAGCAGGTAGAGATGGATGTTAGAGAATTTTTACAAGACAAAGTTTATGTAAATTCTGTGCCAAGAAATGTTCGCCTATCAGAAGCCCCATCTCACGGAATTCCCGGCGTAGTTTATGAGCAAAAATCCTCTGGTGCTCAGGCTTATATCAGGCTAACAAAAGAAATAATAAAAAGAGAATTAACTAAAAAACCAGGATAAGCAGTTAAGCACCGCCAATACAAGCTAAATAGCTAAGTTGACTTTTTACTTCCTATCTATTATAATAATAAAAAAATAATTATTTACCAATAAAAATGAAAAAAATTTCTAGATGCTTAATTTCAGTTTCTGACAAAACCGGAATAGTCGAATTGGCAAAATTTCTACAAAGTAGCAATATCGAAATAATATCAACCGGAGGAACAAAAAAACTTCTTCAAGATAATGATATTAACGCAATTGATATATCTGAATTTACAAAATTCCCAGAAATCATGGATGGTCGCGTAAAGACCCTCCACCCAAGCGTCCATGGTGGATTACTACAAATTCCAACCAATGAAAAACATATCCAGCAAGCCAAGGAAAATAACATAGAGTCAATAGACTTGTTGGTCGTAAATTTATACCCATTCGTGGAAACTTTGCAAAAAACCGATGATGAAAAGCAAATAATCGAGAATATTGATATCGGAGGGCCAGCAATGATCCGCTCAGCAGCCAAAAACTTCGAATTTAAGGCTGTAATCACCGATCCTGATCAATATGAGCAGCTAATTGAGTCCCTAAAAGAAAATAATTGTCAAACTGATCTAAATTTCAGGCGTCAAATGGCCAAGGAAGCTTTTGCAAATGTTGCAAAATACGACATCGCAATCTCTAATTATTTTGAAGGCACATCAAAAGACTTGCCAGCAACCCTTTCAATAGAGGCTAAATTAGTAAAAGAGCTCCGCTACGGTGAAAATTCTCATCAAAAAGCCGCTTACTACTCAAATTCAAACAGTGGAATTGTCAATGCAAAGCAACTTCAAGGTAAAGAGCTTAGCTACAACAATCTTAATGACGCAGACGCAGCCTACAATCTAGCCATGGAATTCCAAGAGCCAACTTGCGCAATAATCAAGCATGCCAACCCCTGCGGAGTAGCAACCGCAGCAAATGCTTTGGACGCCTTCAAAAAAGCCTTCGAAGCCGACTCAAAAAGTGCTTTTGGCGGTATAGTTGCAATCAACGACGAGGTCACGGAAGATCTCGCACAAGAGATCTCGAAAATATTCTTTGAAGTCATAATCGCCAAATCATTTAGCAAAGCCGCAAAACAATCTTTGGCCAAAAAGAAAAATCTAAGACTTCTCGAGGCTGACTTTAAAAAAGTTCAAGATGTGCAGGTAAAATCTATCTCTGGAGGTTTTTTAACTCAAGAACATGATGGCAAAACTATCTCCAAATCCGACCTTGAATTAGCCACCACAGCCAAAGTCGACGAAAAAGAAGTCGAGCAGCTCGTCCTGGCCATGAATATCTGCAAACATGTCAAATCAAACGCTATCACGATCGTCAAAGATTTTCAGATGGTCGGCGTCGGCGCAGGCCAAACCAGCCGCGTTGACTCTTGTGAAATTGCTTGCAAAAAAGCCCAAGATAATGGTGCTGCGCAAGGATCTTTCTTAGCTTCAGACGCATTCTTCCCATTTGCCGACAATATTGAAATTGCTGCAAAATACGGTATTAAAGCAATTGTAGCTCCAAAAGGGTCAATTCGTGATTCAGAAGTTATCGACGAAGCAAATAAACATGGAATCGCTCTATATTTTATTGAAACTAGGCACTTCAAGCATTAGTAGGCTTTACCAATTCAGCCCCCGGTTGAAATCAAATTTTTTGCAAAATTTGCTTGCAATTTTATGCTTGACATCATATGCTATAATAAAAGGCTATCGGTCTCGCTTTTTTGTGCGAAAAATCCAACGAAAGCAACAGAGGCTTTAAAAACAGCAATAGCAAGGCTCATTTACAAGTGATTGTTTCAAGTAAGTCGTTAGGGTAGGGCGCTAATTAAAAATATTCGCTTTAAAATTCTTGTTCTTTCCTAAGTTTCTCGCACCCGTCTTTAGCAAGTTCATACATCTTGGTCAGCTCCTCAAATGAAAAATCCTTATCCTCAGCGGTAGCTTGGACCTCGATAATATTACCTTTGGAATTCAAAACAAAATTAGCATCAATATCGCAATTTGAATCCTCGTCATAATCAAGATCAGCAACAACTTCACCCCTATAAATTCCGCAAGAAATGGCGCTCACGCTCTCAAAAATCGGATCACTTGTTAATTTACGCTCTTTAAGAAGCTTGTCAATCGCCAACCTAAGTGCAACATAGCCGCCAGTAATGCTTGCACACCTAGTCCCACCATCAGCTTGAATAACATCGCAATCAACCGTGATCTGCCTTTCCCCAAGTGCCTTAAGGTTTATAACCGACCTCAGCGACCTCGCGATAAGCCTCTGAATTTCCAGTGCGCGACCATTTGGCTTGATTCCAGGCCTTTCGTTTCTAGTATGAGTTGACCTTGGTAGCATTGAATATTCCGCAGTTACCCAGCCACTGCCTTTTCCTCTCAAAAATGGCGGAGTTTTTTCTTCGACACTAGCTGTGCATAAAACATGAGTATTGCCGATTTTTATCAAGCAAGAGCCCTCAGCGTATTTATTAACATTGATTTGCAGTTCAACTTCTCTGATTTCATCATTTTTCCTTTTTGAAGGTCTGGCCATTTTATTTATTTTTAATTAATCCAATTTTCACTTCTTCATCCTCAATTACACCTTGGCTAACAAACTCCGTCGAAGTTAAATCTTTAGTAAAGTTAATTTTCTCGGCCAAAACTTGATCTTTAATATAATTTTCAAATTTAGTAGCAATCTCTTTTATGTATTCATTGTTTGAGTCAATAAACAAGTCGATTGTATCTGAAACATCCAAATCAGCATCTTTTCGAGCCTGTTGAACTAATCTTACAATATCCCTAGCCGCACCTTCCTTTTTCAATTCCTCAGTAACAACAATATCCAAAGAAATTAAATGCGAATTATCAGACAAAGCCTGTACAGCAATAGTTTTATCGTCAAAACCTTTTGGTGTAAGTTTAAGTTCAAAATCATCGCCACTTAAAGTAACTCCAGCAATTTCAATCTCACTTTCACTAGTTTTTTTCCATTCCCCAGACTTTGTAGCAGCCATGATTTCTTTAATTTTCGGCCCCATTTTAGCACCAATTTTCTTGAAATTGATTGCCAATTTTAACTCAGCCAAACCTTCTAAATTTTCTTCAATTTCGATATTTTTCACGTTAACTTCATCAGCAATAACGTCTTTAAATTCAAGAATTTTTGCTGCATCCTTACCAATCACACTCAATTTTGCAAGTGGCAACCGCACTCTTAAATTTTTATTATCCCGAATCGACAAAGCCGCACTACATACCGCCCTAACCAGATCCATATTTTCCACTAACTTAGCATTTTCCTTAACAAAATTAAGATTAGGGAAGTCTTGCAAATGTACCGAAATATCTTTTTTAATCATTTTTGTATTTTCCTATATAATCATATTTTAAGCCAACTGATAGAACTTTATTTTCATCCAACATGTTTCTTAAGTCACAAATTAAGTCGCCATTCATAACTTCTTTAATATAAGTCAAATCCAAGTCTCTATATTCTGGCCATTCAGTAAGTATAGCTAGTAAATCAGCCCCTCTGGATGCTTCGTATAAATCCTCGAAATATTCTATATTTTCAAAATCAGCAAGCTCATTTTTAGCATTTTTTATAGCCTCAAAATCACTCGCTCGAACCTTAACCCCCGCTTTTAAAAGCTCTCTAGTAACAAAAATTGCTGGACTATATCTAATATCATCTGTGTTGGCTTTAAATGCTAGTCCAAAAACTGCAACAGTCTTTCCTTTTGCGTTTTTTGAGCCCCCTAAAGCATCAATAATACGCCTAGCCATACTGGCTTTTCTGTTCTTATTTGAAGCATCCACACTCTCAATAATTGATAAATCTACGCCATGATTTTTCGCGGTATTAATAAGCGCCAACACATCTTTTGGAAAACAAGATCCACCAAATCCAGGCCCAACATTTAGGAACTTTTCGCCAATCCTAGAGTCAAGACCCACAGCCTTCGCAAGTTCTTTTATATTAGCCCCAGACTCTTCGCATAAATTTGCAATTTCATTGATAAAAGCTATTTTCGTAGCCAAAAAAGCATTCGAAGTATACTTAATCAGCTCAGAAGTCCTAGTTGAAGTCCTCACAAGCTTCGCCTGCTTCAAAGGCCTGTAAATCTCACCTAAAATCTTAGCTGAAAATTCGTCGTCACAACCAATAACCACGCGGTCTGGATTCATAAAATCATCAATAGCATTTCCTTCGCGCAAGAATTCTGGGTTTGAGGCTACTTTAGTGCCTTTCCTTACGACCTTCCTTATTTCATCTGCACTGCCAACTGGAACGGTGGATTTTGTTACAATCACCAAATCTTCCTTGCCGATTTGAGCGCACAAAGAATCAACTTCCTGTGCGGCCGCTAAAACATAGGACATATCGGCGCTCCCATCTTCTCCTTGCGGAGTCCCAACAGCAATAAAAACTGCATCACAAGTCGCCAAATTAAGCCTCAAATCATCTGAAAACTCAATTCGCGCACTATTTTTGGTCAGCAATTCCTCAAGTCCAGGCTCGAAAATTGGGATTTCTCCATTTTTAAGCCCCTCTATCTTGCCTTTATCCTTATCTATACAAGTCACATTGTGACCAATATCAGCAAAGCAAATCCCCGATACCAAGCCAACATAACCAGATCCAATAATCGTGATATTCATAGTAATTTTGAAAAGCCCTTAACCAAATCTTCCAGTAATATAATCCTGAGTTTTTTGGTTTTCCGGGTTAGTGAATATTTTTTGAGTATCACCATATTCCTCAATTTTTCCCATATGAAAAAAAGCTGTCATATCCGAAACCCTTGCAGCTTGCTGCATTGAGTGGGTTACAATTACAATAGTAAATTGTTTTTTAAGCTCATCAATTAGCTCCTCAATTTTCGCAGTCGCAATCGGATCAAGAGCAGAGCAGGGCTCGTCCATCAACAAAATCTCCGGTTTTATCGAAATAGTTCTAGCGATACAAAGCCTTTGTTGCTGTCCACCGGAAAGACCCGACGCATCCTCATGAAGCCTGTCCTTAACCTCCTCAAAAAGCCCTGACTTTACAAGGCTATCTTCAACAATATTGTCTAGATCCTTTTTTGTATTATATAAGCCATGAATCCTAGGTCCATAAGCAACATTCTCATAAATAGTTTTAGGAAAAGGGTTTGGTTTTTGAAATACCATTCCTACTTTGCCGCGCAAAAGAACCAAATCTTGTTCTTTTCTATAAATGTCCTTGCCGTCAATCTTAATTTCTCCTTCAATTTTACAGCTTTCTATGGTGTCATTCATTCTATTTATACACCTTAAGAAGCTTGACTTCCCGCACCCAGACGGACCAATCAAAGCAGACACAGTATTCTTCTTAAAGCTCAAATTGACATCAAATAAAGCCTGTTTTTGGCCATAAAACAAATTTAAGTCTTTTGCAGTTATTTTGTAACTCATTACCAATTTACTTATTCATTTATTAATTTACATTTGCTATTTTAATAAAAATGATTTATTATTCAAGTAATAAAAACCTATTTTCGTTAATAAAGTTGCTAATTAGGATAAAAAAATACATTCCAAAGTCCCTTTTCGGAAGATTTATGCTGATCTTTACGATTCCGGTCCTCTTTATTCAAGTAGTTGCCATCTATGTTTTTTTCTACTTCTATGTAGATGTTATAAGTAAAAATATCTCAAGAACGATAACATCAGAAATGCGCTTTGTAACAGATTCTTTGCATAAAGGAAAGTCAAGAGCCGAGATCGACAGTTTTGTAGACTATGTCGGCATTGATTACATTGTCAATAAAAAGCCGCAACAAAAGCTAGAAAAGATCGACGACTCAAGCCGGCGAAGAAAAAAAATATACCAATATATCAATTTATTTCCGATAATTGACCCCTTAAACAGATTTAAAATAGAGCTCAAAAGTCAAAATTTAACACCATTTGAGATATATAAAGTAAAAAATGACAATGATATATTGTTTATCAAGGTTAAAAGTGGTGAAAATACAGTATATTTTGAAATCTTAACCAAAAGAATCTACAGCTCAAGTAAATATGTCTTCATTCTTTGGATAATATTTACCTCAATTTTAGGTACAATCGTCGCTATAATATTCCTCAAAAACCAGCTCAGACCCCTAGGAAAGCTCGAGGATGCCGCTAGAAAGTTCGGCCAAGGACAAAGCTTCCCCAGGTTAAAACCCTCCGGATCAAGAGAGTTACGCTCTTTAATCAGAGAATTTAGCAAAATGGCAACCAGGGTTTTAAGGCAAATATCACAGCGAACCGACATGCTGTCTGGTGTTTCTCATGATCTTAGGACTCCTCTCACTAGAATGAAATTAGCCTTAAGCATGTCTAAAGATGACACTCTTATTCAAGGTCTAAAGCAAGATATCGCCGACATGGAGAGCTTAATAGAAGAGTATCTAGACTTTGCTCGCAACCAAGAGCGTGAAAAAATGAAAAAAGTCAACCTAAAAAGCTTTATCCAAGATGACATAATAAGCCCCTATGTCAAAATTGGCAAAAATATTGAATACGATATCCAAATAGAGCCTGAAAGTCAAGCCTACATAAAGGCTCTTAGCTGTAAAAGAGCAATAGTCAATCTGATAGATAATGGCCTTAGATATGGCGAAAAAGTATCGGTTTTGGCAAAATTAAGCCGAAAAAACCTCACAATTACCATAGATGATAACGGTCCAGGAATACCAATCGAAGAAAGAGATCGCGTTTTCGAGCCATTTTTTAGAGTCGACGAATCAAGAAACTTAGACTCCTCCAAGTCTGGCTCTGGCCTTGGTATGTCAATAGCAAGAGACGCCATAACTTCCCATGGAGGGCGGATAAAGTTGTTCGACTCACCAACCCTTGGCGGCCTAAGAGTAACAATATTCATTCCAATTTACTAAAATAAGATGTTTGGCATTTCATTAGCAGAATTAATAGTAGCATTGCTACTCTTTGTTTTTTTCATAAAACCAGAAGATATACCGCAAATCGCTCGTTTTTTAGGTAAAATATACTCAAAAGTTAAAAAAACCCTTAATTTTGCTCGTCAAAGCATTGAATCCACCAAAAAAGACATCGGTTTCGATCAAATAAAGCAAGAATTTAACATTGCAATTGACGAAGAAGAGTCAAAAAGCGACAAAAAAGGCAAAAAAACCACAAAAATCGTCGATATTTACGGAAAAACCCACTATGTAATGGATATTTCGTCCATTAGGCCTGACCTTTCCGAAGAAGAAGTAGAGCAAGAAATAGACCAACTAAATCAAAAGAATAAAAAAAATTAAAAAACACTTGCATTATATAAAAATCCCTTATATAATATAGATATATTTCTAATTTACTTCCCCTTTAGCAAGAGAATCCCCAGTCTATCAAGATCGGTAGGTTCAAAAAGCTAGAAGAAGTTTTTAGGAGCGTAGCTCAACTGGTAGAGTAGCGGTCTCCAAAACCGTTGGTTGGGGGTTCGAGTCCTCCCGCTCCTGCCAAAATATATAATTTATTTAGTAAAATGATTAACTATTTTAAGGAAACAATTGCGGAATTGAAAAAGGTAGCAATTCCAACTAAAAAAGAGGTATACATCACTACTGCAACTATATTTGTCGTAGTCACTATATTTGCTTTAGCAATAATGCTTTCTGATTTTGTTATATCAAAATTAATAGGTTTGATTTTTTAAAATCTAAATAAATTAAATAAAAGTAATAGTTAAACATTAATTCGACATGGAAAATAAAGAAAATAACACATATAAGTGGTACATTTTAAATGTAATGGCTGGCCAAGAAAACAAAATTGCGGGCGAAATCAAGTCAATGATAGCCCAAGGCATATTTAAAGAGAATGTTGCGGACGCTGTGGTGCCTTCTCAAGAGGTTTTGAAGATCAAAAGAGGCAAAAAAGTCCAAGATTCTCAAAAACTCTTCCCAGGCTATGTGTTTGTTAATGCTAACATTGATTCTGATGCTTATAGTGCTTTGAATGCTATTCCTAAGGTTTTAGGCTTTTTAGGTAGTAAAAACAAGCCAGAAGAGGTATCTCAAGAGAAAATGGACAATATTCTAAGTTCAACTCAAAATCAACAAACTGACAATTCTAATATTGTATTTGAGGTTGGAGAAACCCTTAATGTTATCGAAGGGCCATTTGAGTCATTTAGCGGCGTAGTTGAAGAATTCGATGCCGATAAAAGAAAGGTTAAAATCGCGATTTTGATCTTCGGAAGAGCCACTTCTGTTGAATTAGAATTAAATCAGGTAGAAAAAGCCTAATAATTAAAACAAAATTTCCTATTATAATATATTTTTTTCCAAACAGGCCCTGTAAATTCAGCTCTATGCCATTGTTGAGCTAAATAATTAAAAAAATATAAAAAAAGTACTTGCATTTTAATTTCATTAGGTGTAAAATAATATCTCTTATATAGATATTTAAGTTTTTTATTGTTTTTTCATAAAAATCAATAAATTGAAAATTAATTAAAAAAATAATCAACAAAGTCAGTAAAAACAGGCTTTTTAAGTTTTGATTTTTTAAAATATATAGTTAAATTTTCAATTTGTAAATTAAAGTTTATTAAATTTTATCATGTCGAAGAAAAAAGAAGCAGTTGGCTTTATTAAATTACAAGTTCCACTAGGAAAAGCTAATCCTGCCCCTCCGATTGGACCTGCCCTTGGTCAAAAAGGCCTGAATATCATGGATTTCTGTAAAGAATTCAACGCTCTTAAGCTTGATTACCCTCCGGGAACTCCAATTCCAGTTACAATTACTGCTTACAAAGACAGAAGTTTCTCTTTTACAACTAAAAATCCTCCAACATCTTATTTGATAATGAGTGAGATTAATTTGAAAAAAGGTTCTTCAAATCCAGGAAAAGACACTGCTGGAAAAATTACTATGCAGCAAATTGAAAATGTAGCCAAAAAGAAGATGGCTGACATGAATGCTTCTGAAGTTGAGGCTTGCATGGAAATGGTAAAAGGATCTGCTTTATCAATGGGTCTAGAAGTTGTTGAATAATTAAAGTATAAAATCATAAAAAAATGGCAAAAGCTAAGAAAAATACCAAAAATGAGCAGCCTGAAAAGGTAATTGCTTCAACAATCGAAGAAGCTGTAGCTAAGGTAATCGAGTTTACTAACGATAAAAAGAGAAAATTTGTTGAGTCAATTGACCTTGCTGCAAACCTAGGAATTGACGCTAAACAGTCTGATCAAAATGTAAGAGGCGCTGTGCTTCTTCCAAGTGGATCTGGCAAAGAAGTTAAAGTCGCTGTTTTTACTGCTGATGAAGCAAAAATTAAAGAAGCTAAGGACGCTGGTGCTACCTTGGCTGGACTTGACGATTTAGTTAAGGATGTCCAAGAAGGTAAAATAGAGTTTGACTACTGTATTGCAACCCCAGACGTTATGGCAAAAATTGGTAAAGTAGCTAAAGTTCTTGGACCAAGAGGTCTTATGCCAAGCCCAAAAAACGGATCGGTCACTCCTGATGTTAAAAAAGCTGTTGAAGAGGCTTTGAAAGGTAAAGTGAATTTTAAAAATGATAAAGCAGGCATAATTCATTGCCTAGTTGGAAAAGCTAATTTTAAGACTGATGATTTGGTTGCAAACATCAAAGAAGTTTTGAAAACTTTGAAAGATTCTAAGCCAGAATCTGCCAAAGGTAAGTTTATTAAAAAGGTATATCTTAGTGCTACTATGTCTCCATCGGTTGAAATACCGACTGAAGCCATATAGTCTAATTTTTTATTATAATATTAACATAAATTTTGTGTCGATGGGGCTTGCCCGGATTTGTAAAAATCTTACATCCTCACATCAAATGGATTAAATAATTTATGGCGATTACAAAAAGCAAAAAAACAGAGTTAGTATCAGATTTGAAAACTAATCTCGAAAAGTCAAATTTCGTAGTAATCATTCATTACCGAGGTATGGATGGGTCGCAGATTTACGATTTAAGGGTTGACCTTAGGTCTAAAAACTGTCACATGAAAATAGTTAAAAACACACTTGTAAATATTGCAATAAAGGATACTCAATATGAGCCTCTATCGCAATTTCTTAAAGGACCTACTGCAATTCTACATTGCGAAGATCCAGTAGCATTGGCTAAGATAGTCACTGATACAGCAAAGAAAATCGAGTGTTTTGAAATTAAGGCTGGCTTTCTTGACAATACTGTTGTTAAAGAAGGCGAGATCTTAAATCTGGCCAAGCTTGGTTCACTAGAAGAAGTAAGAGCTTCTTTTATTGCCAAACTTACTGGAGTTCAATCGAATTTTGTGAGGGTATTAAATGCTCCGCAATCTGGTTTGGTGGCTTTGTTTCAAGCAAAAGCAAAGCAACAATAACTATTTATATTAATTATTAAACAATCATAAAATGACTGCTAATATTGAAGAATTATGCGAGACTTTATCAGGTTTGACAGTTTTGCAACTTGCTGACTTAAGCAAAAAACTAGAAGAAAAGTGGGGCGTTTCTGCCGCTGCTTTTGCTGCTCCTGCTGCTCCTGCTGCTGGTGGCGCTGCTGCTCCTGCAGAAGCTAAAGACGAATTTGAAGTTGTCTTAACTGATGTTGGTGCAAGCAAAATCAATGTTATTAAAGAAGTTAGGGCTATTACTGGTCTTGGACTTAAAGAAGCTAAAGACTTAGTTGAGTCTGCTCCAAAAACATTGAAATCTGACGTTGCTAAAGCTGACGCAGAAGAAATCAAGAAAAAACTTGAAGCCGCAGGTGCTAAAGTTGAGTTAAAATAAGAAGTAAGTAGTTTTTGTAAAGTCGTGCTAATATCTCTATTGATATTACGCGGCTTTAAGTAGTATGTTTTACTATGTAAAATTATATTTTATTTTGACATTGTCAATTGGGTTTTTATAACAATAATAAATAAGGGGTTCAAGAGTGATTCAAAATCGTAGCTTTGACCAAGCTGCTCTGAGAAAAGGTTTCGGTAGCGGCTTAAATAAAATGGAGATTCCATATCTTTCATCACTGCAAAAGGGTTCTTATGAAAAATTCCTACAATTAGGAGTAGAACCAAAAGACAGAGAAAATATCGGGATACAGTCCGTTTTTAATTCGTTCTTTCCAGTTACTAACTCCACAGGAGAGGTGACAATAGAATTTTTGGAATACGCTCTTGCGAAGCCAAAATACACCGCCCAAGAGTGTCTATCTGCTGGAAGAAGCTTTTCTTCGCCGCTTAATGCTCAGCTTAGAATAATCCTTTGGAATAAAGTCGAAGGAAGCGAAACTAGAGAAATCCGCTCAATTAAAGAGCAAGAAGTATATCTTTGCGATATTCCTCTTATGACCTCAACTTCAAGCTTCATCATTAATGGCGCTGAAAGGGTTATAGTTTCTCAAATGAGAAGAGCTCCTGGTGTCTTTTTTGATAGCGAGATTAGTAAATCAAACGACGCAAAATCATATACCGCTAAAATTATTCCTCATCTTGGATCTTGGCTTGATTTCGAATTTGACAGCAAAGATGTAATCTATTTCAGGGTTGACAAAAAAAGAAAAATCCCAGCTTCATCCCTATTAAGAGCCATTGGCATGTCAACTCAAGACATCATCAATGAATTTTACTCAAATACCGTTGCTAAATTAACTGAAAATGGCTGGGCAATTGACTTCAATCCAGAATATTTTGGCAATAAAAAGCTTCCATATGACTTAATTTGTGCAAAAACTGGCGAAATTTTTGCTAAAGAAGGTTCTAAATTAAATCACAAAAGACTTGAAGAAATCAAGTCTAAAAATGTAGAATCTTACATACTTACTCAAGATGTTATTCCTGGATACATCATTTCTCAAGATTTAATGGATCCAGAAACTGGAGAGCTTCTTCTTGAAGCTGGAGCTATCATAACTCCAGAATCTTTAGAAATTCTTGAAAAATTAAAATTCAAAGAAGTATCAATAGTAAATCCAAGTAAATCGGATATTGGTCCTTACCTATATAACACAATTTTGCTTGATAAGAATGTCAATCAAAAAGATGCTTTATATGATATTTATAAAGCAGTTAAATTAGGAGAAGCTCCTTCATCATTTGAGATTGCTAAAAGTTACTTTGACTCATTATTCTTTTCTCCAAACAGATATCACTTATCTGATGTTGGAAGAATGAAAATGAATCACAGATTGGGCACAAATGTAGACTCAGACACTCTTTCTTTGACTCATGGTGACATTAAAAAAACTATTTCGATTTTAAGTAAAACCAAGCATCTTGATCTTGGTACTGATGACATCGATAACCTTACTAACAGAAGAGTTAGAGCTGTAGGTGAATTGATCGAAAACCAGATGAGAATCGGTATGTCAAGGGTTGAAAAATCAATCATTGAAAAAATGAATTCATCTGAGGTTGATTCTGTGATGCCGCAAAACTTGATTAACTCAAAGCCTCTAATTACTGCAATTAAAGACTTTTTTGCTACATCTCAGCTTTCTCAATTTATGGATCAGACTAACCCTCTATCTGAAATTACTCACAAAAGAAGGCTTTCTGCATTAGGACCTGGTGGTCTTACTAGAGAGCGCGCAGGTTTCGAAGTAAGGGACGTTCATGCGACCCATTACGGAAGAATTTGTCCGATTGAAACTCCTGAGGGTCCAAATATTGGTCTTATCAACTCTCTTGCAACTTATGCTAGAGTTAATGACTACGGTTTCATCGAAACTCCATATAGAAAAGTTGTAAACGGAACTATGACCGACGAGGTTGTTTTCCTTTCTGCACTAGAAGAGACTGACAATGTAATCGCTCCTTGTGATGTAGAGCTTGACGAAAATGGCAAAATCGTTGAAGATTTTGTCAGCTGTCGTAAAAATGGCGAATATATCATGATGACATCTGATAAGATTGATTATGCTGACATCTCTAAGAAACAAATCGTCTCTATTGCTACGACTCTGATTCCTTTCCTTGAAAATGACGATGCGAATCGTGCATTGATGGGGGCGAACATGCAAAGACAGGCTGTTCCACTTTTAAAACCAGCTGCTCCTGTTGTGGGTACTGGCGTTGAGGCTATCATAGCATCAGACTCCGGAGCTGTTATCAAAAGTGATTTTGACGGTGTAGTAAAATATGTTGACGCATCAAAAATAGTCGTTGAATCTAATACAAGAAAAGAAGGTCTTCCTGAAGTTAAAATCTATAATTTAACAAAATACATCAGAACAAACCAAGATACTTGTATTAATCAAAGACCACTAGTTGAAGTTGGTCAAAACATCAAAGAGGGACAAATCTTAACTGATGGTCACTCGGTTGATAACGGTGAATTGGCTTTAGGTAAAAACGTTAGAGTTGCTTTTATGCCTTGGAACGGTTATAACTTTGAGGATTCAATAGTTATTTCTGAAAAATTAGTTCGCGATGATACTTTTACCTCAATTCACGTTGAAGAGCTTGAAATAGTTGCTCGTGATACTAGGTTAGGGCCTGAAGAAATTACTCGTGACATTCCAAATGTTAACGAGGATATTTTAACTAAACTTGACGAAGAAGGTATTATTCACATTGGTGCTGAAGTTAGGCCAGGTGATTTGCTTGTTGGAAAAACTACTCCAAAAAGTGAAGCCCCAGTCACTCCAGAAGAAAAGCTTCTTAGGGTTATTTTTGGAGAAAAAGCATCTGATGTAAAAGATTCTTCACTTTACGCTCCAACTGGTATCAATGGTACCGTGGTTGATGTTAAGGTTTTCTCTAGAAAAGGTATAGAAAAAGACGAAAGATCGATCTATATCGAAATGCAAAAAATTGAGAAGCTAAAGAAAGAAAAAGACATGAGAATTAGCTTTTTAGAAAAAGCTCTCAAAGAATCTTTGTCTAAACTTTTTGACGGCAAAAAAATTGCTAATGAAGTTTCTTCTATTAAAGCTGGAACTACTCTAAATGCACAAGATTTATTAAATCTTTCTAAGAATATCCTTGTCAAAATCGTTGTTAAAGACGACAAAGCAATGGATAAAGCAGAATCAACTGTTTCTACCTACAAAAATAAAGTTGAGGAAATAGAAAAAGAGTTTAACGAGTCAGTTGTCAGAATTAAATCTGGTGATGATCTTGGTCAGGGCGTTCTTCATGTTGTTAAAGTTTATGTAGCTTCTAAATACAGGCTTCAACCAGGTGATAAAATGGCTGGTCGACACGGTAACAAAGGTGTTGTTTCCAAAATATCTCCAGTGGAAGATATGCCTTATTCTGAAGACGGAGAGCCGGTGGATATCGTTTTAAATCCACTTGGTGTACCTTCTCGTATGAACGTTGGACAGATTCTGGAGACTCACTTGGGTGCTGCTTCTAAAAATCTTGGTAAGCAAATCAAGGCAATTTTAGAAGAAGCTTCTGCTCAAAAAGCGCAGATCGTTCAAAGTCTAAGAGCTAAATTAGCAAAAATTTACACTTTGGATATCGAAAAAGAGTATGTTGATTCTCTTAACGATGATCAAATCATTGAGTTTTCTAAAAAACTTCAAGAAGGTGTGCCATTTGCAACCGGAACATTTGAAGGAATCGAAGAAGAGCAAATATCTGATCTTTTAGAAGAGTCTGGAACTCCAAGATCTGGTCAAATCACTCTATATGATGGTAAAACTGGTCGTAAATTTGATAGACCAGTAACGGTAGGTTATATCTACATGCTTAAGTTACACCATCTTGTAGACGATAAGATTCACGCTAGATCGATTGGACCTTATAGTTTAATCACTCAGCAACCTCTTGGCGGTAAGTCGCACTTCGGTGGACAAAGATTCGGTGAGATGGAGTGCTGGGCTTTACAAGCTTACGGTGCAGCATACTCACTACAAGAAATGCTTACTGTGAAGTCTGATGATGTGGTTGGAAGGATTAAGATTTACGAATCAATCATCCAAGGAAATCAGAACTTTAACTGTAGTATTCCAGAGTCATTTAACGTAATGATCAAAGAGGTTAGATCTCTTGGTCTTAATATAGAATTAATAGAAGAGTAGAGGAAAAATTCTCTACTCTTTTATAAATAAAGTTTTTTTAGACATCAAATAAAATTTAGGAAAATATGTCATTAACAGGTACTTCATCTCACGGTTTATTAAGTGTTAGCTCAAATTCAGCAGTCGACTTGTTGGATTTTAACGCAATAAAAATCACTGTTGCCAATCCAGAAAAGATTCGCTCATGGTCTTACGGCGAAGTTATGAAGCCAGAAACCATCAACTACAGAACCTTTAAACCTGAAAGAGAAGGCTTGTTCTGCGCAAGAATCTTTGGTCCAATCAAGGATTATGAATGTTTATGCGGAAAATACAAAAGAATCAAATATAAAGGAATTGTCTGTGAAAAATGTGGCGTTGAAGTTACCTCTTCTAAAGTTAGACGCGAAAGAATGGGTCACATTGAGCTTGCTGCTCCTGTGGTTCATATCTGGTTCTTAAAATCACTACCTTCAAGAATCTCAACTCTTCTTGGCGTTTCACTAAAGGCAATCGAAAAAGTAATTTATTTTGAAAATTACATTGTTACCGATGCTTTAATGTCATCAATGAAAGAAGGTGCTATTCTTAACGAAGAAGAGTATCAAAAAGCCTGCGAAGAGCACGGATCTGAGAGTTTTACAGTTGATATGGGTGCTGAGGCTGTACAAAAAATGCTTGCCAAAATTGATATGGATAAGCTACAAAAGGAATTGAGAGATGATCTTGTTACTCAAACTTCCGACATTAAAAAAGAAAAAATCATCAAGCGTCTTAAGTTAGTTGAGCAATTCCTAGGTTCAGAAAACAAAGCTGAGTGGATGATCATGAATGTTCTTCCAGTAATTCCACCTGATATCAGGCCTCTAGTTATGCTTGATGGCGGAAGATTTGCTACTTCTGATCTTAACGAATTATACAGAAGGGTAATCAACAGAAACAACCGTCTAAGAAGGTTAATCGAACTTTCTGCTCCTGAAGTAATCATTCGAAACGAAAAAAGAATGCTTCAAGAATCAGTAGATGCCCTTCTTGACAACGGAAGAAGTGGTTCTATCGTTAAAAATGCTAACAAAAAGCCTTTCAAATCACTAAGTGATATGCTTAAAGGTAAGCAGGGTCGATTCAGACAAAACCTTCTTGGTAAAAGGGTTGACTATTCTGGTCGTTCAGTTATCGTTGTTGGTCCAGAGCTTAAGCTTCACCAATGCGGTATTCCTAAGAAAATGGCACTAGAATTATTCAAGCCATTCATTTACTCTAAATTAGAGCTTTACGGTAAATCTCCGTCAATCAAAGTTTCTAAGAAAATGGTTGAGGCTGGCATGCCAGAAGTTTGGGATATTCTTGACGAAGTTATCCAAGAGCACCCAGTTCTTCTTAACCGCGCACCTACACTTCACAGACTTGGTATCCAAGCTTTCGAGCCAATTTTAACTGAAGGTAAGGCGATCCAGCTTCACCCGCTAGTTTGCGCAGCATTCAACGCCGATTTTGACGGTGACCAAATGGCTGTTCACGTACCTCTTTCTATCGAGGCCCAAGTCGAAGCTCGTGTTTTGATGATGTCAACTAACAACATATTGTCTCCTGCAAATGGTAAGCCAATTATTGTTCCTTCACAAGATATCATTTTAGGTCTTTATTACCTAACTATGATTGGCAAAGACTTTGATAAAGCTGAGGCTAAGTCAATTTCTAGTGATTCAGAATTGGAGCATGCTATAACTACTGGTTCGATTGACTTGCATAGCAAAGTTCTTTTCAGATACACAGTAAAAAGCAAAGACGGCGAAAAAGAATATAAAAGAGCAGAAACCACTGCTGGAAGAATCGCTCTTCACAAAATTTTACCTGGTATGCTTAGAGGTAACTTTGACGCTGTAAACAAAGTCATGACCAAAAAAGAAGTCACTCAGCTTATCGATTATGTGTACAGAAACTGTGGACAAAAAGAAACTGTAATGTTTTGTGATCGTATCATGGCGCTAGGGTTTAAAGAAGCTTGTCTTGGTGGTATATCAATTGGTAAAGATGACATGATTATCCCAGAAGGAAAAGAAGAATTAATCGAAAGCTCATTTGGTCAAGTTAAAAAACTAGATAAGCAATATAAAGATGGTCTAATCACTTCAGGCGAAAGATATAACAAGGTAATTGATGAATGGACTAAATGTACTGATTCAATTTCAAAGGAAATGATGAAAAAAATCTCTGACTTTGCTAATCCAATTGATGCGAATTCAATTTTCATGATGGCTGATTCAGGAGCGAGAGGTTCTGAAGCTCAAATCAAGCAAGTTGCTGGTATGCGTGGTTTGATGGCTAAGCCATCTGGTGAAATTATCGAAACTCCGATCACTTCGAACTTTAAAGAGGGTCTTAGCGTTACCGAGTACTTTATTTCTGCTCACGGTGCTAGAAAAGGTTTGGCGGATACTGCACTTAAAACTGCAAACTCTGGTTACCTAACTAGAAGACTTGTTGATGTTGCTCAAGATCGCATCGTTACTACTGAAGATTGTGGCACTAAAGAAGGCATGATCCTAGAGCCAGTTATCGACGACGGCAGAGTCGTTGTTCCATTGTCAGAGCAAGCTCTTGGTAGGGTTTTAGCCGAAGATGTAGTCGACTTACAAGGTGAAGTTGTGCTTAAGAAAGGCGCGATAGTAACCGAAGACGATGCTGAAAAAATCGAAGCAAGTAAAGTCAAATCAATCAAGGCTAGATCTGTACTATTCTGCGAAGCTAAAAAAGGCGTCTGTGTTCAATGTTATGGTAGAGACCTTGCTAATGGTAATATCGTCGGAGTCGGCGAGGCTATTGGTGTTGTTGCTGCTCAATCAATTGGTGAGCCAGGAACTCAGCTTACAATGAGAACGTTCCACATCGGTGGTGCGGCTCAAAGAGGTGCTGATCAATCTTCAATCTCAGCAATCTCTGATGCGGTTGTTAAATTCTCTAAAAAAGGAACAATTGTTAACAGAGAAGGCAAGATTGTTGTTGCAGCCAGAAACTTTGAAATCAGATTGGTTGACGAAGATGGGGCAAATATCCACAGCTACAAACTTCCTTATGGTGCAACTATTGTTCGCGCCAACAATGAAAAAGTAGAAAAAGGAATGCACCTAGCAGAATGGGATCCATATAATATTCCAATCGTTGCTGAAAATGATGGTGCAGCAAAATATGGAGATCTTATCGACAGCATCTCTCTTCGTGAAAAAGTTGATGAAACATCTGGTGTTTCCACTAAAATCGTTATCGACTGGAGACAGCACAGCAAGCAAGATCTTAAGCCAAGAATCACCATTCTTGACAAAGATTACCAACTTTCTGTTAATACGATTGTCAATATATCAAGTGGCGACGAAGTTAAAGCTGGTGACATTATTGCGAAAATTCCAAAAGAATCTTCTAAAACTAGAGATATTACTGGTGGTCTACCTAGAGTTGCTGAGCTATTCGAAGCTAGAAAGCCGAAAAATGCTGCCGTTATGAGTGAAATCGATGGTACAGTTCAGTTTGGTAAGGACTACAAAACTAAGCGTAGAATCATCATCAAACCAGAAGGTGCCGACCAAGAACCAGTCGAATATTCAGTACTTAAAAATAAGCACTTATTCGTTGGTGAAGGCGATACGGTCAAAAAAGGAGACATTCTTGTTGATGGAAATCCTGTACCGCACGACATCCTTAAGATTCAAGGAATGCAAGCATTCGCTGAATATATGGTTAACGAAGTGCAAAAAGTATATCGCATGCAAGGTGTAAAAATCGATGATAAGCACATCGAGGTTATCCTTAGCATGATGCTTAGAAGAGTTAGCATCACCAATTCAGGAGACACAACTTTCTTGAGAGGCGAAGTAGTTGATCGTGATGATCTAGAAGCAATGAACATCAAGATGATCGATCAAGGACTTAAGCCAGCTCAGTGTGATCCAGTTCTACTTGGTATCACTAAAGCTTCACTACAAACTAAGTCATTTATCTCAGCCGCTTCATTCCAAGAAACCACAAGGGTTCTTACTGATGCTGCTGTTCAAGGTAAAGTTGACAATTTGGGTGGTTTGAAAGAAAATGTAATTGTTGGGCGACTAATTCCTGCTGGTACTGGACTTGTGGCATCACAATACAGGAAAAAAGCTGCAGATCAAATCGCGGCTCGATCTCAAGAGCAAGAACCAGCTCCTTTGGACGAACTTATTGTAGAATAATCAACAAAACTTAACTAAAAAATTATGGCACGTCAAATTCAAATTGAAAAATATCGCAATATTGGTATCATGGCCCACATCGATGCTGGTAAAACTACTACAACTGAGCGTATTTTATTCTATACCGGTAAGTCTCATAAAATCGGTGAAGTTCACGACGGCGATGCTACGATGGATTGGATGGAGCAAGAGCAAGAGCGTGGAATTACCATTACTTCTGCGGCTACTACCTGTTTTTGGAAAGACCACCGTATCAACATTATTGATACCCCGGGTCACGTTGATTTCACAATTGAAGTTGAAAGGTCGCTTCGTGTTTTGGATGGCGCTGTCGCAGTTTTCGACGCAGTAGCAGGTGTAGAGCCTCAATCAGAAACTGTTTGGAGACAAGCTAACAAATATAATGTCCCTAGAATGTGCTTCGTTAACAAAATGGATAGGGTAGGGGCGAATTTCTACCGCTGCGTTGACATGATGAAAAAGCGTCTTGGCGCTGTTACTTTGCCGATCCAGCTTCCAATCAATGAAGGTGAGGATTATGGTGGGCTTATCGATCTAATCAAAATGAAAGCGGTGGTTTGGAAAGATGAAACTATGGGAGCTGACTTTGAATATGAAGAAATTCCTGCTGATCATAAAGAAAAAGCCGAAGAATACCGTTCTCATCTAGTCGAAACTGCCGTTGAGCAAGATGACGCTTTAATGGAAAAATATCTTGAAGGTGAAGAAATCACTGAAGAGCAGCTAAAATCTTGCATCAGAAAAGGTACTCTTGCTGGGGCTTTCGTTCCAGTTTTAAACGGTACTGCCTTCAAAAATAAAGGGGTTCAAACTTTACTTGACGCGGTTGTTGACTATATGCCAGCCCCAACTGACATTGAAACAATCCCTGCTATTAATTCTAGAACTGAAGAGCCAATTACCATCAATTGTGGTGACAAAAAATTAGCAGCCCTAGCGTTTAAAATCATGAATGACCCATTTGTTGGATCAATCACTTTTTGCCGTATTTATTCTGGTACCATGACTGGTGGTACTGGCGTTAACAATACCACTAAAGGCTCTAAAGAGAGAATCGGTCGTATTTTGTTAATGCATGCAAATAATCGTGAAGACTTAAAAGAAGCTTACGCTGGTGATATCGTTGCCCTAGCTGGTTTGAAAAATACTACAACTGGTGACACTCTAGTTGAGTCTGGAAACGACATCATCCTGGAAAGAATGGTATTCCCAGAATCGGTTATCGAGGTTTCAGTAGAACCAAAATCACAAGCCGATCAAGAAAAAATGGGTATCGCACTTTCAAGATTAGTTGCCGAAGATCCATCGCTAAGAGTTGAATCTGACCAAGAAAGTGGCCAAACCATCCTTAAAGGAATGGGAGAGCTTCACCTTGAGATTATCGTTGACCGCATGAAGCGCGAATTTAAAGTTGACGCCAATATTGGCGCTCCTAAAGTTGCTTATCGTGAAACTATTACTAAACCATACGAAGTTGACTATACTCATAAAAAACAATCTGGTGGTTCTGGACAATTCGCGAAAGTTAAAATCATTTTCGAACCAATTACCGATCCAGAAGAAAAAGAAAACTTCATCTTTGAAAGCGAAATTACTGGTGGTAGGGTTCCAAAAGAATATATTCCAGGTGTTCAAAAAGGTATCGAAATGGCTAAAGAAACCGGTGTTTTGGCTGGCTATCCAGTTGTGCGCCTTAAAGCTAGGCTTATTGATGGTGCTTATCACGATGTCGATTCAAGTGTTCTTGCCTTTGAAATTGCTTCAAGATATGCGTTTAGAGAGGCTGTAGTAAAGGCCGGACCAGTAATCCTAGAGCCAGTTATGAAAGTCGAAGTCGTCACTCCAGAAGAATATATGGGTGATGTAATCGGTGATATTAACTCTCGTCGTGGTCAAGTCATGAATCTTGAGCCAAGAGATGTTGTCCAAGTCGTAACAGCAAAAGTTCCGCTTGCTACAATGTTTGGTTATGTAAACGCACTTCGTTCACTTTCTCAAGGAAGAGCGCAATATTCTATGGATTTTGAATCTTACGAAAAAGTCCCAGACGCAGTCGCAGAAGAAATCAAAGCTAAAAAAGCTTAAGATTTAATGTCATAAAAAGATTCACCAGGCTAAAATCTGGTGAATCTTAGACATAAAAGCAGCTCTACAAAGCCTCCATATCGATTTTGCAAATTTTTCTTGCAAGTATAAAATTTGACATTAATATTATAATTGGGGATTTTCGTCTTTTTTTTCCTAATCTACCTCTTTTCCTCAAAAAAATCTTACTAAAATCCTAAAATTAATGAATCATCATTGATTTGGTAGTATAGTTAAAAATATCTCCTTGCAATTTAGTGTCCTTATATTATAATATTAAGATCCTTTAAAATTCTTACAAAAATTAGCAAAATACATGTCATTTTTACGAAACTACAAAAATAAATTGCGCGAAATTATTGGCAACCCCAGAGTCGAATTGCTTTCGGGTTTGACTGTATCTCTTGCCCTAGTCCCAGAAGCCATCGCTTTTGCTTTTATCGCTGGTGTGTCTCCTTTGACAGGTCTTTATGCAGCCTTCATAGTTTGCCTTATAACTGCGCTTTTTGGTGGTCGAAAAGGTATGATTTCTGGTGCAACTGGCGCTTTAGCGGTTGTCATGGTAAGTTTAGTTTCTCAGCATGGCGTTGAGTACCTCTTTGCGGCGGTAATTCTTATGGGCTTGATCCAGATGACTGCTGGCTATTTGCATCTTGGGCGCTTCATCAAAATGGTCCCATATTCGGTAATGCTTGGTTTTGTAAATGGACTTGCGATCGTAATTTTCTTGGCGCAGCTTGGTCAATTTAAGGTCATTAATTCGATGGGGCAATCGGTTTGGATGCCAAAGGAGCAGCTTCAGGTTATGTTTGCAATTATTGCCTTAACTATGGCGGTAATTTATATTTTGCCAAAAATTACCAACAAAATCCCAGCCGCACTTGGTGGAATCCTTATTTCCTCAGCAGTGGTTCTTGGCTTTAACATTGACACTAAAACCGTTGGAGATCTTGCTTCGATTGCTGGTGGTTTGCCAGATTTTCATATTCCAATGGTGCCACTTAATTTTGAAACCTTAAGGATCATCTTTCCATATTCAATTATTTTGGCAGCGATTGGTCTTATCGAGTCATTATTGACACTAACTTTGATCGATGATATTACTGCAACTAGAGGTAAAAACTCTCGCGAATGTTTCTTTCAAGGAGTCGCCAATGTTGTTGCTGGATTTTTTGCTAGTATGGGTGGTTGTGCGATGATTGGTCAAAGTATGATCAATGTTAAGTCTGGAGGGCGTAAAAGGCTTTCAGGGATTGCTGCTGCTTTATTTTTGCTATCATTTATTGTTTTTGCTCACTCATTAATCGAAAAAATCCCAGTCGCAGCCCTAGTAGGCGTTATGTTCGTCGTAGTAATCGCAACTTTTCACTGGGCATCTTTAAAAATAGTTAGAAAAATCCCAAAAAGCGACTTTGTCGTAATTTTAATAGTCACAGGAGTCACGGTTTATTCTGATTTAGCTGTCGCAGTAATCGTCGGAGTAATAATTTCTGCGCTAGTTTTTGCCTGGAAATGTGCGAAAAATATTTACGCTGAAACCAAAACTACCAAAACCAAGAAAACCTACATTATTCATGGTCAGATTTTCTTCGCCTCAATATCCTCATTCAAAAACTTGTTTGATTTTGAAAATGATCCAAAGGAAATCGTTATTGACTTTGCCTATACTCGAATTTGGGATTATTCTGCTTTGGATGCAATTGAGCATATGTGCCTAAAATATCTAAAGAGGGGCAAGAAAGTTCATCTAATCCACCTAAGTAAATATTGTCAGGGCCTCCTTGATCGCGCTGAGAATTGTTTGGTTGTTGATGAGAAGCAGGATCCAGATTATCGCATCGCTCTCCTTGCTAGAGATAGGTTTTAGATAAACTCATCAATCACCTTGTGAAACTCTTCAACCGCAATATCTTTGGCCACAAAAGCATCACCAATCGCATTTAACAGGATAAAATTTAACCTGCCATTGCTATTTTTCTTGTCTTTTTGAAGAATTTTGGCAAAATTTTCCTTTTTCCAGTCATTTTTAATCGTTAAAAGATCTATATTTAGCCCCGTTTTCTTCAAATGAGTCTCAATTTTGACATATTCATCTTGAGCCAGATAGCCAAGATTCACCGACATTTTTGCTGCCATAAGCATGCCAACCGCTACCGCTTCACCGTGATTTAAAATGTTAGAATAATTCGTTTCAGACTCCAAAACATGACCAAAACTATGTCCAAAATTAAGTAAAGCGCGAACTCCATGTTCTTTTTCATCATTTGAAACAATATCAGCCTTAATTTCACAAGATCGAGTAATGATTTTCTCTAAAGCATCATCTTTTTTGCTTAAAATTCTTTCATAATCTTTTTCTAAATAATTAAAAAACTCAATATCTTCGATAAGTCCATATTTAAGCACCTCCGCATAGCCAGCTTTTAATTCGCGCTTAGGTAAACTATCCAAAAACGCCAAATCGCATAACACTAATTTTGGCTGATAGAAGCTTCCGATCAGGTTTTTACCGGCCTTGCTATTAATTGCAGTTTTGCCGCCAACCGAGCTGTCTACTGCTGAAAGTAGGGTGGTTGGGATTTGAATAAAGTCAATTCCGCGCAAAATGACACTTGCCACAAATCCGCTCAAATCGCCAATTACACCGCCACCAAGTGCAATTATTAGTGAATTTCGATCAACTCCTTTGGTCAAAATCGCCTCACATACTGCCTTAAAGGCATCAAATCCTTTTGAAGATTCACCGCTTCCAATTATGATATTTTCAACCCCATAGGATAAGTCGATGCTCTGCCTTACGGTTTCAAGGTATAAATCAGCAACATTTTCATCGCTAATTATGAAGATTTTGCTGTAATTTTTGTCAGAATTTTGCAGAAAATCCCCAATCCCAGCAACGACCCCTCTTCCAATCACTATATCATAGCTTTTTTTGCCTAAATCTAATTTTATTTTATTTCCCATTTTTATACTTGAAAATTTAGTATTTTTAATTTATAATTGTACAGATATAAATATTATAATGTAAAATATGCTAGATGCAACAAAAAACGCAGTTTTGATTTTTCCAGATGGGTCGGTGCTTACCGGTTTTGGTGTCGGTAAAAAAGCCACAACATTTGGCGAAATCTGCTTTAATACTGCCATGACTGGTTACCAAGAAATTCTAACTGACCCTTCCTACTCAGGACAGATTGTCACTTTTACCTTTCCTCACATCGGTAATGTTGGAGTGAATGATAAAGATATAGAGTCGCAAACTCCGATTGCCAAAGGCTTGGTGATTCGAGAAAATATTACCGATCCATCAAATTACCGCGCTAAAAATCACCTAAATAGCTGGCTTGAGAAAAATAATCTCACTGGAATTTGCGGCATTGATACTAGAAGAGTGACGCAAATAATTCGCAAAACTGGCGCTAAAACTGTGGCTATTATTTTTGATGACGAAGTTACTGAAAGTAAAATAAATGAAGCTTTGGCAGAAATTAACAAAATTGGCGATCTAAGCGGAGTTGAGCTTGCTTTTGATGCTAGTTTAAATAAAGAATATAGCTGGGGAAGTGAGGCTAGGTGGGAGCAGATAAATAATTCTTACAAAAAAAATAAGGATAAAAAATTAAAAATAGTTGCTGTCGATTATGGTTCAAAGTTAAACATTTTAAGGTGTTTGACGGATCTTGGCTGTGATGTAAAAGTTGTTGGCGCAAAAGCAACCTACGAAGAAATCATGGCGCAAAAACCCGATGGTGTTTTCTTGTCAAACGGCCCTGGAGACCCAGCAGCCACCTTTGAGTACACCGGTGAAATGATAAAAAAACTCATCGAAAATAATGTGCCTATTTTTGGAATTTGCCTTGGTCATCAGCTTCTTGCTTTGGCGCTCGGAGCTAAAACTAAAAAAATGTATCAAGGTCATCGTGGAGCAAACCACCCTGTAGTGAATTTGGCAACTAAAAAAGTTGAAATTACCAGTCAAAATCACGGATTTTGCGTTGATGATGAAAATTTACCGGACAATATTGAGGTCACTCACCGCTCTTTGTTCGACGGAACGATTTCTGGAATTAAATTAAAGGACAAAAAGGCTTTCTCTGTTCAGTACCACCCAGAAAGCTCGCCTGGACCGTCGGATAGCTTCTATTGTTTTGAGGATTTTGTAAAAATTATTCAAAATTAGCAAAATTTCCTTGCTTTTTTGTATGAAATGTGTTATACTTGATGCTAAGAAAATTATAGTCCTGTTAAAAGATTAGTAAAATTTACAACCTTTTTTGCCTGCGTGATGGAATTGGTAGACATAACGGACTTAAAATCCGTGGGGAGTTAATCCCTTGCCGGTTCAAGTCCGGCCGCAGGTACCACTTCACAATTTTTGATTATTATTTTGCAATAAAAAATAATCAAAAAAAAACATCTTTTTCCTAGTTTTTAAAATTTTTATTGGTAAGATTAGTTATATATGTAATTAATCTACCACTTAAATTATTTGTGCAAAAATTTAGGCATAATATAGTCAAATTTATAGTTTTGCTGCTTGCCTTAGTTTCCTTTTCGGCCTGTGAAGATACTGGCTGTATTTCTGCTGATGATTTTGGAGGAACTTATGTTGATGTCAATTCTAATCCAGAAACCGTTTATGGCAACTATCCAAATCAATCAACTGACTGGATAGAAACTGGCCTTAGATCTTCAGGAGGCCCAATGAGAATAGCTATTAGCGGAGGTTGGGTTCCTTGGTCGTTAGTAGCAACCAGTACATCGAGTCTTGCATCTTTACAAAGCTGCTTTGACACTAGAAACTTTGATCCAACCGATGACTCTTCCAGTAACATGGGGCTTTGCGCTAAAAGGGTTCCAATAGACACCTCGGTAACTCCTAATATATTAAAAACAGGAATTGATAGAATTAACGACCTAAATTCTCAAAATTGTATTTGTTACGAAGGAGAAACTCCAGTTGGTATGCCCAATGCTGCTAGAGATGGAATTGTGTCTCCTCCTGCAAGTTGCAACACGCCAAGTGCCAGCAACGTCGGAAACTCGGACTCTTGTTCATGTCAAAAAATCAATGATTTACCCAATGGTAAGCCAGCAACCGAAGATTATTGCGTCTTTCATTACACTTTAGTTGATAAAATGAAGATGTTTCACAATGGAACTGATCTAGATCCTTTAACTGGAAATCCAGGCTCAGTACCCGTTCCAAATCATGCTGAATTTGGCAATCCAAGAATGAAGCCAGCATACCAACAAGGCTCCGTTTGTAAATTTGAAAAAGGTATGGGTCTTTATATGGGCTTTTTTGGACCCAATGGCAACAGACAGCCTCTGCGTATTTATCATTTATTTACGCAAGAAGAAGAGTGTCCAATCACAAGAGATAGCTCGGGTAGGTGCATACAAACCACCTCAGCAGGAACTGTGGATAGGACGCGCTTTATCTATACGACAGACGGACCTCCAGTTTACGACGATAAAAGTGGTAATGACTGTAGCGACACCGATCCTAGCGACGATGAAATGCATCGCATGAGAGAGGTGATAAAGTTAAAGCTGCACGATTCCTATTATCGAGACAATTATGGAACTTACAAGGTAGAGTTTTTATCAGGAGTTTATAGTAATGATGATGTTCTTATAATGGAGCATATTGTTAATCTAATAGAAGAAGTTCTCATAGGAAGGCTAGATATCACCACCGGAGCAAGAGAAGGGGGTATTCTTCGGTTTTTGTATAATTCAATAGTTACAGATCAGGACTTTATATTGATTGTCAAATTAATGCTGATTTTATACATTACGTCTTTTGGTTTAACTAGTTTGCTAGGGCTAGTTGAGATGAGTCGCAAAGAAATTTTTGTAAGAATTTTCCAGATAGGTATAATTTTCTTTTTCACCTCAGCAGATGGCTGGCAAGCTTACAATGACTATGTTGTTTCCTTTTTCAAAAACAGTATGGATCAAATTATTAACAGAATAACTTTATATGCTAACCAGTTTTTATTAGAAGGTGAGACCACGACCAACGCCATTAGAAATGCCCAGCTTCGATCTACTAACCCAGACCTAATGGGGGCAAAATTCGCCTACATTGATTTGGTTATTCGAACCTTATTTTCCGAAGCAGTCACCAAGAAAATATGGTCATTATTCTTTTATGATTTCTTTGGTTTCCTCTATATTTTCCTGATTTACATGTTGATTTTCTACTTCCTATTTACTATGGGTATAGTAGTCTTCATATATTGCGTAACTTTAACAAAAATGATTATTGGCCTTGCCTTAGGGCCGGTATTTATAACATTTATTTTATTTAAGCAAACCAATGAATATTTCAAAAAGTGGCTCACATTTATAGCAGCAAGATCCTTGGAGATGTTAATATTATTCCTACTGGTGTTTGTTTTTGTAGTTTTAATAGATCGTAAATTCAACGAACTTTTATATTATTCAGCGTGTATTGTAGAGTGGGATTTATGGCTATTTAAGTTCAAGTGGCTTGTTGCTCAAGATGTACATACTATTTCGTCCACAGGGTCCTCGACTGGCCTGAGCAGAAGTCTAACCGACTGGTTCTTGATGCTTGTCAATGTATTGCTAATAATTTACATGACCAAAGTAATTATCGGGCAAATCCCAGCTTTAGCTGGCAAGCTTATTTCGATCGGTGGAGTTGCGAATCAGGCTTCTGGAGGATCTGGGGCCTCCTCAGCATTTAATCTTGGCAATTCAATAGCCGGAGAAATATTCGGTGGAGCTGCGAAAATGGCCACTAGGGCTGCTGCAAAAACTGGAGGCTTAGCTTTTAGAGGCAGTAGGCAGCTTCTTCAAAATGCGGCTCCGCTCAGAGCTCTAGGTTACGGACTTGATAAAATCGGAAGGGAGAGGATCAGAAATAATATTATTGATGGAAGTATAAAAAAAGCCACACAATTGTCGGATGCAAAAGGTCTGACTGGTAAGGACAGGGATGAATTTATCCGTAACCATGTCATGAGCGAGCCATTTAAAGCAGCGCAAGGAAAAGACAAAAGCCAAGGTGGACTTAGAGACTGGGCCAGTCAAAACCCTAACTCTGCTGGCCTTCTTAACATTAACAGTGACACCATTGCAAAAAGGTTGGATAAAAAGCTACTTAAAGAGCCAATGAAAAAAGCAATGAAAGAAAAAGCTCAAGAGCTTAAGAGTGGCGATCCAAGTAAGGTTCCTCTAGGTAGTGAAATAAAAGCCGAAATGGAAAAGGCCGCTAGAGACTGGGCTGCAAAAAATTCATCGCAAAGCATGAGTCATGTTGATAATGTTTTGGAAAAATACAAAAATAAAAAAGGTTTTGTCGGTTCAAGAGGCGGCTGGAGGCCTAGAAGAGTTAACCTATTTGATGAGATGTCAAAAATGCACTACCAAGAAGCTTCCAAAGAATCTGCATTTGGCGGAAGTGACGCTGCAAAAGAAAAATACTTAAAGCATCTTAAAGATAGACAGTTTGAAAAACTCAAAAAAAGCTCCAAATTTGATGATAAATTCGTTGCAACCGCTGGTTCAGTAACAAAAGAGTCAAAGGGCTTTTTAAGAAGGGCTCACGACAGACAAAATTACGACCCACGAAAAGCAAGAAGGTTCGGCCGCGAAGGAGGCAGGGCTGCTGTAAATCAAGAGCTAAAAGACTTAGAATATAGTGCCGTAAGAAAATCCTTAATGGGCAGTGACTTCAGAGACGAAAAAAGCAGACTTGATGCTAAATATAGCAAAGACAGTGCAGAAGGGCAAAGAGCTGAATTCTACGGCAAAGTTTACCAAAGACAATTAGAAGAAAAAAGAAAGCAAGAAGAAAGAGATATCGACCAAAAACGAAGATTCTTCATGAAGTCTCTAGAATCAAAAGTTGTTGGCGATGTCAAGGGCTTTCAAAAAAATGCCACGCCTGAGCAAGAGGGCAAGCTAAGAAAAGACCTACTTAAGGCTCATGATGACATAATTAATAATTATAAAAATATGATGGCCAGCAGAAGTGGCAGCACTATCGATCCTCAAAATATGGCCGACGGATTGCTAAATGCAAGGCTTTCAAGTGATCTAGAGGTGGGGGGTAAAAAATATAGCGAGCTAAGTCTCTTCGAAGTTAAGGCTATGCTGAATTCTATTGGTGGATTATCTGATTCTTTAGAATCATTTAGTCCAAAAGAAGCCGCAGCAAAACTCCAGTCTTTAAAACAAGAACAGGAAAAAGAAGCCGCAAAGCTCAAAGATATAGAAAAGCTTGCCGAGGAAAAAAATTCCAAAGCAGCCGCCCTCGAAGAAAGTGCTAAAAATACTAAAGCGGCAATTGACGCCCTAGGTGATGCGCAATCATCTCAAAAAGCCTCAGAGCTAGAGCGGAAAATAAGCGACTACAGAGCCAGTGTCGCAGGATTGAGCGGCGACATAAATGCCATGAATATGGCAATGAATGATCTTGAAATAGCAATGAGGGATCCAAATATATCATCTAGCCAATATAACGAAATCGCCCTCATGATTAGTAACATTAGAGACGAGCAAATGAGACAAAGAATGCTCGATGATTATCAAACTATGCAAGGTAAAATGAACAGCGGCGATTATAACAATGAACAGCTGCATTTAGAGTTCCTAAGAAGAGCCGAAGAAGCTACTGCTGAAAGCCAAAGACAGCTCGATTCCACAAAAGTTGACATTATTGATCAAATCAATCAGTTTGACGCTCAAATTAGCGGTAACGAAGCAACCAGCCAATCAATCGAAGCCCTTAGAGAATCTGTTGGCGAGTTCGATCAAGCGAATCAAAAATATGACGAAAGTTATAAGGAAACTTTAAAAAGCGAAGTGATTGTCAAAGACTTCGAGATTGAGTTTGGAAGATCGCTATCAAGCGCCTTATCCGTTGGAACCGACGATGCCCTAATGAAAGCCGCCGACCTTTCAGTCGGAGGCAGCCAATCTGCGCAAAGTGAAATGGCTGACACTACTCTTCTTACTAATGCTCAAATGGCCTTGTCACAACATAAACACAAGATTAAGGTCAATAAAAACAAAATGTCACATCTAGAATATGAAAAAAGCAATCTAGAAAGAGAGAAAAGCTCTTGCAAAGATAGCGCCAAGGCAGCCGAAATCCAAAGTCAAATCAACTCCCTGGATTCTGAAATTGGCTCGCTAAAAAGAGATAACGCTATGGAAAGTTCTAGGGTAAGCGAGGTTGAATTTAGGGTTAGTGAATTGACTGCTAATACTGGAATCACCTAATTTTAAACGCTATATTGACCTTTGGGTTATTTTTTATCCCCCTAGCCCTTGAAAAAACTTTTTTTGACATTATATAATAAAATATATCGTCAAATTTTTAAATAAAGTAATAAAAAATGAGTAAAAGAGATTATTATGAGGTACTTGGAGTTTCAAAAAGCGCCTCAGATTCAGAAATAAAAAAGTCCTACAGAAAGCTTGCGATGAAGTACCACCCCGATCGCAACCCTGACGACAAAGAGGCGATCACTAAATTCAAAGAAGCCACCGAAGCTTACGAAAATTTAAAAGATCCTCAAAAAAGAGCAGCCTACGATCAATATGGCCACTCTGGTCCATCAATGGGAGGTGGCGGATTCGGAGGTCATGGCGGTGGCTTTGAAGGTTTCGACTTTAACGACATCTTCAGCAATTTCGGCGATATTTTCGGCGATGGTGGCGGCTCTAAAAAAAGAAGCGCAACGCAAAGAGGCTCTGATGTTAGATACAATGTTGAAATAACCCTAAAAGAAGCCTTTGAAGGAGTCACCAAAAACATAAGCTTCAAAGTTGGTGCAAAATGCGACGGCTGTGACGGCAGCGGAAGTAAAGACAAAGACAAATTCTCAAATTGCCAAACCTGTCAAGGTGCTGGAAAGGTTAGGATGCAACAAGGCTTTTTCATAGTCGAAAGAACCTGCGGAAGCTGCGCTGGAACAGGTCAAATCATCAAAAATCCATGTCCAAAATGTTCCGGCGAGGGTAGAGTCGATAAAAGCAAAAAGCTAGCCGTAAAAATTCCAGCCGGCGTTGACGAAGGCAACAGAATAAGAGTTGCCGGCGAAGGTGAGGCCGGCCAAAGAGGTGGAAGCGCCGGCGACCTATATGTGTTTGTGCTTGTCAAAAAGCACGAATTCTTCTCAAGAGACGGCAATGATATTTACTGCGAAGTGCCACTTCGATTCACTACCGCAGCACTTGGAGGCTCAGTCGAAGTTCCAATAATCGATGGCAGCAAAGCTCAACTTAAAATACCAGAAGGAACTCAAAGTGCCCAGCAATTTAGGCTCAAATCCAAAGGTATGTCGATTCTAAATTCTGGATCAAGAAGGGGCGATATGTACATTAAAGTCGCAATTGAAACTCCAGTAAAACTCACTAAAGAGGAAAAAGACTTGCTTAAGAAACTTGATAATATGATGGACAAAAAAGGTAATAATCCAAAAACAGAAAGTTTCTTCAAAAAAGCCACTGACTTTTTCTCTTAAAGTATATCTGGCGCCACTTTCCATAAGTTAAAAATAATTAAATTTTCTCCTTGAAAATTACCCATTGACATGATATGCTATAATTGGGTTAATTTACGCTTTTTTATCCTAAAGTAATAATAATTTAATAAAAAAAGTTGACTAAAAACATAAGAATTAATGTTAAATAATTTAATTTACATATTAGTCTTCACCCCAATCTTCGCTGCAATGGCTATCCAGCTGTTTGGCAGCAATAAAATCATCGCGCAATCAATAGCCTTTTCCTCTTTGCTGTTAATGCTTGCCATGTCAATAATGATCACGGCTGGTTCTTTTGAGCTTTCTCATATAGAGTCAAATTTGTCATTTGATATAGTTTCTTTACCCATAGAGTTTAGAACTGACCTGGTTTTATCTACATTAGTGACCATTTTAATTATTGCTAAAATCTTTCAGCTAATATTATTTCAAGGAGATTTTGCAAGAGAACATAATGCTAGAATCTTAAAAAGTTACTTTTTTAATCATTTTATTTCCTGTTTTGCTGCTATTGGGATTGTGATATCTAATAATCTTTTTAATTTATTTATTTTCATCGAGCTTTATTTCTTTAGTTATTTTGCGCTTTTGCTGCTGCAAAAAAGGCAGAAAACTGCCGCCCAAAGCTCAAAACAGCTAATCATGAGCTGCTTTGCTTCTATGCTATTTTTATTAGCACTGACGGTCTTATATTTTAATTTTGAAACTTTGAATTTAGCCAAGTTGGTTTCTAAGATAGACCCAAGCAACAAATGGCTGGTGAGTCTTGCCTGCACTTTAATCACCCTATCTTTATTGACAAAATTTATGCCTTTATGGGTATTTTTCTCAAAAAATATCAAGGACCCAGTCGCAATATCAGGTGAATTATTTTGGCTGCTATTTGTCAATTTAAACCTGTTAATCGCCCTTTTAATCAAAGCTTACTATGTGGCTTTTAATTCCAATCTATCAATCTTGATCATTATCTTTATTTGCCTAGCTGTAATTTTATATTGCTCGGTAATGATGATGTTTCACAAGCATTTAAGGTCTCAAATCACATGTTTTTGTTTAAATCTTTTCTGCCTTACGGTAATTTCCCTAGCATTAAAGAATCAAAGCTCGTTCATGGCCTCGTTTTTCTACATAATAAGCCACAATTCGATCGCTTTATTAATATTCTTTTTCATAAGCTTCATTTGGAATAAATATAATGTCACTACGATTGACGAAATTTCAATTCTGAAAAAAAGCGACAGCCTCTTAAGCAGAAGTTCTCACAATTTATTTCTAGTTTTTATGTTTTTGTCAATTCCTTTGTCATTTTCACCGATTTTTTATGCTAATTTCTTTTTGTTTGATGCAATTCTTGACAATAATGATGATCAACTTTACGAATCTAGTAATTTTTTTGACCCTTATATCTTAATTGCTATTTTACTATTTCATATTTCAAGCTTGGTCATGTTTTTTAAGATTATAATTAATATGATTTATCCAAATAAACCCCTAGAAAAGTCAAAAAAACTCCCTTTTTTGGAGTTTGCAGGTCTATTTCTAGTTAATTTTTTTGCTCTTTTTCTGTTATTTTGCGCAATAGTAAGCGCTCAAATAATACAAGAAACATTTATCGAAAAATTTTCAAAAAACCTATTTAATTTTTTGTAATATGGATTATTTATACAAAATATTCTTATTAATTCCGCTTTTAAATTTCATTGTCATCTTTTTAAAAAAAGAAGAAGGGGAAATTGATTTAGAGTTCACTTTTAGCCTATCGAAGCTCTTTTCTCTTATTTTTCTGGCATTTTTAATAGGAATTTCCACCAGAGATAGCCTCTCAACCTACAGCTTACTGACTTTCAATAGTCATTTAAATCTACAGTTTAACTTCACTAGCGGTTCAATATTAATCGCCTACGCGATCTCTATAATATGGATAGCCTTAGCATTTTATACCCAAAGAGCTCATGAAGTCCAAGAGTCAAATCAAGGCATCACTGCCTTTCTAAAATATTTGCCGCTTTCAATATGGGCAATAAATATGGCGAATTTTTCCCTTAACTTATATACCAGCATCGTCACATATAGTATCTCTATCTGCCTATTTTTGACCATTTTACTTCAGCATATTTCTACTAAAGATTTAAAAAAATTACAACTTTACAAGATATTCTTCTTTTTCCAAATATTAATCCTATTTGCCGTTTTAGTAATAGCAACCAAATATACTTCTTTGCCAAAAATAATAGATGGCTCATTTCCACTAGAGCAATCAAGTCAAAAAGTCAGTCTCCTCATTTTAATATTGCTATTAACATCCTTAATTTTAAGCTTCATTTTTCCAATTTTTTATATATTTAGAAACAAAATTGACCACGAAAACTATAACATTTTGACCGGTTTTTTCATAAATTTTGCAATAGCAAAGCTGTTATTCTTAAAATTCATCGCTCAAGAATTCTTTGGAATCGGTATTTTTTCTTATATTGTCTCTGGTCATTTCACTTCAATAATCCAAACAACTCTAATCTGTTCGATAATAGCGAGTTTGGCGCTTTTAATCTTAACTAAAAACATAAAAAGTATCCTTTTTTTGATAATTTACAACCAGCTCAGCCTCAACTTTCTGTTAATTTTCATCGACTTTTTGCAAGATGGCAAAAGTGTCAACAGTCTAATTTTCTCCTTCATATTATTTATGCCATTATTTTTTATGGTTTTAAATAATTTTATGATTTATATGCAAAAAACCAACTGCGAAGAGTTTCTTGGATCTTTCTCAAGCTTTAAAATCAACACCATTTTGGCTGTCTTTTGCTTTTTAAGCTTATCATCCTTGACTCCACCTGCAATGTTAAGCTCTATTGACATGATTTTACTAACCAAAGACTTGAAATTCAATACTACTATGGTTATTATATTTGCAAACGCCCTGGTTTTGTTGTTAATTGGTCTTAAAATTATCCTGCCATCTTTTCAAGATTTTACAAAAGAAGACAAAGACACTTTTGATCAAGAAGATGTAAAAGAAATTGATTTTTCTTCTTCAATGACCTTGACACCGGCGGTAATAATGTTTATAATGGTGGTATCGTCTTTTTTAATTTAATAAATAAATATGACAATTCGTAAAGAAGTAGTAAAAATATGTAAAGCGGTAAAGAAAGCCTCTAAAAAAGGTGCGAATATTTCTGCTAAGGTAAAAAACAATATTTTGCAAGCTGTAGCTAGTAAAATCGAAAATAAAGTTGATGACATTTTAAAGGCAAATCAACTTGATATTGATTATTCTAAGAAAAACAATATTGAAAGTTCAAAAATTGAGCGATTAACCCTAGATAAAGAAAGAATCTTGGGGCTTGCCAAATCAATTCGCGACATTTGTGAGCTACAAGACCCGGTTGGCAAAATTCTCTACCATGTAAAAAGAGAAAATAACCTTGAAATCAAAAGAATATCAACCCCAATTGGTGTTTTGCTAGCAATTTTCGAATCAAGGCCAAATGTCGCTATCGACATAGCCTCTTTAGCATTAAAATCAGGTAACGCTGTAATCTTAAGATGTGGTCGCGAAAGTGTCAACTCTTCAAAAATCCTTACCGACATTTTTAGAAGCGCTTTGCAAGAATTTAATCTCGATCAAGATTTGGTAACCTTTATTGACAGCGCCGATCGCGATTATGTCAAGCATCTTTTAAAAATGGGTAAGTATATTGATGTGGTGATACCAAGGGGAGGGCATTCCTTAATCGAGGCGGTAGAAAAATCAACAAAAATACCTATTTTTAGACATTTAAGTGGTAATTGCCACAGCTACATCCATCAAAAAGCCGACTTTGACAAGGCTAGAAAAATTATTTTCAATGCCAAGCTTAGAAGAGTCTCAATCTGCGGAGCCACCGAATCTTTGATTGTCGACAAAAGCATCGCATCAAAAATTTTACCAAAAATTGTTGAGGATTTAGCTGCCGAAGGTTGCGAAGTAAGGGGGGATCCTGCTAGTCAAAAAATCGATGCTCGAATTAAGCGCGCTACTATTAAAGATTATTCGACCGAATATCTTAACAAAACAATTTCGGTCAAGATAGTTTCTGGAATTACCGCAGCCATAAAACATATAAACAAATACAGTTCTGGCCACACTGAAAGTATAATTACTGAAGATGACAAAGCAGCGCAAAAATTCTTCAACAATATTGATTCAGCAATCGTTATGCAAAATGCTTCAACGCAATTTGCCGACGGCGGAGAGTTCGGACTTGGCGCCGAAGTGGGAATTTCCACCGGCAAGCTTCACGCTCGAGGACCAGTCGGCCTAGAGCAGCTCGTCACTTACAAATATGTGGTAACTTCTGAATGTGCAACTAGAAAGTAATGTCGCAAAATACAATTGAAAAGGTTTCGAAAAACCTCTCCAGACTGCCAACTTTAGGGCCAAGAGCCGCCAAAAGGATCATCCTGCAGCTTTGCAACAACAAGGAAAAGGACTTAACCGACCTGATCCAGTCCCTAAACGAGCTCAAGCAAAAAGTTAGCAAGTGCAAAACTTGCCACAATATTGACGAGGGCGAAATTTGCCAAATCTGCTTAAATGTAAAGCGCGACCAGGAAATTCTTTGCATCGTCGAAGAAGTTTCTGACCTCTGGGCCATAGAAAGATCTGGAAATTACCAAGGGCTCTATCATGTTTTGGGTGGAAAGTTATCCGCAGCTTACGGCGTTGGAATCGACGACCTCAACATCAACTCCCTTCATAAAAGACTTAAAAAAGGCGAAGTAAAAGAAGTCATAATCGCCACCTCAGCAACCATAGACGGCCAAACCACCGCCCACTTCCTAACCGATAACATCAAGGAATACGACTTGAAAGTCACTCACTTGGCTCACGGAATCCCAATCGGTAGTGAACTTGACTATCTTGACGAAGGCACCATCGACATCGCTTTTCGCACCAGGAGGGAGTTTTAGATGCAGATTGCGCTCTTCAGTCCAGAAATCGCCGGCAATGTTGGCTCAATAATAAGAAGCTGCGCCTGTTTTGGTGCTACGCTGCACATAATAGAGCCCTGCGGTTTTCCTTTTGACATCAATCGCGTCAAAAGATCAGCCATGGATTATATCGATCATGTTGAGCTTATCCGTCATAATGATTTTGAGTCTTTTTATAATTCGGTAATTTTAGCAAACAAGGCAAAGCCAAAACGCCTAATCTTAGCAACCACCAAGGGTAAAGCCGACTATAGACAAGTAAAATATTCTGACAATGATGTTCTAATTTTTGGCACAGAAAGTAGCGGCTTCCCCAGTGAATTACTGGGCAAAATCGACCTCAAAATCACAATCCCCATGAAAAATAATATGCGCTCATTGAATTTAGCGGTTTCTTGCGCGATTATTTTGAGTTTTGCAAGTTAAAAGTGGTATTTTAAAGCTCCTTTTCAAAAATGTAAAAAATAGCAGACAAATGAATCCAATTATATTATATATGTCAAGTTTCAAAAATGCAAGAAATCCCCAAGGCTCTTAGCCAAACTGTAGTATTTTGATACACGGACCTCATTAGTGAGTCTGCCCCTCGCTTTCCTTTGAATTGCCACCAGTAGTCACTTTATCTGCCCAGCTTCCCCTATTATCTGACCTTCCTTCAGGAGCCACTCTCTGAGTCCATCCTCCTTCTTTTGACTGACCAGTCTTATCAGCAGTCGAACTCTTATTTTCTGCCGCCTCTACTGTGATATACTGATCCTCAGCTTCTACCTCTTGATCCTTTCTCTCAACTTCGGTTTGAATTCCATCGTTATTTAGTACTGCATCAATTCCAGCTCCAACTTGTTGTCCATTAGCATCAAATTCCGCTTCCGCCTGCTTAGCGCCAACTTCACT
>JAYPPA010000012.1:0-54898 GCA_038131245.1 Rickettsia sp. | reverse complement strand
CACAAGAGAATATTAATATTATTGCTAGTAATGTGACAAGTAGTGGTGGGGATATTGGTTTGGTGGCGGGTCTGGCAATTAACATTGCAGCTGGTCAAGACACAAATTACGTGCAAAATACTTCAAGCAAAAAAGGTACCACGATAATCAAAAGCGCCACAGACATTGCTTACGATGTAACCAATGTGCATTCAGATTTAACCGCAGCTGGTGATATTAGCCTAACTTCCGGAACCGATACTAATCTTGTTGGAACCAACTTAGAGGCTGGAAATAACATTGTAATAAACGCCGGTGACGAACTAATGATCGCGGCCGTTGCTGATACAAGCTATCGATATTCCGACTCCAGTAAGAGTAGAAGCATGGCAACAGTTGCAAAATATACAGGTGTGTCGGCGGCACTAAAAACAGCGGAACTTGTAACGGATACATTTGCATTTGCAACTCAGCCATTAACTGAAGTTGGCTTCAATCCAGTTGCCGCAACTACTTCGGGAATGGTTAATTATATTCAGAACTTAGCTGAAGGAGATTTAAACTCCAAGATTCAGTCCAATGTGACGCAGACACGGACTTATCAATTAGCTAAATTAGAGGCTGGAAATGATTTAAATATTATCTCCAATAGCAACATTGATCTTATCGGAACAGATATTGATGCTGTTGATGCTGTGATTACCTCAACTGTAGGTGATGTGAATATTGCAAATGTTAAAGATTCAAGTTACAGCAAAAGCACGATTCAGAAAAGTAAAGTTAATACTAGTTCACTTGCGACAGATGCTGTAAAAACTGCAACACTTGCAGCTTCAACATTTTTAACAGCTAATTTAATGGTACAGCATCCGGATGCAAAAAAACAAACAATTGAGGAAAATGAGGAAGCAATGGGACAAAAAAGTCAAAAACAATTTACCGGAATAACCTCCTCAACTGACGAAACTGTAGTAGCCTCAACTATTGATGTTAATAGTTTGATCATAAACTCTGGAAGAGATACCATAATTACCTCAAGTGACATTAATACTATAGGCGATCTTGATGTAAATTCTGTAAATAATACCACCATAGCAAGTGATTTTGAGAACGACTCTAGCTTCACCTTAACTGAGAAGAAAAATCCAAATGCCGTTGCAGCGCTTAGTAATGGCCTAGTAAAAGTTGTTGGCGACGCTATGCCAGATTTTTCTTTTAAGAAACCTGATGACAAAGAGCAGACCCAAGAACAGCAACGAGAAAATGACTCTTTAGATCACAATCCTCATAGTCAAGATATTGGCGTTGCTACAAATACTAATGATGCAATGATTAATGGCTATACAGTAAGCAACAATGGTGGAGACGAACTAGCCTATGACACTGATCTTGACAAAAAAACAATCATAACTAAAACTTACGTTGCAAGCAATATTACAAGTGGTGGAGATATTGATATTGATTCAACTAATGGTAATAACACAGTAATTGCCTCCAATGTTACTGCTGATGGTGACATTAACATTAATGCGACAAATGGTGAAACATTGATAACGAGCGCCACCAATGAGTCCTTTATCGCCACATCACATGTTGAGCAAGATTACAACGATATCTCAATGAATTATGATCGTGGCAGAGCTTCTGTCGATGCAAGAACTTCTATTTACGAAAAAGATTCGAAAAATACCACAACTACTCAGGTTGGCTCTGTTTTGACTAGTGGCGGTAGTATAAATGTTAACAGCAAGGATGATATTGATATTTTAAGCTCCGATCTAAATTCTAATAACGAGATTAACCTTGCAAGCACCGAAGGAAATACCAATATCGCAGCTAATAAAAACACTCAGCGCAGTGAGACAGAAATTAGAGAAGGAACGCTTACTTTGAGTGCTGGGGTTGGTCATGTTGCTGTTGATGCGGCCTATGCGGCTGATGATACTGTAAAGGCGGCTGAAAATTTAAAAAAGGCCAAGGAGAATTTAAGTAGAATAAAAAGATTGCAAAAAGAAGGTAGAGCCACAAAAGACGCAGTTGATGATGCAGAAGCAAATTTAGCAGTTGCTGGTTTAAATGTTACTTTAGCTGGACTAAAAATGCTATCCGCCGCAGAAAAAGTGGATAAAACAAAATACACCTTAGGTTTTTATGGCGATGCTAAATTAATCAGAACTGGTGACAAAACAAATATTACTTCTGATTCTTCTCAAGAAGTTGCCAGCAACTTAATAGCCGTCAATGATATTAATATTGATAGTGGATCTGCTTTAACTGATCCTGATTTAAGTGATGTTGGCAATACAAATATTAAAGGCAATATTCAGTCTGTTAATGCAGATGTTAATATCACAAGCTTTAATGATACAAATATCATCGCCACAAAAAGTGAATCCTCATCCTCCATGAAAACCGAAGGCTTTACCGAAACTGTAATCTTGGGCGCAAGCCATGGTAACTCTCCGACCGATGAATTAATCTACTCAATAACTGCCGAGATATCCAAAAGAACTGGTAAATCGGATAGTAGTAACGTAAATTATACAAATACCAACATCATTGCCAATAACGGAGCAATCAACATTAACTCAACCAATAATGACACCAATATTTCTGGAGCAAATCTAGCCGCTAATGACATCACCATAAATAGTGGTGGTGATTTAAATGTAGAAAGCCTACAAAATACCTCTAGGTCCAAATCTAAATCACAAAGTATTGGGGTTGGCGGTGGAAATGGGTCCGGGTCGTTAAGCTACAGCTCTAATAGAAGCAGCTTTGAAAGAGACTGGGTTGACGATCAGACTGAGATTGTTGCTAATAATGCTTTGAGGATAAATACCGATGGAAATACCGATGTTAAAGGCGCAGTAATTGCCAGCAATGATAATGATCTAATAATTAACACAGCCACCCTAACTTATAGTGACATAATCGACACAGAAAAACAAGAAAGTAGTGGATTTGGAATTTCTACTAATATATCATTAGGTGAAGGCTCAAGAAACCCTAACGCAAATAACCCGAACCAGGATAAAGGATATTATCCAAATGGCTCTACATCTTTATCTATGAATAATTCTGGTTATGAAAAAGAACAAATTACTAGAGCAACAATAGGAGCCGGAGTTATTAATATTACCAATGAAGCAAATCAATTACAAGATATTTCTAATTTAAATAGAGATATGGACTTAACGCAAGAAATTACTAAAGATACAATTACTGGGGCTTTGGATGTGGCTATGACTGTGGATAATAGAATTATTGGGGCTTTTGCGGGAAGTGATGGTGCTAGGGGGAGTTTGAATGAGAGTATTAATGTGGGGAGCGAGAAGCTGTTAAACGGAGATGTATTGGAAGCAAATGCTATTTTAATTGATGAGGCCCTTGAGCTGGCTGGAAAGGCTCCAGTTGTTGGAGAGATCTCTAGGCAAGTGACGTCGCCTGTTGAAGGGGTAATTGATTATTTTTATGAGAATGATACCAAGCTTTATGCAAGAGTTAATGGAAAGGTTAGGGAATTAACCAGAGAAGAGGCTTTGGTTTTTGAAAAATATGCAGTGAATGGAATCATGACACCAAAAGAAAAAATGATTGCCAACTATCTAACTCCAGAAGAAAATAATATAGTTGTAAGACATAATCCAAGTTCAGGATTTCTTGGTGATTTAATAGAGTCCGGACTTGGTAAAACATTAGGAGAAATAGCTCCAGATACTAGTAAGATGGTGAGAGAGGTAAGAGAAGATTTATATGCAAGAAGAGATTTGGGCGATGAGGGCGGCTCTATAGAGCGTTATAATGTTTTCCACTCTCAAGGTTCAATAATTGGAGAGGGTGCCATGAGAAGCTATATTAATAATTATGGAAATAAGGGTGATAATAAAATAAATAGTAGTCAAGTTTTTGTTGCTGTTGGGCCAGCGGTTAGCGAAGGAAAGTGGGAAAATTCCGTAAACAAACTTAATAAGAAGATTGAAAATGTATATGAGCACGATAAAAGGGATCCAGTTAGATATACAGCATCACCAAGTGCCACAAGCTTACTGATTGGAGATATAGCAAGAGGAATTTATCATGGTAAAGATATGGATAAGCATGATGTAAGAGGAAATTATGATTACGCTCATTATTTGATGAGTAAATCTTATATTGACAAACATAATTTACCCACTCCAGAAGATAGGAGAAATGAAAACCTACTTGATCCGAGAACAAAAATAGAAAGCCATCCTTTTTACAAAGAAAGTCAAAATAAAAACAATACACAATGAGAAAGAAAATAAACATAGCTATATTATTTTTAATACTAACCATCTCGATATCTTGCTCTTCAAAGAGATATGAGCCAATCATTTCAGAAGAAGAGTTTAATGAGGTTGCTGATTTCTTGATTGATAAGAAAGGTATAGAGACCTGCCCTATTTTGACTAAACTAGATAAGTGGAAGAAAATTGGGGAAAATCATGACTATATATGGAGAAGGAAGTACTCGATACTATCTAGATCTGGTCATTTAGTCTCAAGTAGCTCCATTGCTCTAGATGGCAGAACAGATACAGTTAAAGAATCACAAAACAAACAAAAAAACCTAGCTTATATTGGTCCATGGAAATATGTAAAGCCAATTGGAAAGAAGGTTAGATTATTTTCCACTCAACATATTAGTGGTCATAATTTATATCTTCAATATGAAAGTTATAGTGACCAAAGGGCAAAAATCAAAGAAAGACCCCTAACTCTTGTCAAAAAACAAAGAAGACCACGCGGAGAATGCCTCACTAGGTGGTTTGATAAGTTTGGTAATAATGCTGTTGCCGAAACCCATCGTCAACTCATCCCTGGATTCTGGAACTGGATTTTTAGAAATCATGAGTTAGTGATTACTGGAAAAATAATTCAGGTGGAAGAATGATAATTTATCAACTTTTAATTAAAATAAAAAACATCTTCATAACTTTTGCAATATTATAACTATATTTACAAGTTGCAAGTCTATCAACAACGATTATCAAGAATCAAAATACATGCAAGTAGTCGGAGGTGGATACACAACAATAGATAACTCAAAAATTAGATGAATATCCATTAAAATAATTAAAAAGAAGTTATGGAATTTTTATTATTTTAATGGTATAATTTGTAGTATAAATTATTTTGAAATATATTAAAATACTGAGAAACGTGGATAACAATTCTTTTATAAAATCTACAAGTAAAGAAATGGAAAGTACGGCAAAAAATATTCATGCCATCATCAGTAAAGTAGAAGAATTACTTACAAGACTTTTTAACAACAACTTATTGCAAAAAGAGTCCTTTATAAAAAACTTATCTCGTGATGAAGATAATAGGAAGGCAATAGATAGTGATATTTTGAGAATATATTCAGTCATATCCGGTAAAAATGAAAGTGGAGTCTCCATCCCAGCATTTGACAATAAATTGATAAAAAATATAAAATTAAAAAATCAGGAAAGAAATGACTTTGATCACAACAACCATGATGCTACTCCAGAAAAAATGTGGAAATATGTTGGTAATATAGCTCAATATATGTATCAAAATTTAAAAAACGAAAGTGGTTTCTTGCAGCTAACGAAGGGTCAGAGGATTTTAATCGACATAGACCACTCTTTAATCGACATAGGCCGTTCTAATACTAACTCAGAAGTGCAATTTTGTGACATACAGTATGTTATAAAACACCTTCTCTACGGATTGAACCATTTTAAAGAATGTAAATCGCAAGACATGTTGATGTTAAAAAATGAAATAAAACGATGCTATGATGGCTATCGATTCAAAGACAACCACACAAATAAAAAAACCAAACAGCCAACAAAAAAATTAGATAATTTTCTTTCTAACTCTTGCGAAAAAGAGAGTAATATAAAAACTAAAATTCTAGGATATTCAACCCTATTACCAACAAAGAATAATATTTTATTAATGTTTAAAAAAGATAATTGCAATAGCAACCTAATTAATAATATTATTGACAACCTGGTTATCAACGAAAAGATAAAAGAAGTCAGTAATATTTATCTGCCAAAAGATTTAACGCTTTGCCAAGAGGCTTTTAGTAAAATACAAGATAATATCATTGATTTAATAGGAGAGAATAGTGGATAAAGAATTAAAGAAAAAGGCTCTTACTCAGCTTTTAAAGCAAGAATATAGTGATAAGATAAAAAATCTAGTGGATAAGGAGCTGAAAAGCATATCTAGCAACTTGTTGGAATCCAATAGTCACGAAGAGCTAATCGAAAGCTTGTCCTTACTTAATATATTAGCTTTTCGTGAAATAGAAAAGTCTTTAGAGGTAATAAATAAATTTGTTGAAAGAATACAAGTAACGAAATCAGATCTTAAGGAAGATTGGAACAGAGATAATCTAATCATCAAATCCCTAGAAATACTAAACTACATAAGATATGGAGATGAAAAAAAATCCTTAAAACTACTTCTTAAATACTCATTATCTGACAATAAAAGAATTAATGACAAGGTTAAAGAAAATCTAAAAAATATTTCTGAGTATAATATTAATATTCTAAAAGAAATCGGACCTACTGTTCAAAAATCAATCATTGAAGAATTAGAAAAATTAACTCCGAATGATAAAGTTAAATATTCGTCAGCAATTTGCATAATTTGCTCCGAAATGCTTTCTTGTGAAACGAGCGCAACCTCTTCTAGCTTAGATTCAATGACTTTTCACAGGGGATCAATTGACAGTTCGCAAGATTTTAGGGAAATTAGAGAAAATTCTATTGCAATTTTACAAGAAATTTACGACCTAATTTCAAACTCTTCTTTAGATGACAAAGTAGAGAAAAATCTAGAAGTAATTACAGCAATGGATAGGTCTTGCTGGCAAAACTCTCAGCATAAGGAGTTGAACGACCAATATTATGATCTATATAATTTAGTTCTTGATAATGAAAAAGAAGTTGCTAAATTTTATACATCTAAAATAGAAGATAAGGAGTATAAAATACTTATTAAAATGGATTCTAGTTTAGCAAGTCTCCATCACAAATCGCATGGGATCAATAATAGCAATACAAAAAATGAGAAAGTTGTTATAAAAAGTCGAGAACTAGAAAAGATAATAGAAAATTTCAGAGACAAGCTAGATCAGGATAAGGAATTTATTATTTATAGAGACTTAGGATCTGGATGGGGATATAAATCAATATTTACAAGCTATTATGGTCATAGCCAAGAAGATGCAAAGAATGAAATAAATTTAATCCCTGAGACAATAAAGAATTATGCAAAAACTGTCAATGATGACAATCTAAATGAATGGATAGATAGAATATTTAATGTCATTAGAGGTTCAAATAAAAATAACCAGCCTATTAGAGCCTTAGAACTCTTAAAGGAGGTTGTAAAAATAAACCCAGATTTTGGCCCTAGAATTCTTTCTGATAAAAAAGAAGAGATATCAACCTTATATGAACAAAATTTTCATAATGAGGTTATTTTAAATATTTTATCTGGACTTGTGGAAATGAATAATGACAAGGTTGAGAATCTAATTATACAACATGTTGAGGATAAAAAATATCTAAAAGAGTGCGCCTTATCCCTTGGAAGCAATAAAGATCAGATAGATATTGGCCTGTTGCGTAAGATTTTGAGCAATGTTTGCGATGAAGACAGAGATATGAAGTTCAATAACGATATTTTATTGAGCGTCTTTGGGTCAATTGAAAATCATTTAAGATTATCTAGCAAAGAAATCGCTAAAGATATCAGGGATTTTTCATTGCAAATCATAAAAAAGTTAACAATCAATAAGAATGGTCAATTATCAAATAATATAATTTATGGTAATCTTGTCAGTAGATTAGCAGGAATTTTAAGTTCAAAAAAAGACTGTAAAATTATTCTCGACAACCTTCTTTTGGCCAATATTGATTATGGCAGTGAGGAGGTTTTATCTAAAGTTATCAAAAAATATCCAAAAGAAGCTATAGATTTCTTTGAAAAAAGAATTGAAATAGGAAAGTCCAACAAAGGTTATGAGGCTATTCCTTATGAATTTTATAATAAAGACCTTAGAAATGATTTAATAGATAATGTCGATTTATTATTTGCCATGGCTAGAGGGCAATTTGATAAAGATAAAAATCTCTTTGAGTGTCGAGCTGCTAAAATTTTCCAAGCAGTATTTAAAGATTTTGAAGAACCTTTTGAAAAAGAGCTTATTAAGTTAGTGAAAACCAAAAATAGTGCAGACTTTGATTTTGCAATCAGGATACTAGATAGCTACACTTCATTAAACAACTATGGAGAGGTAAAAAGGCTGCACAATGTTTGCAAGCAAATAATTAACAGCTCATTATATAGTGAAGATGGTTTTTATACCCGCCTTTATATAATATTATCGAATTCCGGCGTAGTATGGGGTAAGTATGGCAGGGCAGATCAAAGTAAAAAAAAGGTAGAAGACCTTTTAGAATGGAAAAATGACTCTAGTGACAAAGTAAGAGAGTTTTATGATAGATTTTCTAGAGAAGAGTTGGAAAATGCTCACAAAGAAATAGCAAGAGTTGATAAAGAGGAGGAATTAAGAAAGTATGAGTTTGAGAATTAAAGCACATTTATTGTTATTAAATAATTTTTCTCTAAATTCTAAAAAAAATTCCCTTATCACATCCCTCACCTACCATCAAGTTAAATCGATCAAAAACCAGCAAAAAAACACCTAATTTTACTTAAAAAATGACTGAGAATGGCTTTAAAGTGATTTTAAGAGTTTTTGGGCGCAATATCTAAAAACAACGTACCTTGGTACACAGTTTTTGATGTTTAGGGGGTGTGTTTTGAGGTTTTTGGATTTGTTTTCTGGATTGTCACGCCCTAAAGGGCTCGCAATGACGAGTAGAAGATGGATTGCCGCGAATTTGCTCTGCAAATTCTCGCAATGACGGAGTTAGTGGGGATGACGGAGTCATCCGTGGCTGAACACTGACCTAAGGTCAGTGGTTAGTAGGGTTTTTGGGTGTGAAGTGGAGGTGTTGCCAGGGGGAAAGGAAATAAGAGACCGAGCGAAGTTAACGAGAGATCTCTCGCTATTCATCCTACGCTAAAGCTTCGGATGACAGGCGCTTCGAGATGACAAGGGGTAAAAAGAAGGGAAATTGGTGCGTAAAGTTGGAAGAGTCATCCCCTAACCTACCCTTAGCCACCGCAATTTCAACAAAATAAACCAAAAAACCTCTTGACAATTGGACTTTTTTAGCTTATAATTGTATTATAAGTTTTGCTTTAATTACACCGATTAATTCAAAATTTTACACTATATTAATTAAACCCAAACACCATGAAAAAGACCTTAATACTTGTTGTTACCTATCTTTTATTTTCTTCAACAGCATTTGCCAAAACGCAAGGCCATTATGTTGGAGTAAATATTCTCAAGCACAACACTGAAGTGGCAACCTCCAAAGATTCCTCTACGGGCAATCTGGATACCTATTTCAATGGCACGCAAGACAATAGCTCAAGAGGCATAGGTCTTAGCTATGGACATGCTTTCAATTTTGATAGAATATTCGTCATGCCATCAATTGCTTATGAATTAATAAACTCAGAAAATAAAACGAGAAAGCCTGCTAGTGGCTATGAGCAAGATTTTGATATCAAATCGAGACTCGTTCTAAAGACCAATATTGGTTATGATGTGACTGACGCTTTCTCTGTTTATGTTCCAATTGGCATTGCATCAAACTCCTATAAATATACTACCAACGATTATCTTGGCTCTAGTTATGTAAAAACAGAGCAAACGGGATCTAGCACTGGTTTTATATATGGGGCCGGAGTATCCTATGAGGTATCCGATAAATTTAACATAACTCTAGAGTATAATCGTTCAAGCTTTGATGTTACAACTGAAAAAGATGTAGCTTTAGTTGGAAATGTGAAGCTAAAAACTGAGACACAGATTAGCACTGTAAGTCTTGGAGCGGCCTATAGATTCTAAGTGATCTACATTAAGGATAGGGTTAAGTCAGTACGAATAACCCTATCCTTGTATTTTAGCTATTTTTATCAAGAAGTCACTTAAAACAAACACTAGCCACAACACTAAACCTAAAAGCCTATGAAAAATAATATAAACATCGCAGGGTTGTTGATAATTGCTTGCCTATTTTTTACAAACTCTTGCTCTTCTAATAATATTAAAATTGACCAACTAAAGTCTCTTGAAATAAAAAATAAAGAATTTACTACGGTAAATCAAGAGGAGCGCTTGCAAAAATTTAAAAGCAGTTCGTTTTCTACACAATTTTTTGGAACCTTTGTTCCTTATGGAGCGATATGGTTTGCCAATATAAAAGGCAGCAAGCAATCAAAAGAATTCAATCTACAAAACCAATCCCCAAAATTAAAAGAAGCGATCTCCAGTATATTGGTTGAGAAATATCAAATGCAATATAAAAGGAATACCTTGATAACAACTAACAATAGCAACAAAGAGTTATCAAATATTCACAAAAACTATCCATATGTAGCTAATGTTTCAACAAGTGCAGAAGTGAGGTACATGGGCTACGACGACCATTTATTTGTTTTTAATGTCTACTTTAGTTTAATTGATACAAAAACATCTAAAGAGATATCAAATATAACCTGTGAATATAAGGGTGACAAAGAAAGCTACCATTCAAAAGAATACTTTTTTCTGAGCAATGCTAAGAATTTAAAACTTGAATTATCAAAAGGGGTATCCGAATGCATAGAGTTCTTTGAGAAGGAAATTTAATAATTCTACGCTTCTTAATCAAGGATATAACTTAACTATTTTCAAGCTACCCCGTCTTTGGTCACTAAAAGTGACCAAATCCACCCCTTCAAGGAAGGGGAATTGGACTTGAACCTGCTTCTTAATCACGCCCCGTCAGGCTGCGCCTGCCCTACCCCTTCATGGAAGGGGAATTGGTGCAAAAGGCTGGAAAGAGTCACCCCCCAGCCCTACACAAGTCCAACCTTTCCAGTCGTTTTAAAAAATCGCAGATTTTTAAAGCTCTTGGAGTTTAGACCTCAATGGAAATACATACAAAAAAACCACCCCCTATTTCTAGGAGGTGGCTTTACTGAGTTTGCGTGGTGGTGGCTGTTTTTATTTTTTACAAAGTCAATACACTAAACACCACCCTCTATCTCTAAAGGGTGGTGCTTCTTGGTTTGCGTGGCGGTGGCTCACACAATATTAATGCGATTCTTTAATTTTAAAGGGTTACACTTGATATGTCAAATGGTTTGCAATATTTCATTTAGATACTGTAGCGTTTTGCTACAGTTTAGGGGTCAAAAGAGCCAAATAGCTTAACAAACTCTAGGTCAACAAATCTCTAAAGCTACTAAGGTAGGTTTGCGTGGCGGTGGCTACTTACTTCATTTAAGTAAGAGAATACAATATTAATTTTAAATTTCAAGGAAATTGTCTTACTATTTAACAAAAAGCACAATTATCACACTTAAAACCAACAAACTCATACCTATTAATTCTTTTTTGCTATTTTTTTCCTTGAATAATTTTAATATCGGCAGAGCCACCGCCCTAACCTTACAAGAATCAACTAAGTGAGAGATTGGCAAAATAAATAAAGCATTAATGATGGCCGTGACCAAAAAAATGTCGAGACTATTGAAATTCAGACTAAATAAGCCAATGGCCATTAGGGCTGATAAAACCATGAACCCAGAGTCGTAAATGTTCAAAGCAGCAATGACTCTGGCGCGATTTTTGATGTCGGTTTTAGTTTGAATGATAGCGTAAAGCGGCACCACATAAACCCCGGTAAATGTAGCAATCAAAAATAGATCAAGCAAAATTCGCCAACTTCCTTTTGACAAAATAAATTGAGAAGATCCAAGTATTACATTATTGTAGATTGGGGTAAAGGATTTGCTAGCGAAAAACAAATCGACAATAAAAACCGTGATAAGTAATAGCGAAAATGGCGCAAGGTCGGCGCTTGACTTGGATTTCAATAATTTATTGCAAAGAATGGAGCCAATTGCAACGCCAATGCAAAACATTGTTAAAAATAAAGTCACAACTTGATGATTGGCGAACAAAATATTTTTAGCGTAATTTGGAAATTGAGCCAAAAATGTCGATCCTAAGAACCAACACCAAGAAATGCCAATTATTGACAAAAAAACCTCTTGTTTTTGTCTTGCGATTTTAAGAATTTGTAAACTTTGTCTAAAAATATTAAAATCCAGCGAAAATTTTGCTGATGTTTTTTGATTTTTAATGTGACGCGATGAAAAATAACCGAAAATTGCGCAAATAATAGTTAAAACCACGACGATCAACACTCCACCCTTTTCTAATATTAACAAACCTCCAATAATCGTACCAAGTAAAATTGCGATGAATGTTGAACCAGAAATTAAACCATTTGCGCGTAAGATTTGGTTCTTTTCAAGTAATTGTGGAATTATCGAGTACTTTAAAGGACCGAAAAATGCTGATTGAGTGGCCATGAGAAATAAGGTGCAAAGCAATATTGGTAAATTTGACAGGTAAAATCCAAGGCCCGCAAAGGCCATTATAAAAATTTCGACTAGTTTTATAATCCTGATTAGCTTGGCTTTATCATATTTATCAGCAACTTGACCGGCTATCGCTGAAAAGAGAAAAAATGGCAAAATAAATAAAAAAGCAATTAAAGTTACCATTATCTCGCCATTTTGAGACTCAGCAGCAGCCTTAAAAGCGACAAAAATCACCAGGGCATTTTTGAAAAGGTTATCGTTGAAAGCTCCGAAAAATTGAGTAAAAAATAATGGCAAAAAGCTTTTACTGAGTTTCATTTTGACGATATTTTTGAATATGTACTATATATAGTACATATTGCAATAAAAATAGCAAGTATTTTTGATTGAAAATAGCTTGACTTTTTGATCAAAATATGCTATAATGGTAATTGATATATTAAAATATTACCAATTAAACACGAAAAACCCATGGATATGTCTATTTTTAAAAAACCTTTAGCAATAATAGCTGTTTTAGCTATGGCTACTTCTTGCTCCACATTTGGAGGAAAACTCGCCTCTTCATCAAAAAAAGATGAAATAATCGTTGCAAATTATAGCGATGGCAAGATTACAAAATCACAAATAATTAAGGAACTCGATGCTTTAAAAGCTCAGGACAAGAAACTTGCCGATGTGTCTTTTGAAAATTTATCAACTGCGCAAAAAGAATCTTTAATTAAAAGAATTATCCTAAAAGAGTCTGCCATTAAACAAGCAAAAAAGGATAATTTAGATGAAGAGGATATCTATGTCGAGGCTTTCAAAGAGTTTGAATCGCTTATCTTGCAAAAACAGCTTTATTTGAAGCTTGCTAAGGATGCAACTACGGATGAAAAATTACAGGCAAAATATAATGAATTGGTCAAAGAGGCTGAGGATAAGCAAGATTTCAAGCTTGGTTTTATCCTTCTTGAAAATGAAAAGCAAGCCAATAATATTCACGGAAGGCTAATGAACAATCCTAACGCTTTTACTTATTATGCTAAAAATAAATCTGTTGATGAGGTTACTAAAAAGAATGACGGAATTATTGATTACTCGATCGAATCTTCATTTCCAGAAAATGTAGTGAAAATTACAAAAGATCTTAAAAAAGGCGAGATATCCAAACCTTTTGCGATTGCTGATAAATGGGGAATTATTCAGCTTGTCGACAAAAGAAAAGCTAAAGTTAAGGCTTTTGGTGATACAAAGGATGCACTATCTCAACAAATGGCTTTAAAGGCGATTGCTGATTTTAATGATAATGCCATAAAAGAAGCTAAAATCAACCTTGTCTTACAATAGAGGCTTCTAGGAAATTTTCAACATGATTCTAGCAAAAGCACATACAATCAAAGGGCACTCTCTTTTTGTCGGAATATTTTGCCTTGCTTTTTTTAACATTGAATTCGCCAAAGCGCAAATTTTTCCCAATACTCTTAATCAGGACCAAGTCTCTAGGATGGAAGAGCGACAGCTTAACGACCTACAGATAGAAAGAGAGAAGCAAAATATTGAGCGCAGAAAAAATCTTATCAAAGGACGCAGGTCTAGTGCCAAAAAAATGATCTTCAAGCCAAGTAAGTGCTTCAAAACCAAGAAATTTGAATTTAATGAAAATGAGTTAATTTCGCTAAAAGAGCTTGAGAATATATCTTCAAAGTATCTAGATAAATGTTTTGATGGAGAAATTATTTCCGATTTAAGGGAGGAAATTTATAAAAAGCTCAATGAAAAAGGCTATGTAACAAGTCAGGCGGTACTTCCTCAGCAAAATATTTCGCAAGGCCTGGTAAAAATAGAAATTACTCCCGGTAAAATAAATAGCTTAACTTTAAATGAGGATAAAACTAAAGATAGGATACAAAAATTTATGCTTTTTGGCGATTTGAATGGTAAAACTCTTGATATTAAAGATGTAAATCAGGGCTTGCACCAGATGAACAAGCTTCAGTCCAGTAATGCTAAAGTTAAAATACTTCCTTCTGAAAATGATGGTTACAGCGACTTGGTTCTTAAAAATGAAAGAGCAAACACGGTTCACGCCAAAATTTCCCATGATAATCTGGGCAATGATTTTACTGGAGAAAAAAGGACGACTTTTTCTTCTACGATAGATGGGGCTCTTTCTTTATCGGAGCTTATCGACTTGTCTTTTACGAATAATTTAAACGATAGTAATTCAAAAAAAGAAATGGAGTCGGTAATAGCCTCAATTTCCATTCCTTTTAGATATTACACATTGAGCTACAATTACTCAGACACTGATTATATGGGTAAAGTTGATTCTCAAAATGGTCAATATACCATAAATGGTTACTCAAGAAGAAAAACCATAGGCTTGGAGCGCTCAATCATTAATGAGCGACTACTTTCCTTAAGTGTCTCATCTTTACTTACCATAAAAGATACCGGCAGCGAAACTTTACTTGGAGCTCCAGTTAGTTCAACTAGAAAAAGATTGTCGATCCTGAATTTATCACTATCTTTGTCAAAGAGTTTCGAAGATTTTAGTATATATGTTAGGCCTTCTTTGCTGCAGGGTCTTCGTCAATTTAACGCCGACCAAGACCCCGCTGGAAAGCCCATTAATCAGGCAACAAACCAATTTAGAGCCTACAGAATGTATCTAAGTATTACAAAACCTATAAAAGTTGCTGGAAAAAGAGTGGTTTTTTCATCTGAATTTAACGGGCAATTATCTAAAGATGCTTTACACGGATCTGAACAATTTTCTATTGGCGATTATTACTCAGTTAGGGGTTTTAGAGAAAATTACATTTCTGGGGATCATGGCTACTATCTTAGAAATAAAATGAATGTGAATTTAGGCGTTTTTGCACCAAGGTTATACAATATTTCTATAGAACCATTTTTTGATTATGGAGCAATCCAAGACAAAGTTAGCTCTGATGGAGGCAGGCTTTCTGGGGCTGGGATAAATGGCATTTACAATTCAAGAAGTTTTGACGCTTCAGTTACTTACTCAAGAGCGCTAGGTGAATCAAAATTAGCAAATGGACAGAAAAAAGAAGATCACGCGGTGTATTTTCAAGTCACCTTTGAACCTTTTTAATGTTTTTAGAAGGTTTTTTGAACGCCAAATACAAATTTGTACTTTCTTTTCAACATATCATCATCAAACTTTTGATAAAGAGCAGATCCAATTTCAAATGAGAGTCTAAGATCTTTTGCCATGGACTCTGGAAGTATATAATTCGCACCAATCAAACCATCGATATACTGATAGTCAGAAACAGCAGCATCCGCAGTAACTATCATTGCTGAATTTAGGGTGGTGTCTCTTCCTTCTATTGCTTCGATTTTATTGTAATCAAGTCTAGTTGAAACAGATAGAGATTGGCCGAAGTTTTTTGCGATCCAAGCTGTAATATTGTAGCTGTCACCTAATTTATAACCATTGCTGTTGCTATTCAATTTTATGGAAGCATTAACTTGCGAACCATAAGAATATCCAGATCTTAGAGCGATAAAGCTTAATCCTGGAAGAAATTCATAAGAACCAGACCCAATCTGCATCGGATATGAAAGCCTTGCACCAGAGAAGCTTTGGTCAATATCACCAGTTGGAAGTGACAAGCCGGCATTGACTAAGAACTTATTGTTACCATTATCATAATATTGATAAGATAAATTGACTTTAGTATCACCCACCCCATCAGATTCTCTTTTAAATTCACTACCATCTCTTTTTTTATGATTCATTTCTTTTGAAATTACGCTTCCCATTAAAGATGCAGTTAAATCATCAGTCACACCATACATGACGGAAAACATGTCCATTTTCATTCGCATATCAAGTGGTATAACCATTCTTCTTGTCAAGGCCGATTGATCAGAAACAGATCCAGCGTTGTTTCTTAAGCCTTGCATTTTCATGTAAGAAAATCTGTATGACAACATTACTTCGCCCTTTTTGTGAACATGGTCGCGCATAACGCCTATCGGAGCATGACTGTCAGACCTTTGATAATCGTAAGATGAGGCAGCAAATAAGTCAAAAGCAAATAGAGCTGATAAAGTAACTAGGGGTAAAAATATTTTACGCATAATTAACATATATATTGATTACAAATTCTTAAGTAAAGGATAACAAAAAAAGTAAAATAGTCAAGTTAATTTTACCTTTGTATCATTTTTTTACAGCCTAAGATCCTTCAAAACAAATTACACAGGAAATAAAAAATGTTGACATTAAATTTTTTAAATTATATTATTACTTGTATAACTTAATAATTTTGATAAAAAATGAAAAAATTAAAATTTTATACACTATATATTTTAATATCACTGGTAACACTTACTCAGGAGTCTTTTGCGAACTCGGATGGTTACTATATGGATCTTTCTCTGTCTTCAAATGATGTGAGTCACGATGTTGTAATCAATATCATAACTGCAAATCAAAGCAATCGTACACTTAACATTAGTGGCGCAGCTTCTCCATCAAAGGCTAATGTAAGTGATAACAATAATGGATTTTCTGTAAAAATTGGTAAAAAAATTACAATTAGCGATAGTAATTTTTTCGTAGCGCCTTCTATTAGTTATGATTACATTAATAACAGCACTAGAGACACTAATAATTTTGAGTACAAAATTAAAGACAGGATAATTACTGATTTATCTCTTGGGTATGATATCAATAATAGATTTTCTACCTATTTGTCCTATGGTGTTTCTGATGTTGGATATCAGATTAGTGCCGACACTAACACTAACTATGCTAATTCCGTAGGATTGGGCTCTTCTGCTAACAATCTTGGTAAGTACAAAAATAGGGATTCTTCAGAAATATATGGAATTGGCGTTAAATATAAAGCTGATGACAACTTATACATATTAGTTGAATATTCAGAGCAAAAACTAGATTTATACTCCGAGCATGATTCTTTAACTGGTGGATTAACTATTGTAAAAAGCGAATCAGATATTCGCTCAATTAAATTAGGTATTTCGAAAAATTTATAATTTAAATATTTAAATATAACACAATGAAATTTAAAATATATAAACTTTTATCACTAGTAATACTATTGATATTATCAAATATACATATTTCACAAGCAGAAACCGTTGGTGATTATTTTACAGTGAAGTTATCTCAAAATAATATTGGGGCAAGTGCATCCTTTATCCGCTCTACTGGTCAGCATATTGGAGCAGGAGTATCAAGAGTTACCGTGGTAGACCCTTCTTTTTCTTCCACTAATCACTCGATTGGTCTTGAATATAATAAAGCTCTTAGATTTAACAGATTCACATTTTTTGACATACCCCTAATTAGTAAACAATTAGATGATTTATTTATAACTTACGGTGTTTTTTATGATAGATTAGATTATAATAACTATGTAAATAATAGATATAATGTCTCCATTAAATCTAGATATGGTGCAAATATTGGTGTTGGTTACGACTTAAACAAGAGTCTTGCTACATATGTCAGATATGGATTTTCATCAGTAGATTATGAAATTGATGCTCGGTCATCAAATCTAGGAGCTGGTGGCAATGGGACTAAAAACGGAAGAGCTGCTACCCCTATATTATATGTTGGGTTGGATTACTCGATAACTCAAGATGTATTGCTTGGCTTTGGATATTCTAGGCAAAAGTTGGATTTAGAATCTTCAACTTATAATACTGGTCCGACAAATCCTGCTTCTCAAATTAACGAGAGACACACTCTTGATACCGAAATAGAAAGCTTTTCTATTAAGTTAACTCAAAGGTTCTAGTATTTCCTGGAGCCTTTCGCATAACATCCATCTTGCACTGAAGATTCTTACTTATACCAAAATATATTTATAAGGTAATTTTACTTTATTAGGCTACCGATTAAGCTGCTTGGCCTTGATTGGTTTATTTTTACATCTAAAATCTGCCCAGAAACTTTATTGGCAATTTCTTTACTATCAACTTCGATAATTACTGACTGAAGCCAAGGGCTCTTGCCCCAAAGTTGGATCTTGCCGTCGCTTGCTGGCTTTTTATTTTTACTCACTGATTTTGGAGCCTCTTTTTCAAATAAAACTGGCATGGTTTTTTCTTTAAAGCCTTTATTAAATTCATATTGCTGGTCGTTAAGTAATTTTTGCAATATAGCCAACCTTTCGGTCTTGATCTTTTCATCAATTTGATTCTTTGACTCAAAGCCAGGAGTTCCAGGCCTTGGTGAATATTTAAAAGAGTAGCATTGAGTAAAACCAACTTGCCTTACTAGATCAAGCGTATCTTCAAAATCTTGATCAGTCTCGCCAGGAAAGCCGACTATGAAGTCTGAAGATAGGGCGATATCTGGCCTTGATTTTCTAAGATTTTCAATAATCTTAAAATAATCCTGACGAGTATGCTTTCTATTCATATTTTTTAATACACTATTTGCGCCGCTTTGAATAGGAAGATGCAAAAATGGCATTAATTTATCAATATCACCATGGGCTTTGATCAAATCCTCACTCATATCCCTTGGATGAGAAGTTGTGTATCTAATCCTTTGAATAGAGTCAATTTTGGCAATTTTTTCTATTAAATTAGCTAAAGAAGCCGCTCCACCATTTTCATCTACCCCGTGATAAGCATTAACATTTTGTCCGAGCAAGTAAATTTCCTTCACACCCTTATCGGCAAGCTTCAAAACATCGTCATAAACACCTTTTACATCCCTCGAATACTCAGCACCACGAGTATATGGAACTACGCAAAAGGTGCAAAATTTATCACAGCCCTCTTGGATGGTTACAAATGAGCTTGCTGAGGTTCCAGCTTTATTTTCAGGCAAATTGTCGAATTTATTATCTGGTATAAATTCAAGATTCATTTGCTTTTTCTTTTCTCTGATCACTTTACCAACAAGGTCAGGCAGAGTTTGATAGCTTTCTGGTCCAACTATAATGTCAACTACATCGCTTCTTTTGAAGATCTCTTCACCTTCGGCCTGAGCAACGCATCCTGCGACTGCGACTATCATTTGAGAGCCAGATTTCGCTTTCTTTTCCTTAAAGGGTCTAATTCTACCCAAATCAGAAAATAATTTTTCACTAGCTTTGTGACGAATATGACAAGTATTAATAATTACCATGTCACTATCTTCAACAATATCATTATTTTCATAGCCAACAGCATTCATCAAGTCCTGCATACGATCCGAATCGTAAACATTCATTTGACAACCGTAGGTTTTCATGTATAATTTTTTCATAATAAGTTATTTTTTCCAACCAATAATAGTGACAATCTCGTAAGTTAAATTCACTTCCAAATCATTGCTTTTAACTATTTTAGCATATTTTTTTAAAATTTCATCTAAAAATTTCGCTGTAACCATAGATTTTGAGCGTAAATTCAAAATATTACCCTGCCCCATATACTTTAAATCCTTTAAAATATTCATTGGATTTGAGTAGCTAATGTCAATAGTTTCAAGGCTTGAGACTGGGTTTTTAAATCCAGCTTTTGCCAGTAAAGAGGCTGCGCTTTGAATATCAATTACTGGAATAAATCTTGGCGAAACTTGCCCATAAACTTCATTCTCAGCCTCTATAGTGGCTTTTTTAAGATCTAAAAGATTCTCTTCACCAAAAAAACTGGCAATAAAAACGCCATTTTCCTTCAAAATCGAATAAACTTGCAATAAAAACTCCGGAATTTTATTGATATGATGCATATTTAAGTTACTTAACACCAAATCAAAAGACTCTTTTTTAAAAGGAAGCTCCTCATCATCAAAAACAATATCAGAAAAATCAAATTTATTTAAAGAAGAAGTGATTTTTCTCTTCACTTTTTGTTTTTTTGTGATATAATCAGTTAAGAAGCTATCTTTAGCGGAAATTTCCACCACATCCGAAAAATCCGCATTCAAAGATGAAATATTATCAACCATAATTTGCGCCATCTCATGATGTAAAAAATTATAGTCTTTAAAATTATCGTGAAGCCTTTTTTGGTTATACCTTAGAAGCTTTCTATCAAATAATAAATTATTCATACACCATGAAAAAACTATTAACAAACATAATTAATTTTATTTATCCAAATCATTGTTTACTGTGCGACCAGGCAATATTAGAAGAATCTCTATTTTGCCTTAATCATTATAAAAAGGTGAAATTTATAACTTCGCCAAAATGCGAGATTTGCTCAAAGCCCCTAAACAATCAAATGAACAAGGTAAAATGTATTAAATGTCTGTATAAAACTCCATTTTACGATTCGTCGATCATAATCTTTAGCTACGAAAAATATATATCAAATATGATCTTATCCTTTAAATATAATGATAACACATATATTTGTAAAAAACTAGCTAAAATATTCACTAAAAGACTTAAAAAAGAGCCAATTTTAGATATAATAACCGCAATACCACTTCATAAAAAGAGATTAAAAGAAAGAAAATACAACCAAAGCTTGATTTTGGCCAAAAATATTGCTAAAAACCTTGAAAAAACTGTTTTTATACCAGATTTACTTATAAGAACTAAATTTACCAAAACCCAAGAAGGGTTAGATGAAAGAGAGAGGCTTAAAAATCTTGAAAACGCCTTCATTTTAAACCCAAAATATCAATATTTAGTGAAAAATAAGGCAATATTGTTGACTGATGATGTGGTAACTAGTGGTGCTACTGTTAATAGCTGCGCTAAAGTTTTAAAAAAAAGCGGAGCAAGTTTAGTTAAGGTTGCTGGAATTGCAAAGGCCTAGTGCGATATTTTATCCAGCAAAAAACTGCTGCTTTCCCACCAAACATCTGGATTGACTAGATATTGCCTAGGGTTGAATCTTCTGTTAAAAACTCGCGTCAAATTTTTCATTTCAATATCAAAATTCTCGTCGATTTTATCTATTTTATAGCCGAAATTTGCTAATTTTTGCTTAATTTCACAAATTTCAGAGCCAATATCACCAATTTTGAATAAAATCTCGTCTTTTTGGATAAATTCTTCTTGAGGAAAGATTCCTACGCCATTTTGTGCCATATATCTCCAATCAAACATATGAGAAGGGTCGTCTTTTCTATCTAAACAACCAATTTGATCACTAAATTTCTCATCGCAATTTTGAGAAAAATAAGCAATATCGCTATGTCCAACGATGTGTTTTGGCTCTATATTGTATTTTTCTATTAAATATTGCGATAATTTAATCAAAGAATCAAGCTGGGCTTTGTTAAATTTATGATTATTGACATCTTTATTAAGTAATTCAATACCAATTGAGTTAGCGTTTAGGCCTTCAAATCCCGCGAAATGACTCACTCCAGCGTGATAAGCAATGTCTCTTTCGTTAACAAGTAAAAAGATCTGACCCTTGTCATCTATTAGGTAGTGAGAGCTAACTTGGTGCTTTTTTAATAGGTCAATAGCCTCTTGAGCATCTTGAGCCTCTATGTGATGAAAGACCAGGAATTCAATATTTCGTTGATTTTCTTCAAAAAACTCACTAAATCTGTAATTTTCAATAATTTTCATAAATATATCAGTAATCTTTGACAAATATTTTTTAAACTATTATAATAGTATAATAAGTTATATAAAAAAACAAAGAAAAAAAATATGTTTAAAAAGATTAACAATAAAAATTTAAGTACTAGAGACCTAGAAGCCTTGTCTTTTCATACTCAAGGGCAACCTGGTAAAGTTGCAATGCATGCTACAAAAGCATTAAATACGCAAAGAGATCTTGCTCTTGCTTACTCTCCTGGTGTTGCTGTGCCTTGTAACGAAATTGCTAGAGATGTTAATTTGTCTTACGATTATACTGCGAAGGGAAATTATGTTGCGGTAATTTCGAATGGTACTGCGGTTTTAGGACTTGGAAATCTTGGGGCGGCTGCTTCTAAGCCGGTTATGGAAGGAAAATCAGTATTGTTTAAGAGGTTTGCTGACATTGACTCTGTAGATATTGAGGTTGATACGACTGATCCTGAAGAATTTATTAATGCTGTAAAATATCTTGGCCCGACTTGGGGTGGAATTAATTTAGAGGACATTAAGGCTCCGGAGTGCTTCATTATTGAAGATAGGTTAAAGAAAATAATGGATATTCCAGTTTTTCATGATGATCAACATGGAACGGCGATTATTTCTGCTGCGGGGATTATCAATGCGCTGCATGTTTCTGGTAAAAAAATCGAAGATATAAAAGTTGTGGTTAATGGTGCTGGGGCTGCTGGGATTGCATGCTTAGAGCTTTTAAAGTCAATGGGACTTCCTCATGACAATGCGCTTTTATGCGATACAAAAGGCGTGATTTACAAAGGCAGAACTGAAGGGATGAATCAATGGAAAGAAAAACATGCGGCCAAAACTACGGATCGTACGCTGGTTGATGCTATGACTGGGGCTGATGTTTTCTTGGGCCTGTCTGTTAAAGGAGCGGTTAGCAAGGAGATGGTAAAATCAATGGCTGATAATCCGGTAATTTTTGCTATGGCTAATCCAGATCCAGAAATTACACCAGAAGAAGTGCATGAGGCTCGTAGTGATGCGATTGTGGCTACTGGGCGCTCGGATTATGAAAATCAGGTGAATAATGTTATGGGCTTTCCTTACATTTTTAGAGGAGCTTTGGATGTTCGCGCCAGTGAAATTAATGATGCGATGAAAATTGCAGCGGCTCAAGCTTTGGCTGAGCTTGCTAGAGAGCATGTTCCGGCTGAAGTTATTAAGGCTTATGGCGGTAAGGACATGAAATTTGGCCCAAGATATATCATTCCAACTCCATTTGATGCAAGATTAATCAGCGTAATTCCTTTGGCTGTGGCTAAGGCTGCAGTTGAAAGTGGCGTTGCTAGGAAGCCAATTAAAGATTGGGATGCCTATGAAATGCAGCTTAAAGCTAGACAAGACCCTACTGTAAATAGTCTTGGTATGATTTTTGAAAAGCTACAACGCGAACCAAAGAGGATAATTTTTGCCGAAGGTGAGCAGCCGGAAATTATTAGAGTTGCTACTATGTGGCGCGATAATGAATATGGAACGCCGATTTTAATTGGTAAGGAGAAAGTGATTCTTGAGAATATGGTTGCGGCTAATATTAATCCACAAGGAATTGAGATTCATAATGCTGCGATAAGTGGTGAGAATCAAAAATATGCTGATCATATTTATTCAAAATTACAAAGAAAAGGTGTGCTTTACTCTGATTGTAATCGTATGGTTAAAACCGATCGTAATGTTTTTGCTTCAGCTATGCTTGAATGCGGAGAGGCGGACGGTCTTGTTACTGGCTTAACTCGCGGTTACCGCAAATCGCTAACCGATGTGTGGCAAGTTATTAAAAATAAAGAAGGTCAAATAGTCCTTGGAATATCCATGGTAATTTCTAAAGGAAGGACGATATTTATTTCCGATACTGCTTGCTCAGAGCTTTCATCTTCCAAACATTTGGCGCAAATTGCTATTCAGACTGCTGATACAGTTAGAGAAATGGGCTATACTCCAAGAGTTGCTTTCTTGTCGTTTTCTAATTTTGGAAGTGCTTTAAAAGAGGAATCTTCACGCATCAAAGATGCAGTGGAAATTCTTGATGAGATTAACCCAGACTTCGAATATGATGGTGAAATGTCTGCTGATGTTGCTTTGAATATGGATAAAATGTCGAAATATCCATTTTGCAGATTGACTGAGCCGGCCAATATTTTAATTTGCCCAGGTTTACATTCGGCAAATATCGCAACAAAATTACTTGAAGAAGTTGGGGAATGTACAGTCGTTGGACCTATTTTGGATGGCTTTGAAAAGCCGGTACAAATTGTGACTATGCGCTCTTCGATTGCCGATATTTTAAATATGGCAGCAATAGCAACAACTTTAAAATAAGAAATTATGACATCAGCACCAGGTGAAGGAGGGTCTCCTCCAGGGCTAAATTCAGCAATATTAGAGTCAATACATCAGACCTCAAATAATGGCGCTGGGAATGGACTACCTTCAACTGGACAAGGGTTTGGGGCGAATATTGGCTCACAAAATACGATTGATGGCTTTGCTCAGTCATCAAATTTGGATGCCAATGTATCTCTTGGAAGCGTTGAGGATTTAAAAGGTTTTTTTGGAACAGGGGCATTTGACGATAACTTATTTTCGGTTTTTGATGGTACAGTTTTGTCTCATGGTAACCTTGATTACTCTCAGTCTTTGGCTGCGAATAATTTAGGCTGGGGAAGTATTGAGGCTGGGCAAGCATTTACACCTGGTAACAACCTAAACGCCAAAATGCCAAGGCTTTCAACCAAGGGTCAGCAGCAAGTTGGTTAGTAATTTTTTTAATATAATTTAGTTTTTAAAATGCAAAATTTAGTAAATTTTTCTTATTTAATCTGCGCAGTTTTATTTATTCTGTCGCTATATTTTTTATCTTCGCCAAAAACTTCGCGAAAAGGTAATTATTGTGGAATTGCTGGGATGACTTTGGCTATTGTTACCACCCTATCCTCACCGCAAATTGGAAATTTGCAGTTTATTTTACTAGCTATTGCTATTGGTGGCGTTATTGGATTTTTAATCGCCAAAAAAGTTGCTATGACTGCGATGCCTCAATTAGTTGCTGGATTTCACTCGTTAGTTGGATTGGCCGCGGTGTTTATTGCTGCTGCTGCGCTTTGGTTACCTAGTTCGTTTGGAATTATCGAAAATGGCTCGATCAAAACTGCTTCATTAGTTGAAATGGGCCTTGGTGTTTTGATTGGTGCGATTACTTTTACTGGCTCAATTGTTGCCTTTTTGAAACTTAACGGTAATATGAAATCGACAATTTCACTATTTAAGAATCCAAAGATTGCGGCTTATTTGACTGGGATTGCGGCCGTTACTTTAACGGTATTATTTGTTATGGAAGGTTCAAAGGAGTTATTTATTGCTTTGGCTGTTCTGTCTTTGTTTATTGGCTTTGTTTTGATTGCGCCAGTTGGCGGAGCAGACATGCCGGTCGTGGTTTCAATGCTAAATTCATATTCTGGATGGGCGGCTAGTGGCATTGGTTTTACACTTGGGAATAATTTGCTGATTATCGTTGGGGCTTTGGTTGGAGCGAGTGGCGCAATTCTTTCTTACATCATGTGTAAGGCGATGAATAGGTCGATTATTCATGTGATTTTTTCTGGTTTTGCTGAGAATGCTGCTTCTGGTGGGGCTGGTGAGCAAGAGCAAAGGCCATTTAAGCAGGCTAATGCTGAGGATGCGGCTTTCATGATGCAGTCTGCTGAAACTGCGATTATCGTTCCTGGTTATGGGATGGCTGTTGCTGGGGCTCAACATGCGGTGGCTGAACTTACTTCTACCCTAGAAAGAGCCGGAGTTGAAGTGAAATTTGCGATTCATCCAGTGGCTGGTAGGATGCCTGGACATATGAATGTGTTGCTTGCTGAGGCTAATATTGATTATGAGAAGGTTTATGAGCTTGAAGATATTAACGGCGAATTTAAATCTACTGATGTGGTAATTGTTATTGGGGCGAATGATGTGACAAATCCGGCTGCTAAAACTGATAAATCGAGTCCAATTTATGGAATGCCGATTTTAGATGTCGAAGATGCCAAAACTGTGTTCTTTGTTAAGAGATCAATGAGTGTTGGCTACGCTGGGGTTGACAATGAATTGTTTTATCGTGATAATACTTCGATGGTTTTTGGTGATGCCAAAAAAGTTGTTGAAGATATTGTTAAAAATTTTGAGGATTAAAAAAATGAAAACTAACGCAAACTCACTAAGAATTGGTAATATTATTGAGTATCAAAACCAACTTTGGAAAATCTTGAAGAAAGATCACGTTAAGCCTGGCAAAGGTGGGGCTTATGTGCAGCTTGAAATGAAGGAGATTTCCAATGGAACCAAAAGCAATACGAGATTTTCCTCTTCTGATGATTTGGAAGTTGCCTATGTTGAGCAAAAAAAATTCCAGTTCCAATATTTTGATCAAGATGATATTATGGCGATGGATCTTGAAAGTTATGAGACTGTAAATTTTCCAAAATCATTAGCCGGAGAGGCTGTGCGCTTTTTGGATGATGAGATGGAAATTACGATTGAATATTGTAATGACAAGCCAATTTCGATTTCACTACCAGAAAATATTACCGTAAAAGTTGAGCTAGCAGACGGAGTTGTGAAGGGGCAAACTGCGTCTTCTTCTTTTAAACCTGCGGTTTTGACTAATGGTGTTAATGTTTTAGTGCCGCCTTTTACTCAATCTGGCGATGAGATTGTAATCAAAAGTGAAACCGGAGAATATGTCTCGAAGGCTGGTAAAAAATAGCTTATGACCAAAATATTCTATAAAAAGATGTCTGGTGCTGGTAACGATTTTATAATTGTTGATGCTAGGGCAAATTCGAAAAATCCAAAATTAGAACTAACAAAAGAGCAGATCGCTCATCTATCAAACAGAGAAGTTATCGGCTGCGATCAATTTGTCGTGATTAAGGCTTCTGGCGGTGATGATTGCGACTGTTTCATGGGAATTTACAATAAAGATGGAAGCGAGGCTGAGGCTTGTGGGAATGCTACTCGCTGCGTTGCGTCTTTGATAATGGCCGAAAAAAATCAAGACCAAGTTGTAATTGAAACCAAAGTTGACAAGCTACATTGCTTTAAATCTGAAAATGAGATTTCGGTTAAAATGACTAAGCCAAAATTTGGCACAGATTTTTATTATGATGATAAAAGATTCTTCACCGTAAATGTTGGCAATCCGCACGCGGTATGCTTTGATGAGTTTATTGTGGATGATGAATATTTTCAAAAAATTGGCAAAGAGATCGAATCACACCCTTTTTTTCCTGACAAAACTAATGTGGAATTTGTTAGAATAGTTAATGATAATATGGTTGAAGTCCGAGTTTTTGAAAGAGGAGTGGGAGAAACTTTAGCTTGCGGGACTGGGGCTTGTGCGGTGGCTGCTGTGGCTATAAAGTACAGACTAACTCCAAGCAACAAAATCATCACAAGATTTAGAGGTGGAGACTTAACAATTGAGTGGGACGGTGATGAAAATTCGCAAATTATTATGACCGGTGGCTTTAAAGAAGAATTTGACGGCGAAATTGAGGTATAAGACCCACTTCTTTTGCTCGATGTCATTTCAAGCGAAGTGAGAAATCCCTTGTTAGTTAAAAACCGATAGTTATCAAAATTGACCGAAGTTAACAAGAGATCTCTCACCTAAAGGTTCGAGATGACATCGTAGCTTGCCTTGAGCTGATATAAAATCAATATAGATATAGTAAATTATGAATAAAATATTCTTTTTAGCAATTTTATTTTTCTCAATCGGCGCCCTCGCCCTTTCTCCTGAAAAACACCTAGAAGATCCAAAACAAGAACAAAGAGCTCTTGCGATTTTTAAAGAAGTAAAATGTCTAGTCTGTCAAGGTCAATCAATTTACGGATCTAATACCGAGTTTTCAAGTGATTTAAGGCAAATTATCCGAAGCAAAATATCTCAAGGCTTGACAGATGAAGAAATAATTAAACATCTAGAAGAAGAATTTGGTGAGCAGATTTTGTTTTCTAATAAAAGTGACTCTTTGTTAAATTTCTTACCAAATCTACTTATTTTATTATTGAGTGCGATATTTTTATACTTTTTTAGCAGAAATCTTCGAAAAAAGAAGAGTTGAAAATAATGAGATTTTAGGGCTTATATTAAAAGAAGATACCCCGGTACACACTTTGTTTAATTGCCATTTAGCGACTCTTATAATCTCAGTAAGAGGCATATGTTAGTAAAAAATGGTCATTTTAGATGTAAATCTGGAGGAGTAAAAGACCCTTTAGCCCCAATTTTAACCTCACTAGAGCCTAAAGCCTCTCAAGAAATCCTCGATATTCACCTTTTTCTTACCCGGTCTTTGCAAAATTTGCGGCTGAAAAAAACCATTATTGCACTTAAAGATAAAATCCTTATTAACCGACCCACCTTCAAATTCAATGAAATTTTTGTCAATTTCACCTTCCAAAACCTCTTTTGCTTTGTAGATTTTGATTCTTTCAGCTTTAAATTCAATGAAACTGGTCATAAAGTCGCTAAAAGCGCGGATTTTGTTCAAAATTTCTCTCAAATCCTGATCTAAATCGATTTTTGCATCAGATTTGAGGATTTTTTTCGAAAAAGTGGCTTTTTGATGGTCTTGAGGAGCTGGTTTTGACTCACTGTTGCCTATTTCCTGAATGGCCTTAACGGCTAAACGAGAACCAATATCGGCGAATTTTGCTGCTAAAACTGGATAGTCATCACCCTCACCTAAATCATATTCTTCTTGAAGTAAGATATCCCCAGAGTCAACTCCTTCGTCCATTTGGATTATGGTGACTCCACTTTTTTTATCACCATTTAGCAATGCGGATTGGATCGGGGTTGCGCCTCGATATTTTGGTAAAAGCGAAGGGTGAATATTAATACAGCCGAATTTAGTTGACTCAATAATATTTTTTGGTAAAATTAAACCATAGGCAACAATTAGGGCCAAATCAGCTTGAAGATTTTGGAATTTTTCAAGCTCTTCTTGGCTTTTTAGTGAATTGGGCGTGAAAACATTGATATTATTAGCTAAAGCAAGTTCATGAATCGGTGATTTTAGAACTTTTTGACCTCTTTTTGCAATTGCTGGGGCTCTTGTGTAGACCGCTACAACCTCTAAACCATTGGTGTCAATGAGGCTTTGTAAGGCTGGAATACTAAAATTGGGAGTTCCCATAAATATTATTTTCATAAAATATGATTGAAAATTTAAAAAATTTTTTAAGCCAAAAAAAGTTATTCTGGATAGGGATTGTAATCGCTATCATTATAGCTTATCTAGATTTACTAACAAAGCAAGTTGCTTTTGCGTATGTAGATAAGACATTTGTCGAAAAAGGGCTTCGCTATATAATTATAACAGATTTTTTCAATATTGTCAAGGTCTGGAATCGAGGCGTTAGCTTTGGGATGTTTAACGATTTAGAGCATAGCAAGCTGATTTTTGTCATAATTGTGGCTTTTATTAGCATAATTTTGCTAATTTGGCTATATAAAAGTAAAAATTCGATTGTATCTTACGCTATATCCTTTATAATAGGAGGTGCACTAGGAAATATGATTGATAGAATAGAGAACTCTGCTGTGGCTGATTTTTTAGATTTTCATTTATTTGGATATCACTGGCCAGCTTTTAATTTAGCGGATTCAGCAGTTTTCGTCGGAGTTGCAATTTTGATTTTTGACGACTTAATTTTAAGTAAAAAACGCAATGAAAAAAATAATTAGCCTAATATTTATAGCAATGATTAGCTTTTCTTGCTCTTCAAAGCCAGAAGATCCGCTAATTACTCCTCCTGGATATAATGAAATACCTAAAGAAGAGGATGTGAAAAAGGAGAGGCAAGAGGCGCAGCTTGATAAAAATGAGGAGCTGGAGAATCTTAAAAAACTATTATTACAAAATTAAAATAAAATGAGATATAGCGCAAATTTAAATATTATGATTAAAGCCGTTGAACAGGCTAGTATAAAGACTGGAAGGGATTTTCTTGAGCTTGAGATATTGCAGAGTAATTCGGCTTCGGCAAGTAAATATGCTAATTCATGCTATAAAAGAGTGAAGGATATTATTTTTGAGGATCTAACTAAGATGCGCCCGAAATATAACATTTTTGCTTCGGATGGGTCTAGTGTGATTAACAACGAAGAGGCAGAATATAGCTTTACTGTTTTGCCAATTGATGGGCTTGGTAATTTGTCTCGGGCGATTCCTGATTTTACGATCGCGATTGCTTTGAATTATCATGGCGAGGAAAAGCCGCAGACTGTGGCTTGTGTGATTTATAAGGTTATTGGCTCTGAGCTTTATTATAGCGAAAATGGCTATGGCTCATTTTTAAATAACAAGAAAATTCGCGCTTCAAACCGCAATAGAAAAGAGCAAAATGTTCTGATGTGTAAACATGATACTCAGATTGATATTAGTAATGAGAAAAATATTTCGCAAAGGAATTTTGGTTGCAAAACTTTGGAAATCGCTTATTTAGCGGCTGGTAAAATCGATTTATTTACTGTCGATAAGCAAGATGAGAAATATTTAAAGCCGTTTTATTTGATTGCGGCTCAGTCTAATGCTCAGCTTCGAGAAGAGCAAGAGGTAACAATTATTGAAAATTAGGAATGCAATTTATTGATGAAGCCAGAATACATATTGAATCAGGAAAAGGCGGAAATGGCGCAGTTAGCTTTCGCAGAGAGAAAAATGTGCCAAGAGGTGGGCCCGACGGTGGGGACGGCGGAAGAGGTGGCGATGTAATTTTTAAATGCACAACCAACTTAAATACCTTGGTGGATTTTCGCTATAAGCAACATTTTAAAGCCGAAAATGGCGTTTCTGGAAAAGGTCGCAATAAATCTGGGAAATATGGCGAAGATTTGGTAATTATAGTACCTTTTGGAACGCAAATTTTTAAGGAAGACGAATTATTGGTTGATATGATTGAAGATGGCCAAGAATTTATTGCTGCTAATGGTGGCAAAGGTGGACTTGGTAATATTAATTATAAAAGCTCGGTTAATCAGGCTCCAAAATATGCACAGCAAGGCCAAGAGGCTCAGGAATTTTGGGTAGAGTTGAGGTTAAAGCTGCTTAGTGATGTTGGTGTGATTGGCCTTCCTAACGCTGGGAAGTCGACTTTTCTTTCTGTTTGCACAAGGGCAAAGCCGAAAATTGCTGATTATCCATTTACTACTTTAGTGCCTCAGCTTGGGGTTACTTATATTGATGGTAGTGAGTTTGTGATTGCTGATATTCCAGGTCTGATTAAAGGCGCAAGTCTTGGAAAAGGTCTTGGAGATCGGTTTTTGAAGCATGTTGAGCGTTGCCGCACCCTGCTCCATGTGATTGACTGCTCTTCAGATGATGTGGCTCGTGATTACAAGGTGATTCGAGAAGAGCTTGAAAGTTACAGCCCTGAATTAGCTGAAAAACCTGAAGTGGTGACTTTGAGTAAAATTGATATTATTGAAAAAGAGGAGTTGCAAGAAAAAATTACAGCTTTGCAAGAATATCTTGGTGGTGATATAAAAATTTACTGCATATCCTCAGCAACTCAAGATGGGATTGATGAGGTTTTAAGAGCGATTTGGGCAAATGTTAAAGTGGATGATAACAAGCAAGACACTTTGACTAAAACTCCTTCTTAACAAGAAGAATTAAAAAGAATATGGCAAAATCGGCATTAATTACAGGCTCAGCGAAAAGAATTGGACGAGAAGTGGCCCTGTACTTGGCTGCAAAAAATTACAATGTTGCTATTTCCTATGACAAATCCGAAAAAGAAGCAAAAGAGCTGCAAGATATTATTACAAAAAAATACTCTGTAAAATGCGAAATTTACCAATGCGATATTTCTAAAAAAGAAAATTGCCTGACTTTGATGAAGGATGTTTTGGTGGATTTTAAAGATCTGTCGTTACTTATCAATAATGCTTCAATTTTCAATAAATCAGATGCCATTGAAGATTTTAATGACGAATATGAGGTAAATATGGCGGTCCATGTTACTGCGCCATTAATTTTAAGTCAAGAATTTGCTAAAAATGTGGCTAAAAATGATGTCAAGAATGCTAATATTATTAACATGATTGATAAAAATATAACCAGAGATTCTACGCAGTTTTTCTATTATTTACTGAGCAAAAAGACACTAGATAATTTGACAAGGATGCTTGCGGCGTCGTTTGCTCCGAAAATTCGAGTCAATGGAATTGCTCCTGGGTATATTTTAGATGATCACTTAATAGCGACAAATCCTGAACTTGGAGAAAAAATTATCAAACAAATTCCCCTGAAGAAAAAAGGTGATGTAAAAAATATTGTTACTACGGTTGATTTTATTATTAATAATGACTATTTGACTGGCCAGACATTGTTTGTTGATGGCGGGGCTAGTCTTAATACAAGATACTAAATTATGAAAAATTCTATTGAAAATTTAGCGATAATTGCCGGAAAAGGACAAATTCCATCCATGATTTTAAAAAAATGCAAAAAAGATGGGATAAAACATAAATTATTTTTGCTAAATGGTGAAAATTATGAAGTTAATTATGAAAAAGAAGATCCAACGGTTTTAAAATATGGAGAAATTTCTAAATTGATTGATATTTTAAAAACAGAAAATATTAGTAATATAATTATGGCTGGAGGTGTTACTAAGCCTGATTTTAAGTCGATTAAAGTTGATGGAAAGTCTGCTAAATTGTTGGCAAAAATTTTGACGAAGAGACTTCTTGGTGACGATTCGGTTTTGGCTTCAGTAATTAAATTTTTCGAAAAAGAAGGATTTAAAATTGTTAAAATTCAAGATTTTTTGGACGATGTTGTTACTAAAAAAGGTGAATTAACAAAAATAAAACCTTCTAAAGAAGATTTTGAAAATATTAAGATTGCTAAAAATGCAATCAGTCATTTCTCAAAATTTGATGTTGGACAGTCGCTATTAATAGCGCAAAAGCAAATAATTGCCATCGAAGCAGCCGAGGGGACTGATGAAATGATAAAAAGATGTAAAAATCTTGATATTAAATATAAAAATGCAGCAATTTTGGTAAAAACCAACAAGAAAAATCAATCGGACAAGGCGGATTTGCCGACAATTGGCGCAAAAACCGTAGAAAATTGCGTAAAAAATGGAGTTAAAGGTATTGCGATTCAGTCAAAACTGACGCTTATTTTAGAAAAAGAAAAGGTTATTGATCTAGCAAATAAAAACGGAATTTTTATTGTGGCGATATGAAAATAAATTTAAAAAATTTACCAAAAGAAATATTTGAAGTTTTTCGGATTTTTAATCAGGAAAATATTGACTCGGTAAGGCTTGTTGGTGGCTGTGTTCGGGATCTTTTACTTGGAAGAGAAGTCGCAGACTACGATTTTGCAACCAAATTCACTCCCGAAGAATCAATTGAAATTATTCGCAAAAACGGCTTTAAAGCAATCCCTACTGGCATAAAATACGGAACTGTAACTATTATTATTAGAGATTGGAGCTTTGAGATTACAACCTTAAGAAGCGACAATAACACGGATGGGCGCCATCCAGAGGCCGAGTTCGTAGAGGATTACTTCGAAGATGCAAAAAGACGAGACTTCACTATAAACGCCCTTTATTTGGATGAAAACGGCCAGATTTATGACTATTTTACTGGAATTGATGATTTAAAAGCCCGATTAGTTAGATTTATTGGCCAGGCTAATGATCGTATTAAAGAAGATTATCTTAGGATTTTGCGCTTTTTTCGCTTCACGGCGATTTATGCTAATCAAATTGATGAAGATGGTTTAGAAGCCTGTATTAATAACAAAGACGGCCTTGAAATTTTATCTTCAGATCGAATCCGAGAAGAATTAATCAAATTTTTCAATAGTCAAAATAGTGAATTTTTACTATCAATTTTAACACTGATGGAGGAAAATGGAATTAGACAGGAATTGATTACAACAAAGTTTAATCTCCACAACCTTAGATCTATTTTGGAGCTTGAGAATCTACTTCAGGTTGAACTTTCTGCGAGATTAATTTTATTTTCGTTGTTATTTAATGATAAAGAAGACTTAACAGCAAGCTTCACTAAATTAAATTTATCAAATGCTGATAAAAAATATTACCATATTTTATCGAATTATATTAATGCGATAAAGGAAATTCCAAATCAAAAAGATTTACAGAAATTGTCGGTTTATTTGCAAAAAGATTTACTACAGGATCTGTATTTGTTTAAAATTGCTCAAAATTCAACAAATGCATTGGATCTTGATGAGATTTGGCAGAATCTGGATTTTATTGCAATTTACGAGCCGCCTACTTTTCCTGTTGATGGAAATGATTTGATGGCACTTGGTTATGAAGGCTCTGAGCTTGGCGAGATGCTGCTTGAGTTAAAAGAAGATTGGCTTGAAAGCGAGTTCAAGCTCAAGAAAGAAGAGCTCATCAATTTAGCAAGAAAATAATTTTAGATTTAGTTTGAAAAATTACGATTTTTCTTGACAGTTGCCTCTTGACATGGTATACTATAATTGGATAGGTGTTTTTTGTCAATTTTTTATATAGCCACAAAAACAACAATTGCAAAACCTATAAACTTATATGTTTGAAGATTTATAGGGTGAATTGCCTGCTGTAGATTATAGGCTACCTTCTCTAACTAAAGTATGTGTTTATCATGACTGCGCATCACTTTTACTCTTCGGTGATGATGATTGTTGTTAAAACTTATTTGGTAATCAAGCTAGCCTTCAAGATTTCATCTTCAAGATTGATTGAAATTTCTTTCTTTTCTTTACCTATAAGAAGCTCTATGAAATTGTAAATATTCTTAGAATAAAGCTTAGAAGAATCGTTGGAAACCAAGCTTGGGTAATTTTCATGACCGATGATTTTGACACCATTCACTTCGTTAATTTCATTGAGCTTGGTTAATTCACAGTTTCCGCCGTTGACAGCTGCTAAATCAGTAACAACAGAACCAGGCTTCATTGCCGCAACCATTTCTTTAGTAATCAAGATCGGAGCTTTCTTGCCAGGAATTAACGCAGTTGAAATCACGATGTCTTGCTTTTTAATGGTTTCAAGAATAAGAGCCTGTTGACGCTTTTTATAATCATCATCCATTTCTTTGGCATAACCACCACTTGTTTCGCTGTCCTTATTATCAGATTCAACTTCAATGAATTTTGCACCTAAACTTTGCACCTGCTCTTTAGCGGCAGCCCTCACATCAAATGCACAGACTACTGCGCCTAACCTTTTGGCGGTAGCAATAGCTTGAAGCCCAGCAACCCCTGCGCCAAGGATCATAACTTTTGCTGCGCTAACAGTCCCAGCGGCGGTCATCATCATTGGTACGCATTTTTTCATGTTGGAAACAGCGTCCAAAACTGAGATGTAGCCAGCAAGGTTGCTTTGCGAAGAAAGTACATCCATGGACTGTGCGCGAGTGATTCTTGGGACAAATTCAAGTGCGAATGGCTTAACGCCAGCGTCAATTAGCTTGTCGATTGCCTCTTTATTGAAATGCGGATTAAGCATTGATATGAAAATTGCATCTTTTTTGACTTTTGTTAAATCGATGTCAGTTCTTTGGACAGAGATAATAATGTCGGCGTTTGGTAAAATTGTATCAATATTATCGCAAATTTTGGCACCAGAATCGATATAATCTTGATTTGAAACATCTGAGCCAAGCCCGGCGTCTTTTTCAATATTTATTTCAAAGCCCAAGCGATCATATTTTTTAGCTAAATCAGGAGTGAAAGCAACCCTGGCTTCGCTTTTATTATTTTCCTTAAGAACAAGAATTTTCATTTTTCAATTATTTTATTGCCATTATTATCTAATTTTATCATTTTCGTAATTAAAAGTCTAGTAAATAAATAAAAATTTGCTTGATTTGCTTAAAAATATAACTTATTATTGTAATTATGGTGATTTTTATAAATATTATAAACATATTGCAAATATAACATGTCTAGGCGAACACATGACAAAATGGAGCTTTCTAACGAAGAGCTGGTAATTGAATATGCTAAAATGGGTCGCGTGGATGATTTAGAAAGCCTGCTTAAAAGTGGGGCCGTGAAGGATTTAGAGCAAAAGGACGAGGGGGGCTTTACCGCTTTGCAATTGGCTGTATTTTATGGCCATGAAAAGGCTGTAAGATTGCTGGTGGAGAATGGAGCTGATATTAATATTGTAGATAAAACCGGTAGGTCAGTTTTTCATTTGGCGACCAAAAAAGGTCATACGAATATTATGGAATATTTACTTGAAGTTGAGCATAAGTTTCTTAATAGAGAAGATATAAATAAAGAAAGCGCGATTTTTTGCGCGGCTGAATATGGCCAGGTTCTGGCTGCGGAATTGTTATTTCATCGTGGAGCTTATCTTGAAGCAAGAAATATTGAAGGAAATTTGTTTTATGCTGTGGCTAGGGATAGTGGAAATGGGGAAATTGCAGAATTGTTGCTTGAAAAATCCTTGATGAGAGCTGCTAGGAATGGATCTAGAGAGGGCATAGAGTTTGTGATAGAGAATGGAGTAGATGTTATGTACTCCCATGATGAGGATGGAAATAGTGCCTTGCATTTGGCTGCGCTTGGTGATCATGGAGAGACTATACAGTTTCTAGCTAGAGCTGGTGCGATTCTTGATGCTGGAAACAAAGAGTGTGAGACGGCGCTTATTTTGGCTGCGCGAGATGGGAAGTTGCAAGCGGTTGAGGCCTTGATTGAGGTTGGGGCTGGGCTTGATTATGGAGATGGCAATAAAGGTAGGACGGCGTTACATTGGGCAGCAGATGGTGGACATGAAGAGGTTTATGAAATGTTGAAAGATGCTGGGGCTAGGACTGACTTTGAAGATGTAGATAATAAAGCTGCCGATGAGCTACTGTTTGAGGCGCGAGATCGCCGCGATAGGGAGGCAAGACTAGTTACTAGACCTGTATCACCAGGGGTATATACCAAACTATATGTACCAATAAAAAATAAACAAATAGATTCTAATGGACAGCGCTAGACCACAAATAAAAGACTATTTTATTTCTTCGACTCTAATTAGGTTCGAATTTTTGACTAAAGATTTGTCAAGATTTGCGATTTCTTGCTTAATATTTTTTTCAGCAACATTATCGGTCAAAATTGCACAAATTGTTTCATTTCCTTCATCTTTTTGATGGTAAGAAGTTGATTTTGCTTGAATTTTTTCAAAAAAGCTTTTGTCTAGGGGTATTTCTTTGGATTTTTCAGCATCAAGATTTAAGCGCAAGAAATATTTACCATTGCGGTCTTCAATTTTGTCGATTTTTGAGTCTTTTAATTGGTCGCTTTTGATACCAAATTCAAAAGAATGGCGATCATTGGCAATATCAATTAGATCAGCCACAATCGCCGAAGCAGTCTGCGAGCCACCTGCGCCGCGTCCAACGATTAAACTATCGCCAGCATTATTGCCTTGCGTGAAAATTGCGTTGAAAGAGTCTTCGATTGAGGCAATTTGAGCTGAGTTTTCAACTAAAGCCGGGTAGACGGTTTGCTGAGTTGAACTGCCGTTGTCTTTGTAGATACCAAGTAGTTTGATTTTGTAACCGAACTCGGTGGCTAAAGCGATGTCGTCGCTGCTGATTTTGGTGATGCCTTCAATATAGAGCTTGTCGAAATTTGGCTTTGTACCAGAAACAATCGCAGATAATAGCGACAATTTATGTGCGGCATCAATTCCTTCAATATCAAATGTAGGATCAGATTCAGCGTAACCTGCATCTTGGGCTTGTTTTAAAGCAACAGCAAAGTCGATTCCTTCGTCGCGCATTTTAGTTAGGATATAGTTACAAGTTCCGTTTAAAATGCCGTAAAAGCCGCTGATTTTGTTGGCTGATAGACCCTCCCTGAAAAGCTTGACGATTGGAATTGCCCCGGCGATGGCTGCTTCATAAGCGATATAGCCACCATGTTTTTCGGCTAACTCAACCATTCTTAGACCTTGATCTGCCATTAGGGCCTTGTTGGCGGTGATGATTTTTTTACCATTTTTAAGTGCAGTTTCCCATAATCCAACAATTACATCGCCCTGCCCGCCTGCGGCTTCGATTACGATGTCGATCTCAGGATCATTAGCGATATCAAGGATATTTTCAACATATTGAACCTTATTTTCGTCGATAAAATCCTTTTTAGACCTTGCGGCGACTGATTTTAGCTCGATTTTATTAGCGGAGCGCGGATTTACGATGTCGCTTTGCTCAGTTAAAATTTCATAAACAGATTTTCCAACAGTTCCAAGGCCAACAAGGCCGATTTTTAGCTTTTTCATTATAAAATTTGATAAAAATTACTTTTATTTTAAGAATAAATGATATATAATTATAATTATAGTGATTATTTAATAAAATATCAAGTAATTTTACAACTATCTATATGTCATCTCGAACTTTAGTGAGAGATCCCTTGTTAATTTTGATGAATTTTGCAATATTGACAAACTTAAAGATATGTTTTTGACTAACGAGGGATTTCTCGTTTCACTCGAAATGACATAGATATTTCGAATGACTTTAAGGCAATAGATTAAAATGACGAAAGCATAAAATAGAATGACTAAAAAAGCGCACTACCCAAAACCGGATCAAAATATTGATTTTGCTAAATTAGAAGGAGAAATTCTAGATTTTTGGCAAAAAAATGATGTTTTTAAGAAATCTATTGAGATTCGTGATAATGAAGGTCTTGAAGAGGATGAGGTTTCTCCTGTTTTAGAGCCATGCGCGCTGAAAGATCATACGAATTGCCGCCATGACCATGAGGAAAAATCGGAATTTGTGTTTTACGATGGACCTCCTTTTGCTAATGGACTGCCTCATTACGGACATTTGCTGACCGGCTTTATCAAGGATTTATTTGCGCGTTATCAGACTATGAAAGGCAAAAAAGTCGAGCGCAGATTTGGCTGGGATACGCATGGCCTGCCGGTGGAGATGGAGACAGAGAAAGAGCTTGGTGTTTCTGGGCAAATTGCCATTCAAGATTATGGAATCGACAAATTTAACGAGGCTTGTGAGGCTTCGGTGATGAAATATGCTGATCAGTGGAAGGATTATGTGACGCGCCAGGGGCGATGGGTCGATTTTGAAAATGACTACAAGACCAAAGATGTGAACTACATGGAGTCCGTTCTGTGGGCATTTAAAGAGCTTCACAAAAAAGGTTTACTTTATGAGGATTATCGCGTTGTGCCTTATTCATGGGCGTGCCAGACGCCTCTTTCGAATTTTGAGACACGGATGGATAATTCTTACCGCGAGAAAAAAAGTAAGGCGGTGACACTGAAGTTTAAGTTGACGGATGATTCTGCTGAAAAATTAGGATTTGCTGGTAAAAAAGTTTATGTGGCGGCTTGGACTACGACGCCATGGACATTGCCGTCGAATTTGGCGCTTGGGGTTGGTAAGCAAATTGAGTATGTTGGGATTGATTTTGGCGATGAGGTTTTGGTAATTGCGAAAAATTTGATCGAGAAATTCACTAAGGATTTTGATTTAGAGAATAAAAAGCATGATTTGAAGGAAATTAAGGGCGAGAATTTGCTGGGCCTTAGTTATGAGCCGCTATTTCCTTATTTTGCTGAAGTGGCTGGTGAAAATGCGTTTAAAATTCTGCATGGTGATTTTGTGACTACCGACGAAGGAACGGGAATTGTGCATTTGGCGCCGGCTTTTGGCGAAGACGATCAGCTACTTTGTAAAAGTATGGGAATTCCAACGATTTGCCCAGTTGATGAGGGCGGGAAGTTTGCTGCTGCGAAAATTACTGATCAAAATGGTCAAGTGAAATATGTTGAGGTTGAGGATTTAAGCGCTGGTGATCTGATGATTTCACTAAATGGTCGCCAGGTTTTTGAGACTAATGATGATGTGATTAAATATTTGAAGGCAAAAGATCTTTGGATCAAGACTGATCAATATTTACATAATTACCCGCATTGCTGGCGGACTGATACTCCACTAATCTACAAGGCGGTTTCTTCTTGGTATGTTAAGGTTACCGATTTTAAAGATCGAATGGTGGAGTTAAATCAAGGGATTAACTGGATTCCAGAGCATATTAAGGATGGACAGTTCGGCAAGTGGCTTGAAGGGGCTCGCGATTGGTCAATTTCGCGAAATCGTTTCTGGGGTTGCCCAGTGCCAGTTTGGACGAGTAGCGACTCTAAATATCCAAGAATTGATGTTTATGGATCACTTGATGATTTGCAAAAAGATTTTGGAGTTAGACCAGAGAATCTTCATCGTCCTTATATCGACAATTTGACTAGATTGAATCCTGACGATCCTAGAAGTGATGCTTCGCATCCTGATCATAAAGATTGCTCAACGATGAACCGAGTTAGCGATGTGCTTGATTGCTGGTTTGAAAGTGGTTCTATGCCTTATGCACAGTGCCACTATCCGTTTGAGAATAAAGAGCGTTTTGAGGAGAATTTTCCTGCAGATTTTATCACTGAATATGTGGCGCAAACTCGCGGTTGGTTTTACACGATGATGGTGCTTTCGACTGCACTTTTTGATCGCGCGCCATTTAAGAATGTGATTTGCCATGGCACGATTTTGGATGAAAATGCGCAAAAACTTTCGAAACGCCTGCGCAATTATCCTGATCCGATTGCAATGTTTGACGAGATTGGGTCTGATGCCTTGCGGTTTTACATGATTTCACAAGTCGTAATGCGTGGCCAGGAGCTTAAAATTGAGCAAAGTGGTAAATCCTTTAGAGATACTTTGCGTGGCTCGATTAAGCCGCTGACCAATGCGTTTAATTTCTTCTGTCTCTATGCAAATTCTGATGGGATTAAGGCGAAGAAGATTGAGTATTCTCGTGATTTTAGCAATCCACTTGATGATTATATTTTGGCAAAACTAAAAATAGCGGTGGAAAAAATTGATAAGTCTTTAACGAATTATGATACAATTACTGCTTGCGGTGCTTTTAATGACTTTTTTGAGGTGTTAAATAATTGGTATATCAGAAGATCAAGGCAAAGATTTTGGCAAAGCGAAATGACTCAGGAAAAACAAGATGCTTATGATGTGCTTTATAGTTGCTTGCTTTATATGTGTGAGGCTGGCGCTCCTTTATTGCCATTTACTAGCGAACATGTTTGGCGGGGTTTGAGCTTTGACAATTAGTGATTTTTGGTATACCCTACCCCAGTATAGTATGCTGGTTTGGCTCTAGTATTGGCTCACTGGGTGTATACTATACTGGGGTATAGTATATTTACTCAAGAAAAATAAATTTATTACCCTTAAGTAAATCTTTCGAGTCAACAACGGTACTGCTATTTTCAAAAGCGCAATTTGGAAGCTCATATTTTTTGGTGAGATTCACCACGATATAATAATTTTCAGAGCAAATTTTTGAAGCTTTTACTCTTTTATAAATCGCCAGAAGTTTTTTACCGCGAAGTTGGGGCTTGTCAAAATATTCACCCAAATCAACCGTGCAGGAAAGCTTGTTGCAGTTTGGATTTTGCAGAATTTTGACCTCATCTTGCTTGAAATTTTCTAGCCAATTTGTAGCTTGGCGCGACTTTCGTGGTTTTTTTGAAAAAACCAACCCTTTAGAATCGCTGTAAAAAGCAAAATAACTTCCGCTAGAGCCGATTAGGATATTGGGTTTGCTGCTTTGCTTTTCAATTACTGGAATAATTAGCAAAAAAAGTAGTGAAAGCCACTTTAGATTCTTACTTGAAATTACAATGAAACTTAAGAATATAAAAATTACCAACAGTAAGCTTATTTTTGAGATTGGCTCAATATTGATAATGCTAAAATTCAAATCGGAAATGGCCTTAGCGGCTTTAAAAACTGCGTCAATTGAAAGAGACATTGGCCAAAATGCAAAATCTTGTAGGTTTGCAATCATCAAAAAAAATGACAAAAATCCAAGCGGCATTGTAATTAGCGTAACAATTGGAACTGCGATGAGATTAGCTAAAATTCCGTAAATTGGAAAGTTGCCAAAATGGTAAATTAAAAATGGCGTGGTGGCTATTTGCGCAGCTAGGGACATCATGAATAGCTCAGAAATATATTTCAAAAATTTCAATTTTTTAATTTTATAAATTGCAAAGTCGCTGTATTTTTCTTCTATGAATTTATTAAAAATTGATCGAGCGTAAATAATTCCTAAGATTGCTGAAAATGAGAGTTGGTAGCTTATGAAAAATGGGTAAAATGGGTTTATGAAAGCCACAATTGCGGCTGCGAAAAAAACGATTCTTAGTGGGGAAATTTTTCGATCAAGTAAAATTGACAGCATGAAAAAGCTAATTCCAATAAAAGCGCGAATGGCTGAAATTGGCATATTTGCAATATTTAAGTAAATAAACGCACTCAAGATCGACAGGATTGCTGAGATTTTTTTGATGTCATAATTTAAAATCAAAAATTCAAATCTGGTTAACAAAAAGCGAAAAACCACAAAAAATATTCCGGCTGCTAAACTTAAATGTAAGCCAGAAATTGAAAATAAATGTGCTAATCCAGAATTTTTAATGACTGAATAATATTCTTCGTCAATTCCTCTTTTATCGCCGGTTAATAAAGCGTTAATTGCTGCTTTATTTTCTTGACTAATATTTGATTGATAAATTTTAGCAGCAATAACTTTTCTTAAATTGCCAAAAAATGATTTAATGTTGTCACTTTTGTTGTGGGTTAATATTGCTACTTCGCTTAAAGCGTAGCCAGAATAGGCAATCGATTTGCCGCTTAGATAGAATGCATAATCAAAACCTTTTGAATAAGTTTTCTTTTTATGGTTTTCAAGCATGGCTTGGATCTGGATTTTGTCGCCGATTTTTAAATTATGCGTCTTTCTAGAAAATATTTTTATCAGCCTTGGAGGCTTATCAAAAATCATCTTGCCATCTTTTTCAATCCAAACTGGGTTAGCATAACCTTTTTTGTCTTCCAAAAATTCCTCATCAATATCTAGATAGCCATTTAGATTTTGATAATTTTTTGCAATATATTTTTGAGTGACTTTTTGGTGACGCTTTTTCTTCTTGTTTTTATTTTTAACATAAGGTCTTTTGGAAATTTCCAAATTCTCAAGAATTATTGACTGTCCAGATTTCGTCAAATTTGACTCGACAACAATTCCATTAACATTGGCAAATAATTTTCCATGTATTTTTTGATAATCATTATGACTGACTAGGTAAATTGCAGCAAATAAATTTCCAACAATAAAGAAGGTGATGGCTTTACTGGCGTAGATAAAGAGGCTGTGTCTATTTAAGAATACGAGCAATAACGAGCTAAAAAAAGCTGCAAAAATAAGAGAAAAATCCTGCCAAAATAGTTGCTTTTCATGAAAAAAATGAACAATAAGCGAACTTCCGGCAATAAAAAAAACGCAACAAATTAGGGTAATATTATTAACAAGGTCTTGTTGTAGAGAGTTTTTTGGGTTACTCATTGTGGTGACAATGCTTTAATAAATTTTAATAGCCCCAGGAATTTTCTTGAAAATTCTCGGTAATAAATTTTTTATGAGCCTCCAAAGACGACTCATCAACGGTAAAATTCCTGCTTGGAATAATTTCTTTTGCAAGTTTTAGAGATTTTTTGCTATTTTCATCATCAGACTCTTTATCCAAAGCAAGTCCTTTTTGAGCCCCACCCATAAGCTCAACATAAACATCGGCTAATAATTCTGAATCAAGTAACGCTCCGTGCTTATCTCTTTTTGTAAGGTCAATTTCAAACCTTCTGCATAAAGCATCCAAAGTATTTTTTGCACCTGGAAATTTATTTCGAGCAATTACCAAAGAGTCAATAACATTGTCAAACGAGATTTCCTTACGCCCGATAAGCTGCAACTCGAAATTTAGAAACTTCATATCAAATTTAGCATTATGGGCAATTAATTTTGCTCCATCAATATATTCTAAGAATTTATCAGCAATATGAGCAAAAATTGGCTTATCTTTTAAAAATTCTTCAGAAATACCATGAACCCTGAAAGCCTCTTCTGGCATCGATCTTCTTGGATTTATATATTCGTGAAAATTATTTCCCGTTCGAACGCCATTAATCATCTCTACGCAACCAATTTCAACTATTTTATCTCCAGTATTTGGATTCAGGCCAGTAGTTTCAGTATCAAAGCAGATTTCTCTCATTATTTTTTCATTTGACAAAATTGACGAGAAGTTTCCCCACCAACAAAGTTTACAATCTCTTTAACCAAATCAGAATCATGATTTTTAGCATGGTTTACTACCCTATCAACAAAAGATCCACCTTCCCCAGACTGAAAAACCTCTTTAAAATAAGCCCTCAAATCATTAATCTGATCCTTATCTATTTGTTTGCGCTTAATTCCAATAAGATTCAAACCTACAACATTGGCTCTCTCTCCGGAAACTGTTGTGTATGGAACGATATCATTAACAACTGCAGACATTCCTCCAATCATTGCACCCTTGCCTATTCTAGCAAATTGATGGACAGCACTTAATCCACCAATAACCACACCATCCTCAACCACTACATGACCAGCCAAAGTGGCATTATTAGCCAAAACTGTACCATTACCAACCATGCAATCATGAGCAATATGAACCCCGACCATCAAAAGGTTGTTACTGCCGATTTTAGTTAAAGAACCACCATCCTTAGTTCCAAGGTGAATCGTAACATGCTCTCGAATTTTGTTATTATCACCAATTTCAAGATAAGTTTCCTCTCCTTGAAATTTTAGATCCTGCGGGTCAACGCCGATTACGCAAAATGGGAAAAAGATATTATTTTTACCAATTTTAGTATTTCTCTCAATGGTAACATGTGATTTTAAGACAGATCCAGAGCCAATTTCAACATTATCACCAATAACGCAATAAGGTCCTATTTGCACATCTTCTGCGATTACAGCCCTATCAGAAATTATTGCAGTTTCATGTATTAACATTAAATATTTAATTTATTTTTTACTAGGATTATCAACAATCATGGCGGAAAACTCTGATTCGGCAACTTTTTGACCATTAACTTTGGCTATTGACGACATTTTCCAGACACTCATTCTACCTTGCATTGACTGAACTTCTAACTCAAGAACATCTCCTGGAACTACAGGCTTTCTGAACTTGGTTTTGTCAATTCCCATGAAAAGTACCGATTTTTCATTCACACCTTTGCCGGACATTTCGTCTGAGCCCATAATCAAAACAGCAGCAGTTTGAGCCATAGCCTCCACGATAAGAACACCTGGCATTATTGGATTATTTGGAAAATGCCCAGTAAATTGAGGTTCGTTCATAGTTACATTCTTAAAGCCAATCGCCTTTGAGTACTGCTCCAGGATATGAACCTTGTCAACAAGAAGAAATGGATAACGATGCGGTAAATATTGCAATATTTTGTCCATTTTTACCTCTAATATGCTAGTTTCAGTCATTTTTTATACATTTATTACTATTTTTCCTTTCAGTAATTATACCATTAAAACAATTCTCTGTCAACTATTTTTTACTTCTTATATAAAAAAGTAAGATTTTCCTTGATAAAAAACTTGAAATATGCTAAAATTAAGTATATAAGAACAATTTTTAAAAATGACTGAAAATAAATTGAACAAAAAAGCTACATTTAGTGGCGCTGAAATTATCTTGAAATGCTTAATGGCAGAGGGTGTACGCGATATTTTTGGATATCCAGGAGGTGCGATATTACCCTTTTATGACGCACTTTATATGCAAAATGATATAAGGCATATTTTGGCTCGTCATGAACAGGCTGCGGCTCATGCTGCAGAAGGTTACGCAAGATCCACGGGTAAAGTTGGCGTTTTAACGGTTACTTCTGGGCCTGGTGCGACTAATGCTATTACTGGCTTGACTGATGCTTATATGGATTCTATTCCACTTGTTTGCTTTTCTGGTCAGGTTATGACTGGATTAATTGGAACTGATGGCTTTCAAGAAGCTGATATTACTGGCCTTACTAGATCTTGTACGAAATATAACTACCTAGTTAAGGATGTTAAGGATTTAGCCTATATAATACATGAAGCCTTCCATATAGCTAGAACTGGACGCCCTGGACCGGTTTTGATTGACATTCCAAAAGATGTTCAAAATAACAAAACTACTTATGAGGGGAAAATCGAAATAAGCCGTAAATCCTACCAAATTAAGCAATATAATAAAGAAATTGAGCATAAAAAGCTTGCAACAGCGGTTGAAATGATCAAAAATGCTCAAAAACCGATAATTTATACTGGCGGCGGGATTATTAATTCTGGTGATGAGGCTAGTGTATTATTGAAAGAATTTGTTGATATTGTCAATTTTCCAGTAACTAATACCTTGATGGGCCTTGGTGGCTTTGATGCTTTTGATGATCGATTTGTTGGTATGCTTGGGATGCATGGAACCTATGAGGCTAATATGGCTATGCATGAATGCGATTTGATGATTAATATTGGCGCTCGTTTTGATGATCGCGTGACTGGACGAGTTGATGCTTTTTCTCCAAATTCGAAGAAAATTCATATCGATATTGATGATGTTTCGATAAATAAGATTGTTGATGTTGATTTGGCGATAATTTCCGATGCTAAGACCGCTTTGAAAGCCCTAATTAAAGAGCTAAAAGATCAAAAAGTCGCAATTTCTAAGGAAAATAACCAATTTTGGTGGAATGAGATCGAAAATTGGCGAAGTATTAAGTCGCTTTCCTACGAAGAGGCTAAGGATGATACGATAAAGCCAGAATATGCTTTAGAGACTTTAAATAAGATTTCTGGAAAGTATAAACCGTTCGTTTCAACCGATGTTGGACAGCACCAAATGTGGGCTGCGCAATATATACAGTTCGATAAGCCGAAAAAGTGGCTTACTTCGGGTGGTCTTGGGACTATGGGATACGGGGTTCCAGCAGCTATTGGGGCTCAAGTTGCGAACCCAGATGATTTGGTAATTTGCGTTAGTGGGGATGCTTCATTTTTGATGAATATGCAAGAATTAGGCACGATTAAGCAATATAACCTACCCGTTAAGATATTTATTGTGAATAATAAATATATGGGAATGGTTCGTCAATGGCAAGAATTAGTTTATGAAAAGCGCGAAAGTCAGACTTACATGGAATCTTTGCCGGATTTTATGAAATTGGCTGAAACTTTTGGCATAAAGGGTATAATTTGCGATAAATCTAGCGAATTAGAAGGAAAAATCGCTGAAATGATTGATTACGATGGTCCAGTTTTGTTTAATTGCTTGGTTGATAAGGCGGAAAATGTATTTCCGATGATACCTGCTGGGGCTGCTCATAATGAGATTTTGCTTGGCTCTCAGGCCAAGGAGTATGTACAAAAAGATATTAATTCAGTTTAAATTATGTCTGATACGATAAAAAAACATGTAATTGCGATTTTGGTTGACAATGAATTTGGTGCTTTGGCGCGTATTGTTGAGCTGTTCTCCGCTAGGGGCTATAATATAGAGTCGCTTAATGTTGCGCCGATTTCAAAGGATCGCAAGATCTCTAGGGTTACCGTTACCACCTACGGAAGCTCTAAAACAGTGGATCTTATCTGTAAATTGCTAAACAGGATTGTGCCTGTATATCGCGCGGTTGAACTTACTAAGGAGTATGGTTATATTGAAAGGGAGCTGGCGCTTGTTAAAATTATTGGTGATGAGGAAAAGCGCGACAAGGCTATTTCTATTGCCGATAAATATCGCACGAATATTGTTGATATTTCAGGAGATTCTGTGGTTTTCGAGATTATTGGGACTTCGAAGAATATCGATGAAATTTTGGAAAAATTGTCAGTTTTAGGGCTTGAAGGTGTTTCTAGGACGGGTGTTGCGGCTGGGTTTAAGGGTGAAAAGAGGCTAAGCGATGCAGGCTAGAAGGGTTGTTTTGACCAATTCCTTCAGATAAGGTCATCTCGAACCTTTAGGTGAGAGATCCCTTATTAACTTCGATCAGATTTTCAAGCTCTAAAATACTATAAAATCTAGACCGTTTATCAACTTAACGAGCGATTTCTCGCTTCGCTTCGAAATGACACAAAAAACCCTTGATTTTTATTTTTTTTACCTGTATAATATAGGTATATTAATTAATTTTTACTAAAATGGCTGCTCCAAAAAAAGCTTCAAAATCGAAAAGAAACTCGATCTTGTTTAAAATGGTAAGTACTGCTGGGACTGGATTCTTCTACCTGGCTCGTCGTAACCCTAAGCAAAAACAAGAGAAAATGGTTTTTAGAAAGTTCGACCCAAGAGTTAGAAAACACGTTGAATTCAAAGAAACTAAGCTTTCTAGCTAATTTTACCCTTAAAAAACCTTTCTTTAAAGTTAAAGCATAAAGCTTTCGGTTTGTAGCGCCTATCTTAATAGTTATTTGAGGCGCTTTACTTATCTTGAATTAATATTTATTAATTTTCGCCTTAACTTGACTTTGTTTGGTAATTAACATATCTTGAAAATACTGCAATCCATTACAAATACTATTTGTAGTGACTAATCATTCTTAAATGATATTTTTTCCTTGATTTTTAGTTCAAAATATGCGATAATGTTGTTATATTATTAATGAATTTGAATTTATGACAAAATCTGTATCTGATATTTCGTTTGATATTGTAGGTGTTGCCGAGAAGGCTGCGATTGCTTGCTATGATTGGATTGGCAAGGGTGATAGCATGGCGGCGGATGGTGCTGCGGTTAAATCTATGCGCGAAACTTTGAATGAGATTGATATTGCTGGTACGGTTGTAATTGGCGAAGGTGAAAGAGACGAAGCACCAATGCTTTTCATTGGCGAAGAAGTTGGACTTAAAAAAAATGGTCCGAAAGTTGATATTGCGCTTGATCCACTAGAAGGAACTACGATTTGCGCGGATGGAACTAGAGGTTCATTGGCGGTGATTGCACTAGCTGAGGCTGGGAATTTTCTACATGCGCCAGATGTTTATATGCAAAAAATTGCGGTTGGTCCTGGTTTACCTAAAGGAGTTGTTGATCTAGATAATAGCGCTGAAGAAAATTTGAAGAGCCTGGCGAAGGCCAAAGGTTGCAAAGTGAGCGACTTAAGTGTGTTGATTTTGGATCGCGATCGCCATAAGGATTTAATTGCCGATCACCGTAAGGCTGGCGCAAAAGTTAGCTTGATTACTGATGGTGATGTTGCTGGGGTTGTGTCTTGCGTAGATGGAAGCTCAGGTATTGATATGTATGTTGGAACTGGTGGGGCTCCGGAAGGTGTTTTGGCTGCGGCTGCACTTAAAACTATCGGTGGACAGATGCAAGGTCGCCTTATTTTTGACGGCAATCAAAAACAGATCGAGCGCGCTAAAAAAATGGGCATTACTGACTTGGATAAAAAATATAGCGCTGAAGAAATGGCTAAAGGCGATGTGATTTTCGTCTGTAGCGGCGTTACAAATGGTGATATACTGAATGGAGTTGATAAATCAAATGGCAAAGTAAGGGTAAATACTTTGGTTATGGATTCAAAAAGTGGGACCGTGACTAAGGTTGATAGGACTTATTGGTAAGGACCATAAGATTCTAGAATATTTTTCAACCTAACGGGGATTTCTCGCTTCGCTTCGAAATGACATAAGAGTTTTGGATGTTATCTCAAGGACACACCCTGTGTCATCTCAAGGACACACCCTATGTCATCTCGAACTTTTAGGTGAGAGATCCCTTGTTAACGATGACAAATGATTGAAGCGAAACATCAATCCTCCAATAATTCTTTTCTAATTACTAACCTTAGCTTTCTATCGGATTTAGAGCCGCTATATTTAAGTAAAACCTTGCCCTGCCCTGATAAAACTGTGGTGAACGGGATTCTGCCAGTGTATTTTATTTTAAATTCTCGCAAAAGATCCTCAAAACCATTTCTTGAGGCTAAAAATTGTGGCTTGAAATAAATATCACCTTTTGAAGCCAAAAATTGAGATATTTTGTCTTGATCAATATTTGAGTCAATCGCAACTGATATCACTTTTAGGTCGGTATTTTGAAATTCCCTGGCTATTTCATTGAAAATTGGGAAGTTTTTAACGCAAGACCCGCACCAGGTGGTGTAGAAATAGATCAAAACAGGTCCGCCCGAGGATGTTTGAATCTGATCAGCAATATTGGCTGGATCTACTGCCTCTGGGGCGTTGCTATTATAGACGATATTTTGCGACTCTGGTATTTGTGCTTCTAGAATTTCTTGATCTTCTATATAGAATTTCCAAAATAAGCTTGCAACTATAACACAAAGAAGTATAATTATAAATAGCATAGGTTGCTCCTTAAATTTATTTTTTTGATATTTTTTAATAGATATAACTTTTTTATCCATCATGATAATTAAAATTAAAAATCTTAAATTAGAAACCATTCTTGGCATCTATGACTGGGAACAAGATGTCAAGCGCCCGATCATAATTAATGCCGAAATTCACACTGGTTTTGACAATGCGAGATTTTCTAACGATATTAGTCAAATTATAGACTATGATATTATAGTAAAGCAGATAAAAACTTATGTAGCAAGTAAAAATTTTCAATTAGTTGAAAAAATGGCTCAAGAAATACTGGAAATTATTATGAAAGATGATAGAATTAATAAATGTAAGTTAGAGATAGATAAGGTTGGGGCCGTGCCAGACCTGGAATCGTTCTCAATAACACTAACTGAAGAAAGATAATGTATTTAAGAAGAAAATTAATATTAAGAAGATTAAAATTTCACTTTTTATTAAAAGCTCTTTTGACATCTATATCTTATATTTTACTTGTTTTAAGTATTGGTACTTTCGCTTTTTATATCTTTAACAACCCACAAAAAAGATACAAAATTGTTAATGAATATAAAAAGGGCAAAAAAGATGCAAAAACAGAAAAGGTGATGACCAACCCAATGATTAATTTTAAGTATGATGATAATCAAATTTTTAAAATAAGAGCCCGTAGCGCCTCTCATACCGATCAAAGCAGCGTTACGATGTATGATGTAAATGCCAAAGGAGATTTAGGAAGTATAACTGCTGGTAAGGCTCAAATGAATCAAAATGGAGAGCGCTTGATTTTTACGCAAAACCCTGTTTTAATTATAGATAATAAAGAAAAATAACCAAAATATAAAATAAAATGACAAATAAATTTGGTAGAAAATTCACATTTACAACATTTGGAGAAAGTCATGGCAAGGCAATTGGGTGCGTGGTTGATGGTTGCCCTTCTCTGCTTGATTTAAATGAGGCAGATATTCAAAAATATTTGGAGAAAAGAAAACCCGGGCAATCAAAATTTACCACTCAAAGAAAAGAAGATGATAAAGTTGAAATTTTGTCCGGAGTTTTTGAAGGCAAGACTACTGGCACGCCAATTGCGCTTTTGATTCATAATCAAGATCAAAAAAGCCAAGATTACGGCGATATTAAAGATAAGTTTCGTCCATGCCACGCTGATTATACTTATCATAAAAAATATGGGATCAGAGATTATCGCGGCGGCGGCAGATCATCCGCGAGAGAGACTGCGATGAGAGTTGCGGCTGGGGCTGTGGCGAGGAAAATTATTGAAAGAGAAAATATCGAAATTTGCGGCTATCTTACTAGAATTGGCGAAAAGTCAATCGATTACGGGAATTTTGACGCTTCGCAAATCGATAGAAATGATTTTTTCTGCCCAGATTCCATTGCGGCTTTAAATTTTGAGGATTATTTGACTGAAATTCGCAAAAAAGGTGATTCAGTGGGAGCAGAAATTGAAATTGTGGCAAAAAATGTACCAGCTGGACTTGGAGAGCCAATCTACGACAAGCTTGATGCTCGCCTGGCAAGCGCTATGCTTGGGATTAATGCGGTTAAATCTGTGGAGATCGGAATTGGCAGCGACGCGGCTTACGCACTTGGGTCAGAGTTATCCGACGAAATGTGGAGCGAAAATGGCGAGGTAAATTTCTCGTCGAATTACTCTGGTGGAATTTTGGGCGGAATATCCTCCGGGCAAGACATCGTGGTGCGCTTTACCGTAAAACCAACTAGCTCGATTTTAATCCCAAGAAAAACCATCGATGTAAATGGCAATAATACCGAGATTATCACCAAGGGAAGGCATGACCCATGTGTCGGTATTCGCGCTGTCCCAGTCGGAGAAGCAATGATGGCAAATGTATTAGCAGATTTTTTGCTGCTTAGGTAGGATTTTCCTTGCTTAAAACATCATATTTCTTGATTTAAAGCCCCCTAAGGGCTATGAGCCTTAATCAGCGTACCACTACACATTATAGATTGTCAGGTTTGACTATCTAGGTCGTCCGACCCCCCTTTCCACCGCCATTTTGTTCTCTTGTTACTATATTAACAAGCGACTCTGCGGAAGGGTTAGTTGGAACATTTTCTGGGGCTGGAAGGCCATCATCATCAAAACCCTGCACTACCCAGCCTTCAGGAGAAGCGTCTCTTGGCATAAATTCTTGCATGATAGCAGGCTGTGCCATAGTTCTTAATGTTATCCCATCTCTATTTTTGTTCATTTCAATGGCTGTACCTTCTGGCATTCTAAGAAGTCTATCCACGAGAGTTTCTTCAGATCCATTAAGCTTAGAATCATGAGTCCATTGAGCATCCCTATTAAGACTAGTATCACCATCTGCAAGTGAAGAATTCAAAGATCTATCCATCGCAGCCCTAATATTTAGGAACTCTGCCTTTTGAGCAAGTTCTCGTAATCCATCTAGCTCAATAGGTTCGCCTTGCACATCGGTAATTAAAACCTCATCCGCAGCAAAGCCAAAACCTTCTTCACCAAAATTACTATAAACAACAAATTCCTGACCGCCAACAGAATAAGTTACTCCACCATCCTCAAAACCATCATCCTCAAAACCATCATAAGTTTCTACGGATTGTATTGAGCCACTTTCTATAGCATCGAGAATCATTCCTACATACTCATATTTTTTAGAAGCTACTTCTTCTTGAGTATCGAATATTCCTGGATCAAAGCCAAAACCCTCCACTTCCATTGCGTTGACCCTAGCCATTTCTTTAGCAGCAAGTGGCTTAGTAGGGCTAGTGCTCGGTCTATCCTCCGCTGGAACCCTGTCTCCAAAAGTCACATTTGGATTGGTACTAGAGTATTGACCGCCAAAAGTCACATTTGGATTACTTGGACTTTTATTATTATCTTTTACCATTTATACAAAAATTAGTTAATATTTCCTTATTTATATTATAGCATATTTTTGGATTACTGTCAAGAAAATTCGGAATATTTTTTAAGCCTTATTTACTCCTGCTGATATTATCGGCTGATCATCCAACCTTGTAGTAGTATTAGCCCCAACTTGTGGTGATGAAGATGGAACTGGGAGCGCGTGTTTTTCTTGTTTATATTTGATTTCAAATTCACCTTCTTCGCCTTGACGCACTTCTGCACCAGGGGTTGCTTGTGCTGCTGCTAGTCTTTCAAACATCGCGGCTCGTCCTAAAACTTTATTATCAAAAGAAACCGTTCTATTGCCTTCAGGATCTTCTGTTAATCTAGGCGCTGCTGCCGATCGCTTTGCTGGCGCGCTTGTTTTTCTAAAGCTGTCGTCGGTAGATGAAGAATCTTTCAGTGGTTCAAATATACTAAGTAGAGCATGATTTAGCCTGTCTGAAGATCCTCGTCCGCTATCAGCACTTGCCACGCTGTCAGCAGGGCTGGTTGATCTACTATCGGTTTCGAATCCTTCATCTTCTTGGCGGCGGGAATTGTTCATCTGTGCTTCAAGTTCAGCCTGCACCATCTGCGCTTCAAGTTCAGCCCTATGTTCTTGAGCTCTTTGTAATTCAATTTTTAATTGAGTAACCTCTAAAGCCTGTTCGTGGGTTAAGCTAGAGTCTTCTTGCTGATTTTCTTCTATTTCCTCTAGGAAGCTTTGGAAGAAATCATAAAAAGCTTCACTTTCTTTGTCGCCAATAAAAAGACTTTCCGCAGCCTCTTTTACTTTGGAAGAATATTCATTTGCTATTTCAAGATAGTCGGCTATATTTATCTCGTCATCATCCATTAAGTCATATTCACCTCTATAATTAGCAACAAGATCAGGGCACCCACCTTCTATCTTTTTTACTGCATAATTAAAAAGGGCCTCAAATAAATCATCTTGTATATCTTGATCACTTATTATGACATTTGAATCATCGATAGCCTTTACTTGCAAGTCTTCTGTGATGCAAAATCTAATTGGTTCTTCATATTCATCTGACTCAAGCTCAAATACACCATCTTCGTCCGGTAAAATAAGACCAGACCCAGCCATTTTTACTATTAACTCTTGGGCTTTTTTTAATTGCTCCTCAACTTTCTTAGGGATTTCTTCGCGCTGTTGAAGTTGAGGTGCGAAATTTTGTGCGACTTGCTGTATTTGATCCACTACATTGCCTAAATCAACTCCATTAGTGTAGACAAATTCTTTCAAGGTAATTTTTTGATCATTTTCATCTAGGATGGTGAATTTACCATTTTCAACGCTTATCATAAAGGCGTCTTCTTTTCCACTTGGAACATAAGGAAATTCTGGAATGTCATACTTTTCAAACATGTCCATGATTGTTGCAAGAGCAGTTATTTGACCTTCTAATTCTTCTAATTCTTCTAAAGAACATTCAATAATCTCCTCTTGGCCATTTTGAGTGAATTTTACTTCCATGCTATCATCACTCATTATGTAAGCAATTTCTCCTTTCTGCATTGCAGAAACATATTGCCTGACATCTATGTCATCTAATGT
>JAYPPA010000011.1:0-59348 GCA_038131245.1 Rickettsia sp. | reverse complement strand
TCGATTGTGGCTGAGCATTTTTTACCGATTTCGCATAATTTAGCGGCTTTGCCTGGTGCTAAAATTGAAAATATTAGAGAAATTATTTCGCATCCACAGGCTTTAATGCAGTGCCAGAATAATTTGCGCGGTCTTAAAGCTGAACTCAAAGAGTACTCAAATACCGCGAAAGCTGCTGAGTGTGTGGTGAATAAGCAGGATATGACTTTGGCGGCAGTTTGTTCAAAAGAGGCTGCGAAAATTAATGGTTTGGAGGTTTTGCAGCCTGATATTCAAGATGCCGAGAATGATAATACGACTGTTTTTATTGTTGTGGCTAAAGATGGCATTGATCCAGATCCGACAAAAGGTATGGTTTTAACGACGATGTTATTTACGATTAGAAATATTACTGGTTCTTTATATAAAGCACTTGGTGGCTTTGCGACGAATAATGTGAACATGGTGAAGCTTGAAAGTTATATTCCAGGTGGAATGTCTAAGCAAGCGAAGTTTTTTATTACAATTGAGGGTCACCCTAGTCAGCAAAATGTGGCTTTGGCACTTGAGGAGCTTGGCTTTTTTTCGCGTGGGGTTAAGTTGATTGGAGTTTATTATGCAGATAAAAGTAGGATAGGGTGATTTTTACTCTTGAAGTAAGTCTTTTGTTTTGCGTCGATGAAATAAGTGGAGAATTAATCGCTAAAAATGCTTAGAATAATTTCAGGAACATTAAAAGGAAGAAGGTTGCTTGATTCATCGAAATTTGATTTTCGTCCAACGACTGATCGAAATCGCGAGGCTTTGTTCAATATTATTAATTCGAATTTTGAGTTGAAAGATGCGAGGGTTTTAGATTTGTGCGCTGGGAGTGGCTCTTTTGCGATTGAGGCTATTTCTAGAGGTGCTTTGAAGGCTGTGTGTGTTGAGAAAGATCGAAATCATGCGAATTTTCTTGAGGAAAATGTTAAGAAATTTGCAATTGAGAAGCAAATCGAGGTTAAGAATATTGATGCAAATAATTTATCTTATTTAAAAGGAAGTAAGTTTGATTTGGTTTTTATTGACCCTCCTTATTCGCTCAAAATTGATAAAATTATTGAGTCTTTGCTGGATAACGATTTGCTGGACAAAGATTCTTTGGTGATTACTGAAAGTGGCGAGAGGTTCGAGACAGTTTTGCTTGATAATTTTGATACTAGAAAGTATGGAATTTCTTGGTTTGGTTTTTTTAAGCCTTTATTTAAGGATTAGCAGCAGGGGTTGGAAGTGGAATGACTGGGAAAATCATGTCTAATTCAGATGCAGGAAGTTTTACCGCTTGTGGGGAATTTTCTTTTTCTTGTTCATCTATGTAAAATTGCGGAATTGGAGTGGCAATTGGGATTACTTGAGCTGTTACTGGTTTTTCTTCTGGCTTTGGCTCTGGCTTAGAGTTATTGTTGTCTTCTGTGAATTGTTGCTGTTGAGCTTGTACATATTGAGTGGCTTCGTTTCTGAATTTTTCTGACATTAATTGAGCTTCGGATTTTATTTCATCAGTTTTAGAGTCTCTGTAGCTTGCAAAAATATCGTGAACAAATTTTGAATATGCAGGGTCGCTTTTCATTAATTCTACCATTTTATCAATTCTGCTTGAATATTTTTCTTGCTGAGATTTGAGTATTTCTTCGTAGGTTTTTGCAAATTCTACTTTTGAAACGCAGTTATTTTGGTAAAAACAGTTATTTTCTCCGCAATCACAACCATATTTTGTTTGATTAACGCAAGGTAAATATTTGTTAAATTGCGGCAGGCACTGGTCGGTGCAGCTATTGCCAAAGTTACGATAATTGCCATTGATTTTTTCGCAAGAATTATAATCTTGTATTTCTTGTGCTTTTGATGGTGAAAAGAAAAAGAGCAAGGTGATAAAAAGACTAAAAGCAACAAAAGATCCAAAATCAAAACAGCTATGCTTATTTTGGCAATGTCCGAACATTTATTTTGTTAGTTTTTTAATTTCTTCAATTATTTTATCGCTCATTTGGCTGCATGAAATTGTTTTTTCGCCTTTTTTAGCAATATCAGCAGTTCTATAGCCACTTTCTAGAGTATTTTCAATTGCTTTATCAATAATTTCAGCCTCTTTGGCATAGTCAAATGAATATTTAAACATCATGGCAAGACTTGAGATTGTGGCAATTGGGTTGGCAATATTTTTTCCAGCAATATCAGGTGCAGAGCCATGAATTGGTTCATAAAGTGCATGTTGCTTGCCATTAATTTTTGCACCAAGTGATGCAGAAGGAAGCATCCCAAGTGATCCAGTCAACATTGATGCGGTATCTGACAAAATATCACCAAACATATTTCCGGTTAGCATGACATCAAACTGTTTTGGATTGCGAACTAATTGCATTGAAGCGTTATCAACATACATGTGAGAAAGTGCAATATCTGGATAATCTTTTTCACCAATTTCAGTGACAATTTCGCGCCACATTTCAGTTGTCTCAATAACATTGGCTTTATCAATCGAGCAAAGCTTTTTACCTCTCTTTTTGGCTAAATCAAAGGCAACATGGGCGATTCTTTCTACTTCTGAGGAGGTATAGGTCATAGTGTTGAATCCGCGCCTAGAGCCATCGGCTAGGGTTTCTACGCCCCTAGGCTGTCCAAAATATAAATCAGCAGTCAATTCGCGCACAATCATTAGATCGAGATCTTCGATGACTTCTTTTTTAAGCGAAGAAGAGTCGGCTAAACAGTTGTAAACTTTAGCTGGACGAAGATTAGCAAATAGATCTAGTTCTTTTCTAATGCCAAGTAGACCTCTTTCGGGGCGATGTTCATAGGCTAGGGGTTCCCACTTTGGTCCTCCGACTGCGCCAAGAAGGATTGCGTCAGATTTCTTGGCTAAATCAAGAGTTTCTTTAGGAAAAGGTGTTCCGGTTTTATCATAAGCAATCCCACCGAGCAGGGCTTCTTCATATTCGAATTTTTTATCTGAATTATCGTTGAAAAACTCAAGAATTTTTTGCGCGCCATTAACTACTTCTGGGCCAATTCCGTCACCTTTAATTAGTAATATTTTTTTCGTTGTCATTTTTATTTATTTTATTTTAAAGCCATCAAAGCTTTCAAGTTCATTAATTAATTTATTTTTTAACTCTATGCCTTTGTCTGAGAGCCATTGTTTTTTGCTTTCATCATAGGCAAAATAATCAGCTCCAGAAATTGGTGAAGAGTACCAAATTTTTTGATTAGCATTATGGCGATTAATTACATATTGCTGATCGGTTTTAAAAATTGTAATATTTAAAATTCCGTCGGAAAAATCAGCTTCAAATACTGAATTTTCGTCATTTCTATCGATCTCGTCACAAAGATCGGTCAAGAATTCTTCGGATATATTGTAAAAATCATTACTCATAATCTAAGGGTATAATTTTTGTATTTTCCATGATTTTCTATCTCTGGCTAGTTTGTATAAAATTCGGTCATGGATGCGATATTCGCCTTCTTTCCAAAATTCTATTCTTGAAGGAGCTAGTCGATATCCTGACCAAAATGGCGGTCTTGGTACATCTTGATCTTCGAAGCTTTCAGTAATTTCTTTGATTCTTGTAGTTAAATCAGATTTGTCTTTCATTTCGTAGGATTGCTTTGAGGCCCAAGCGCCGATTTGACTTCCTCTTCTTCTTGAGGCGAAGTAATCATCAGCCTCACTTTGAGTTACTTTTTTAACCTTTCCTTCAATTCTAACTTGCAAGCCCAATGGTCCCCAATAGAAACATAATGCTACATTGTTATTACCTTCGATCTCTTTAGCTTTTCTGGAAGTTAGATTTGTGTAAAAACAAAAACCATTTTCATCAAAGTGCTTTAATAGTATCATTCTTGAGCTCGGGCGGCCGGATTTGTCAACGGTAGAAATGCACATTGCCGTCGGCTCGGTAATTTCTTTTTTTCTTTTTGCCCTTTTAAGCCATTTATCAAAAAGTTCAAATGGCTCTTGAAAATTTGCTATTTGCATTGTAAACTTTAATTTATTACTTATTATTAATATTTTACAACAAATTAAATAAAATGTCAAAAAAACATGTAATAATTTTAATAATTTTCTTAATTGCGACAGCTTTTTTGCTCTTGAAGCCCTATAATCAGCTTTGCAGGATGGTTAATTGGTGCAGTCCGATATCGTTTTCTTACCTAGTTCCGAACCTAAAAGGTGAAAAATCCATTAATTTTAAGTTTCTGGCTGAAAACAACTATGAAAATGTTGATTTTAAAGTTAGTGGCGGTGATTCTGTTTTATTGAGGTCTGGCTCTAAATTTACCGTTGATTATGAGATTATAAATAATTCATTAGAGGCTGTTCAAGTAAGGCCAATGAGGTTCTTTAGTGATAATAATTTGAAGGAATATTTGCATTTTTATGAATGTTTGTGTTTTCAAAGTTATGAGATCCAGCCTGGAAAAAAAAAGTTGCTGTCGATGAGGTTTTTACTTAAAAAAGAGTTTGATAAAAGCGATTTTAAAGATGGTGATCTTGTGGAGCTTGGCTATAAAATGATGCTGGAATAGAAATTGTGGTTATTTTCGAACAGCAATCCCATTTTGCGCCAAGTAATCTTTTGCTTCTTTAATTGTGTGTTGTCTAAAATGAAAGATTGAGGCTGCGAGTACCGCGTCGGCTCCGGCTAAAATTCCTTCTTTAATATGCTCTAAATTCCCTGCGCCACCACTGGCGATTACTGGTATCGTGACATTTGAGCTTATCAATTTAAGTAATTCTAAATCATAACCTGATTTTGTACCGTCCTTATCCATAGAAGTAAGTAAAAGCTCGCCAGAGCCTAGCTCTTGAGCTTTTTTTGCCCAATCTAAAGCTTTTATGCCAGTTTCACGAGTTCCGCTATGGGTGTAGATTTCATACTGTCCATTAATAGGATTTTTTTTGGCATCAATTGCAACAATAACGGCTTGCGCGCCAAATTTATCTGAGGCTTTGGTAATTAATTCTGGGGTTTTAAGGGCTGCGGAGTTGATTGAGACTTTATCGGCTCCGCAAAGCATAAGCTTGGAAATATCTTCCATGGTTTTTATTCCTCCGCCAACTGTTAGTGGCACATAGCAGACTTTTGCAACTTTATCTACCATGTCAAAAATCGTGTCGCGTCTTTCGTTAGTGGCAGTAATATCAAGAAGGCAAAGCTCGTCCGCGTCTTGTTCGTAGTAAAATTTTGCCTGAGAAATAGGGTCCCCTGCGTCAACTAGGTCTTCGAAATTCACTCCTTTGACTACGCGTCCATCTTTAACGTCAAGACATGGGATAATTCTAGTTTTTAACATTATATTATTCTTTTAATTACATCATTTTCAGGATTCTTGTCAAAGTAGCGATGTTTTAAAGCTCCAGCGATATGTGCAACGACAATTGCAGCCATTAAATAGCCAAGATATTTGTGAGTTCCAGCAAAAATAGCGCCTAATTCGTAATTTTTTGCAACCAAATCTGGCATTGTGATTGCAAAAAGTTTTACTTTATATCCGTAAGAGTTTGACATTAAATAGCCAGAAAGTGGCATAATTACCATTAAAGCATAGAGGCTGTAGTGACCGATATGTGCCATTATTTGATCGATTTTTTTGATTGATGTTGGTAAGGCAGGTGGCTTGTTTTTGATCCTATTGACGACTCTTATGATTATTAAAAATAAAGCTACAACGCCAAATGATTTGTGCAAGTGGTAAAAATCGCTTCGGTAGCTGGCGTCGCTAGCGATAAAATTTGCCATAAAAATACCGCAAATTAGCAATCCAATGATTAATAGAGCCATTAACCAATGAATGATTTTTGAATTTTTGTGATATGATTGAGTCATGATTTTGGAATTTTAAGTTGCATATATAGTAATTTTAATGCAAAAATTCTAAAAGTCTATAGCTCTCTTTTAGTTTCTTTTACTTCGAAACATTCAATTGAGTCGCCTTCTTTGATGTCGTCGTAATTTTCGATTGAAAATCCACATTCAAAGCCATTTTTGACTTCTTTGGCATCTTCTTTGAATCTTTTGAGGGTTTTTAAGACACCTTCGTGGATTACAATATCATCCCTAAGAAGCCTCACCCTTGCATTTCTCTTAATCAATCCATCAGTAACAAATGATCCGGCGACTTTTCCTGCTCCAGAGACTTTGAAAACTTGGCGAATTTCTGCTTTACCAAGATATTCTTCAGTTTTGATTGGATCAAGTAGGCCTGATAGGATTAGCTTGATGTCGTCAACAATGTTATATATGATTGAATAGTAGCGAATATCAACATTTTTCTTTTCAGCCGCAGTTTTAGCAGCATTGTTCGCTCTAACGTTGAATCCAATTACGATTGCGTTTGAGACTGAGGCGAGGGTTATGTCGCTTTCATTGATTCCGCCAGTTGCTTGGTGGATGACTTTGATGGTTGCTTCGTCGCTGTTTAGTTTTGCTATTGAGCCGTTGATAGCTTCAATTGAGCCATGAACATCGGCTTTAATAATAATATTTAGTTTCTTAATGCTACTTGTAGAAGCATCTTTGAAAATATCAGATAAAGATCTAGCAGAGTTTTGCATTGATTTTTCGTCTCTGAGCTTTCTTTCTCTGTACAAAATAATATCACGAGCATCTTTTTCAGCAGCAACTTCGAAGAATTTTTCTCCCGAAGAAGGCGCCTGATCTAGTCCGAGAATTTCTACTGGGATTGATGGGGTGGCGATTTTGATGTTTTTGCCATTATCATCAGTCATTTTCTTAACTTTACCGTAAGATGTGCCAACAACGATAAGGTCAGAAATGTCTAAGGTGCCTTTTTGAACAAGAGCCGAGGCTATAACACCTCTATTTGGATCTATTCTTGATTCAATAATTATTCCACTTGATGGTCCTTCATATGGAGCCTTTAATTCAAGCATTTCAGCTTGCAAAAGAATTGCTTCTTCTAGTTTATCGAGATTTTTTCTTGCTTTTGCTGAAACTTCAACGAAAATATTTTCACCACCCATTTCTTCACTAATTATTTCGTGACCTAAAAGTTCATTTGTGACTTTTGATGGGTCGGCTTCTGGTTTGTCGATTTTGTTAATAGCAACAATAATTGGAACTTTAGCAGCCTTGGCGTGGCTAATTGCTTCAATTGTTTGCTCTTTTACACCATCATCAGCAGCAACAACTAAAATTACGATATCTGTCGCATTTGCGCCTCTTGATCTCATTTCGGTGAAGGCTTCGTGACCTGGGGTGTCTAAGAAGGTGATGAATTTACCGGATTTTGTTTTAATTCTAGAAGCACCGATATGCTGCGTTATTCCGCCATGCTCTTTGTCGACTACTTTGGTGGAGCGAATAGCATCAAGAAGCGAGGTTTTTCCATGATCAACGTGACCCATGATTGTAACAACTGGTGCTCTTGGTTTTTGCTCGATATTTGGATCATCCTCTTCTTTTAAGATATTTTCCACATCGGAGCTTGAGATTCTTTTGGTTGTGTGACCAAATTCTTCGATGATTAATTCTGCGGTATCAGAATCAATTACTTGATTTGAAGTAGCCACAACGCCCATTGAGAAGAGCTTCTTGACTACATCTCCGGCTTTTTCTGACATTCTGTCTGAAAGATCAGAAACGGTGATTAATTCAGGAAGTAAAACTTCATGAGAGACTTTTTTGTATTCTTTTACTTCTTGAGGTTCTTTTGATAAGGCTTTGTCTTTTTTTCTTTTGCCACGATATTTATTGTCAAAAGAGCTTTCATCCTCATCTATAATATAGGTAAGTTTTCTTTTGTTACTTTTTCTTGATGCAAAAGAGGATTTTTTTTGTGATTTTCTTTCTTCTTCTTGAGCTTTAATTAACTCTTGTCTAATTAGCTCTTGCTTTCTTTCTTCTTCTTGTTTTCTTCGTCTTTCTTCAAGAGCTTTTTGCCTTTCCTGATCTTCTTTAGATGATATTTCAAGGCTATTTTTGATTTTTTTCATCACATCGTGATCATCAACTGAAGAGTTAGAAATGCTTTTGATCTTTTCCTGGATAGCTTTTTTGTTTAATTCTTCTTGCTCAACTTTTTTTGCTTGATTTTTTTCTATATTTTTTTGATTTTCTTCTTTTAGTTTCTCAGCTATTTTTTGTTCGATGTTAAAGTCGCTATCTTGACTTGAGTTGTTGAGAAGATCTAGCTTCTTCTTGATTTCTAGTTCGTTAATTTTGTTTTCTTCTAAAGTAGGGGCTTTGCTTGATGATTTTCTGCCTTTTATGGTAACTTCAACAGAGCCTTTTTTGGTGGCTGTAGATTTAATGCCAGTAACACCAGAAGACTCGCCCGCAGGTTTTAACTTTAGGGTTAGCTTCTTTCTTTGCGTTGTTTTGTTTTCGTCTTTTGTTTCTACCATTCGTTCCTTTTGTTTTTGAAAGTCGCAATAATACGACTTTATTAACTTATAAATTAAAAACTATATCCTTTTTGGATTATGCAGTTTTTTCTTTATATTCTTGAGCTCTGTTTTTAATTTCAGCAGCCACATCTTCGTCGAAACCTTCGATTGAAGCTATTTCAGAAGGTTCTGCTTCAATTAGATCTTCGATAGTTAAGAAGCCTTCTGCGGCAAGAAGGTTTGCGATCATATCTTCAACATCTAGAGTTTCGATGAATAATTTAGATGCTTGGTTGAATTCAGCAGTTCTTCTGTTAGATTCTTCTTCTTCAGTGATAATGTCGATTTTGAAATTAACTAATTTCGAAGCAAGTTTAACATTTTGTCCGCCACGGCCAATTGCAAGGCTTTGTTGATCTTCAGCAACTACAACTTCGATTAGGTTGTTTTCTTCATCAACAATTACTTTATTGACTTTTGCTGGGGTTAGGGCAGAGATTACGAATTCTGCGATATTAGGTGACCATTTTAAGATGTCAATTTTTTCGCCCTTTAATTCTGAGCTAACTGCTTGGACTCTGCTTCCTCTGATGCCGATGAATGAGCCGATGATATCGATATCTTCTCTTTTTGAGTAGATGGCAATTTTTGCTCTTGATCCAGGGTCTCTAGCGACTGCTTTGACTTCGATTGTGCCTTCGTAAAGCTCAGGTACCTCTTGTTCAAATAGTTTTACCAGAAATTGTGGATTGGTTCTAGATAAGAAGATTTGAGCACCATGAGGCTCTTTTTTAACATCATCAATATAAACTCTAGTCCTAGTCCCAACGCGGAAAGATTCTTTTGGAATCATGTTAGATTCGTGCAGGACGGCTTCGTAACCTTCAGCATCCATAACGATGTTTTTAAGACCGATTTTTTTAACTGAGGCGCTAATAATGTCGCCAACACGGTCTTTGAATTCTTCGTATTCTTTATTTTTTTCAGCTTCTTTGACTTTTTGAGTTATTTCGTTTCTAGCAATTTGAGCTACAACTCTATTTAGGTCAATCGGCGGAAGTTCTTGTAAGATTTCGTCGTCAAGATTAATATCAGCATCTTGCTTTCTAGCATCATCTAAAGAAATGTGAATTTTTGAATTAAATTCTTCTTCATTTTCTTCTAATTTTTTCTCATCAACAACTTTTAATGAGTTGTAAAGCTTGATTTCTCCGCTTTTTCTGTCAATTTGGCAATCTATTGATAAATTTTGGCCATATTTCTTTTTGGCAGCGGCTTTTATCCCCATAGCCATTGCATCAATGATGTCTTGTGGGTTTAGGCCTTTTTCATGAGCTATATTTTCAGCAACTAATAGGATTTCCTTATTTCCAGTTACTGTATGAGTGCTATTCATTTTTAGTTATATTTATTGTTATTTATTACATTTTGCCTAGGATCTTACCCTAAAGCCTTTTCGTTTTTTAACCGGTCTTTAGGTGAACTTTTTAGGGGATTTCCTAAGATATATACATTATACAACATTAAAAGAAGAATGTCAAGAATTATTTTATGTGTAAAATTAGTTCTTTTGTTAATTCTTCGAATTCCTCTTTGGTTAGATCTGGTTTTATGCCAAACCATTTCTCAAAGCCTTCAAATGCTTGATAGATAAGCATTCCTATACCTGTTATTATTGGCTTTCCAGCATTTTTGGCCTTGATTAGAAGGTCGGTATGTAGTGGATTATAGACTAAATCATAGATAAAGCAGTCGTTATTTATGTGATTTATGTCGATAAAATGCTCAAAATTGTTGCTTTTCATGCCAATTGAGGTGGTATTTACCACTAAATTGAGGTTTTCGGCTATTTTTGGGGATAATTTATCAATAATTTCGATTTTTGCGGTATTTTGGTGGTTTTTTAATGAATTTTTGATGGTTTTTGCTAAATTTATGGCTTTTTGAGGAGTTCTGTTCACTATATATATAGTACTAAAAATAGTGGAGAGGCTGTATAAGGTGGCTGCTGCTGCGCCTCCGGCTCCGATAATTAGGGCTGAATCGGTTTTTAGCTTGCCGTGAGAATTGCTCAGAAGGTTTTTTTCAAAGCCATAAATATCAGAGTTTGAGCCAATTATTTGATTATTTTCCTTATATATAGTGTTTATTGCGCCTATTGAGTTGGCTTTTTGGGTGATTTTATAGTCTCTTTCTTGAAAGATCTTGAATATTTGCTCTTTAAATGGGATTGTGACATTTAATCCTTGGTAGTTTTGGGTAAATAGCAGTTCGTCGAGTTGATTTTCGAGCTGCGTTGGTTCTATTGATATTGCTTCATAGGAGCCTTCAATTTGGTATTTTTTTAGCAAAAAATTGTGTAAAATTGGCGATAAAGAGTGGTTGATTGGAAATCCGATTACTGCTGCTTTTTTCATGTTTTTGCTTATTCTTCTTGAGGGTCAGTTGGTAAAGGTCTTTTTGGTGGCGGAGGTGGAGGCGGCATATTTTGGTCGTAGTCATGTGTTGGCGGCGGTGGAGGAGGCGGCATTTTAGGCTCTTGGTGTTTTTGCTTTGGTGGAGGTGGTGGGGCTGGTGGTATTGGCATTTCATTTTCAAAATGCTGATCATGTGGCTGGGCTTTGTCGGCTGGCTCTTCTTGGTACTGGGCTTCGCCTTCAATGTGACCTGCGATTTCTCCATTGTTGTTAGGGTAATCATCTGGCGGTGGAGATCCTCCACCTGTTGAGTCAGCATTTGCATCTTTCATGTCTTCATCTGATTTTTCACCTCTTTTAGTCATATTAGGTTCTTGCTTAGGAATTTCAACTTTGTCGATTAATTTTGAAGTGAAGAACTTTTCCTTGTAATAGAAGATTTTCTTGCATTTTATCGGCGGCTGGGACTCGATTAGTATAATTTGTTCGTCACGAGGAAGTTGGATTACTTCTTGAGGTAAAAGTAGCGCCCTTTGCGTTCCAGAAACGTGCAGAGAACGAGCACCAGGGTTAAGATCAAGATATTTTGGCTTGTTGTAGGAAACTTGCTCAGCAGTTTTATTGCCAAGAAGCTGTGAAATTAAGTTTGCAGTTTCCATGTTGTTTGCTGCGAAAGTAATCCTGTAGGTCGAGTTTGATAAGAATGAGTTCATGCCGCTTTCTTCGTAGATACCTTTTAGCTGTTCGGTATCTTGGATAATGATGAATAGCCTGACTTTATAACCCCTGAAATAGGCGATGCCGGCTTGGAATTGTTCCATCTTTCCTAAAGTTGGAAACTCATCCATCATCATCAATACACCAAATTTTTCGTGTGGTTGAGGCATTTTGGCGGTAAAGAAGGCGGCGGCTTGTTGGTAAAACATGTTCATTAGGGGCTTAAGACGACTAATGTTATCCGGCGTTAAACCAATATAAGCAGTATGAGGCTCTGTTTTGAACTTATGCAAGTTAAAATCACTAGTGGCCGTAGTAGTATCAATTAGCGGGTTGGCCCATAACTCGAGTGATGAGTTGGCTGTTGATGTAACTGAACCGCGCTCTTTGTCTGGTTTTTGAAGATATGAGGCGATATTCATATAAGATACTGGGTGGATGGCTTGCCCCATTGTATCAAGAACTACTGCTAGATTATAAACTACGTCGTCACTTCTAAGGGTTCTGACTACTTCACCAAGAGTTGCTGGTTTGTTTTCATCAGCAACTAGATATAGCATGATTCCAGTAAGCAAGGCGCGGGCTTCGTTTTGCCAGAATTCTTGCTCTGGAAGAAGGAAGTTACAAATTTTTTGGACGTCATCCACCATTTGACCAGGTTTTTTACTAATCCAGTCCATTGGGTTATAACAATGCGATATTCCATCAGGATCAGCTGGGTTCCATAGGAAAACTTTTTGTTTTAGGTGTTTTTTTCGCCAGCCGGATGTTAATTCATAGTTTTCAAGTTTAATATCGTGAACGATAACAGATTCTTGCCAGAAAAGTAGGTTTGGAATAACGAAACCCACACCTTTACCAGAACCTGTCGGAGCAAATAGTAAAATATGTTGATAACCATCGGTAACGAGATGTTTTTTTCTGTAGTCACCTAAAAGAACACCGTGTTTTGCTCTTAGACCCATTTTTTTGACTTCACCTTCAGTAGCCCAGTGCGAATCACCAAAGATTGATTCTGGTTTTTTAAATGGCCGCCAATCCATTAGTGGAGCTCTAAATATCCAGCCTAGGATTGCTAAAGTAGTGTAGGGTAGTAAAGAAAAAACCCATAATTTTAATGTAAAGTAATTGTAGCTTGAGACGGTTAGTTTTGAGAAATTTAAAAAATAGAATTTCCAGTAGGCTAGTAGGGTGTTAAAAAGATGAATAAATTGATCAATTATCCCTAGTCCAGAATAGCCTTTGATAACTTCCCAGCTACTATTGACGGTGATTACTACAAGAGTTCCTGTTATGTAAAAACAAAATAGGATTACAAACAAGATTAATCCACCAATGATCGTTGTGTTTCTGAAATTTCTTAATAATGCATTATCTTGTTGCGCCATTTCTTAATTAAATAATTTTTTCGCAGCAGCCAAAGACTCGCTGGTAATTTTTTCTCCAGAAATCATTCTTGCCACTTCTTCATATTGACATTTTTTTTCTAATTTTTCAATAGTTGTTTTCACTTTATTGTTAATTTTTTCTTTTTTGATACAAAAATGGATATCAGACTTGGCTGCGATTTGTGGTTGGTGGGTTACTACGAATATTTGGAAGTTTTTTGCTAGCTTTGCCAGGTGGTCTCCGACTGCGTTGGCGGTGTTTCCTCCGATTCCAGTGTCTATTTCATCAAAAATTAAGGTTGGTGTTGATTTTGTATTCATTAGCGAGATTTTTAGAGCGAGCATGAAGCGGGATAGCTCTCCTCCTGAGGCTATTTTGGCTATTGAATCGAATTTGTTGCTATTTATTGCGCTTAGGAATTTTATTTTATCTTTGCCGGTTTCGCTAATTTGATTTTTATCGTGAATTACATCAATTTTAAATTTAACAGAAGCCATTTTGAGGAATTTTAGCTCATTTTCGACATTTTGCGCAAGTTTTTTTGCAAATTCAACACGTTTTTTGTTTAATTCTTCACAAATTTCGTTATATTGTTTAGTTAACTTGGTAATTTTCTCTTTTATTTCTTCAGTTATAGCGTCTTCATTTTCCAGGGCTTCAAGTTTTTCTATTGATTCTTGTTTTACTTGATTTAGTTGCTCTGATTTGACATTATATTTGCGTGATAGATTTTTGATCTCAAAGAGTCTCTCTTCTATTTCTTTGATATTATTGTCATCACTTTGTAATTCTCGAATTAGGATGTTTATTGTTGATATTTTTGAGTCAATTTTTATTGAAGAATTATCAAGATCGTCATTTAGCTCTTTGAAATCTTCTGATTCTTTTTCAAAACTACTATTAATTAGATCTTGGTTTTTTATAATGATATTTTGAGCACTATATATATTTTCATTGGTTATGGCTAAATATTTTTTTAGATTAGTAAGTGTGCTTATTAGGAAATCTTTATTTTCTGCAGAATTTTTTTTATTTATTAATTCTTCTTCTTCATTTTCTTTGATATTCGCATTTTCAAGTTCTTCTATTACATATTGAATATAATCTTTTTCGCGTATATATTTTTCTTTTTTTTCTTCAAATTCTTGTAGTTTTTGTTGATTTTCTTTTATTTGAGTATGAACCTCTTTTATTTTTGCTAGCAGGGTCTCGTTTTTGGCGTATTGATCTAATATGTTAAGGTGATTTGTTTCGCTTAGTAGGTTTGATGTTTCAAATTGACCATGTATTTCGACTAAACTTTGTCCGATTTTGCTGTGTAGGGTTGCTCCTATTGGTTGATCATTAATGTATACTTTATTCGAAGATGCTTTGCTGATTACTCTTCGAATTGATACAGTTCCTGGATCTTCTTCATTGGTTAAATCATGAGATTCTAGTAAATTTTGACATATTTTATTATTTTTTATGTCAAATTGAGCGCAAATTGTGGCTTTTTTAGAAGAGTCAGAGACATATCTTGAGGAGGATCTTTTGCCTATTATTAAGCCAATTGCGTTTAGAAGTAGCGATTTTCCTGAGCCGGTCTCTCCAGTAAAAATATATAAACCATTTTGAGTTTTATTATTTAGATCAAGATCAGCTTTGTCAATTAAGACAATATTTTGAATGGATAGAGATTTTAGCATTAAAAGTTTGATTTTATATAAAATAATCTGTATAATTTTAACATATATAATATTTTTATTCAAGAAGATTGATGTGATTGAAATTTAAAAACTTGATTTATATGAAAAAATATGTTTAAATTAGATGGAAAGCTAGAAAATGACACTGTTAAGGTTGATTCTTTGCAGTTATGTGATTTGTTGCTGATGGATGATGCTAAATATACATGGTTTGTTTTAGTGCCAAGAATTGATGATATTGTTGAGATTCTTGATTTGGATGAGGGTGCGCAGAAAATTCTACTTGATGAAATAAATTATATAGCGGCTTTTTTAAAAAATGACTTAAAGTCGGATAAGATTAATATTGCAACTTTGGGAAATATGGTAAAGCAATTCCACGTTCATGTGATTGCTAGATATGAAAATGATCATTCTTTTCCAAATCCTGTTTGGTGTGGCAATGAGGCTTTGCATTATACTGGAGACGAAATGGAGAAACTTATAAAAAAATATAATGATTTTAAGCAAGGAAATTAAGAAAGAAATTTTGTACAGGTCCTTACATCGTGGCTGTAAAGAGACTGATCACTTGATAGGGAAATTTGTTGAGTCAAAAATTAATGAATTTGACGATAAAGAGCTATTATTAATAAGGGATTTTATTTTGGAAGATGATTTATTAATATATGACTGGATAATGGGCAGGGGTGATTGTATGGATAAGTACAAGAAATTAGTAGCGATGATTCGTGATTTTCATGCTATTTCTTAGATTCTTTTTTTGAGTACCAGTGAAACTTAATTCTAATTTTTATTTTTGGAAGTTTTCCATTTTTTGATATTTCAATATAATCTTTGCTATTATAAACTCTTGTTTTTGTTAAAGATAGATTTTCTATTATTACATTTCCAGGAAGGGTTAAAAATAAATCTTTTAAAAACATCATGGAGTGATAGTCGTCACTAGCAGAAAAAGACATTGAAACGGAAGTGGCATAAACATCTATGGATTTTTTCTTAAACTTTCCACCAGAAAGAATGGTCGGAATTTTCATGGCAAACTGAAGATCTTGAATGTAATATTTTTTGGCTGTTGTTTCTATTATTGAATTAACTTCATTTGATTTTAGAGATTTAGTCGATTTTGCTCTATCCGTTAACTTTTCCCATTCTTTTTCATATTTATCTATATCAAGTATTTTTTGATTACTTTGAGAGTTTTCGACGCTTATACTGACGGTTTCTAATTTTATTTGCTTAATTTTATTAAGAGAGGTGCTATTTAGGTTTGCAATGAATATAAATATTGCAGTAAATATTGCTATTAAGACTATCGTTATCGTTATATTTATTATTATGATTTTTTTATTCTTTTCTAGCTTCATTATTTACCGCTAATGTTAATTTTTAAAGTAAAACTATGATATTTTTTGGCTAAATTAATATTTTTTGGTATATCATTAATGCTAACTTTATAGTCTTTCTTATATTTTTTTTCAAGTTCATATTTAAATTCATCATATTTTACAAATAATTCATCAACATCGCCGCTTGGGTTCATTAGCTCAGCATCAATTGCAATTTCAAATTTCTTATTTTGTGGATTTTCTGGTTTAAAATTATCTATTTTATAAGATACATTTTTAATTTTTACATTATGTTTAGTAAGAAAGCTTAGCTTTACATACTCTTTAAATGGTAAATTTTCTATTTCATGTAAAGATTCATTGATTTGTCCAATTTCAATTATTTTGTTACCAGATATATCAGCTTGTGGATATTTTTTTCTTAATTCAGCTTCTTTTTCTTCTAATTTCTTTTTTGTGTAATTTAGTTCATTTTGAGTATTTAATTTTTTAATTTTTACAACGTTAATCATTTCTTCAGATTTTGAGATCTTTGAAATTGATCCTATTGATAAAATCCCTATCCCAAAAAGAATTGCAATATTAAAGAAATAGCTAGATTTCATTAATAGATATGTTTTTTGGGCTTTTAAAATTTGAGGCGTGCTAAATTTTAATATTTCTTTGGTTTTTTTGAAAAAAGATCTGGAGGAAACAAGGTCGCTGCTTTTTGTATTTTCGCTAATTGAAAAATCTTTGTCTATAATTTTTGCAATTTGGTATGGAGTGTGACTTTCCATGTTTAGCTCTATATTCTTCATTTTGGATATTAGAGAAATAGCTTTTTTTGATAATATATTAGTTATATGAAATTTTGCAATTGAGGCTTCTGGAAAAATCCTCTTTAAATATTCAAAACTAGCATAAATATCCTTTTCGTACTTTCTTAAGAAGTTTGGATCCGAAGAGTCATAATCTAATAACCTTGTAAACAATATTTGATTATTATTATAGATTGTTTGCCTCATGCCACTAACCTTGGTTTTAGTGACCAGACAATCTATTTTGTCTTTTTTATCTTTATTATCAGCTGTGGAATTTATTGAGTCTATTAAACTTATTGATTCTATCGGCAGTAAGTATATACCAACCACTCTGTTTGGTAAATTATAGATATATTCTAGGAGGTTTTGAGTGTTTTTATGTATTGAGAATGATACAAAGATTACTTCCCAAGGTTTATTTTTAGATTTGTTGTCGCTATTGAGTATTATATAGCTTTTTAAAGATTCTTTGTCTGGGTCGATATCTATTTCTCTTTTTATCAATAACTTTAAATCCCCTTTTTTCATTGAAGGAAAATCCTTCTTTTTAAAGCTTTGATCGAGTGTGTCAAATGTTATGTAGATATTTTGAGTCTTATTTTTTGATAATATTTTATTTATTGATTCTTTTACCTGATCATCAAATTCTTCAAAAAATACTTTGTTCGAGATAGATTTTGAGTCATGTATGCTCAAAATAGTGCCTTTTTCGCCAATTGTGAATATTATTGCGTTTTTCTTCTTCATATTTGCTTTGATTGTGATCTCTATATATTAATTTAGCAGATTTTTTTAGATTTGCAATAAATATTCCAAAAAAACTTGCCTAAATTCTTTTTATCTGTTATAATTTAAATTAGGGAAGTAAAAAAGTAGAAATGATACTTGGAATTGGAACCGATATAGTGAGTGTTGATAGGATTGGATCGTTATTTAAGTCCAGTGGCGATAGGTTTTTGGATCGAATCTTGTCAAATAGCGAGAAAGCGCAGATTCAAGATCCTGGGCGAAATAAAATTTCTTACTTGGCGAAAAGATTTGCTGGGAAAGAGGCTTTTTCTAAAGCCATAGGGCTTGGAATGGGTAGAGGAGTTAATTTTAACGATGTTGCTATTTTGAATGATTCTAATGGCAAGCCTTACGTTGAGCTAAACTCTGATAAGCGGGATTTTTTGAAGAATTATTTTGGTGTTGAGGATTTTGTTGTACATATTTCAGTTTCTGATGAGGCTGATTATGCTATTGCGTATTGTGTGGTTGAACAAATTAAATAGTAGAATATGGATTTATCAAGATATAGTTCCATAGTTGTGTATGGTCTTGGCAATTCTGGGGTTTCTTGTTTGAAGTTTTTTTTGAAACAAGGATATAAAAATATTTTTGCTACAGATGATAGCAAGGATGCTATTTTTGCTGCGAAAAAGTTAATTGAGGGAGAATTTTCTGATCTTGATGCGTCTTTGGTTTTTATAAGCCCTGAGGATGTTGCTGGTAAAATTGATGGTGATTCTAAGGTTGTTTTTGCTCCAGGAATACCGCTTTACTATCCAAATCGACATTTTATTTTAGATATAGTTGAAGATTCGCAGCTAGTTTGCGATATAGACTTGTTTAACGAGTTATTTATTGATGAGTCTGGAAATCGCAAAATTCTTAATATCGGAGTTACCGGAACCAATGGAAAGTCAACAATTTGCTCGTTTATTAACTATATTTTGCTTGATCTTGAAGTGAAATCGTCTTTGGTTGGTAATATTGGTGTACCGATTTTTGATATTGGTGGTGATTTGGCTGATTCGACTTATGGTGATAATGTTTTAGTTACTGAAGTTTCCTCGTTTCAGCTTGATTTGCTAAAAAGCACGGGTTTTAATGTGGCGGCGATATCTAATGTGACTGAGGATCATATTCAAAGACACGGTAATTTTGAGAATTACCTTTATTCGAAATTGAGGATTTTTAATAATAGTAATAAGGATGATTTTTTGATTGTAAATTATGATGATGAGATTTTGAAGGGTGTTTATGATGATTTGTTGCTTGAGAAGTTTGGTTTGGCGGTTGTTAGGACTTCTTTAGTTGAGAGTTTTGATAGCTGTGTTTCGATTATTGGGGATAATTTAAGAGTCAGATTGTTTGGCTTTGATTTGACTTATGATATTTCGACTCGTTCTATTGCTGGAGAGCATAATAAGGAGAATTATGCTATTGTTGTTGCTTGTGTTTTGTGTTATTTTAAAAGGGCTGGTAATTTAACGCAAGATGTTGTTGACAGGGTTGTGACTTCTTCTTTGTTGTTTTCAGGAATTAGGCACAGAATGCAATTTTTAGGAGAAAAAGATGGGGTAAAATTTGTAAATGACTCAAAAGCTACCAATCCGGATTCGGTGAGTTTTGCCTTGGACGCTTATGATAATGTGTTTTTGATATTTGGTGGTTATGACAAGGGGGCTGATTTTGATGTGATTGCTAAACATTTGCAAAAAACTAAGAAAGTTTATGTTGTTGGAGCTTTTGTTGACAGGATAGAAAAGTTTTTGAAAAAAAATGGTGTAAAATATGAAATATGTTTTAATCTAGAAGTAGCGTTTAATAAATCTTTTATGGATGCTAAAAATTTTAATGTTAATGACCCTGTTGTAATGCTTTCTCCTGGTTGTGCGTCCTTTGATCAGTGGCGTAATTTTGAGGAGCGCGGGGATTATTTTTGTAAATTATTTGATGAGCTTAAATAGAGTTTTTAATAGATTACGGTTGTTATACAGCCTGATTTTGGCTCTGTTTTGCTATGTTTTTTATTTTTTTAAGTTATATTTCTCTAGGTTTAGGTTTTATAATGTTGCTGTTTTTAAGGTGAAGCGATTTTTTTGGGCTTTTGGAATTAAATTTGGAGCTTTTAGTTCTTATTTTTCTTTTGGATGGCGAAGTGGGGCTTTGTTGAGAGTTTTTCAGCTTGCTTGCGTGGCGGGTTTGTTTTTTGTTGCGATTCCTATTTATAAAAATTCGGTTGTTAGTGTTGAGGCTCAGAGTAGTACTTTGCCGAATTGTGATACTGTGACTTCTCCTAATCCGGTTGCTACCACTACTAATCCTACCGTGAATTGTCGATATAGAAATTTACCTTCATGTTCTCATGCTGGGGCTCCTGCGACTCCTCAACATAGGGTTAATTGTTACGATGTGGTTGACTTGCCGCTTTGTAGTCACATTGCTAGCGGGGCAGTTCCATTGGGTAATTGCGTAAGATTATGTTCGCATCCTGATTTTAGCGCCACTTCTAATCCAGCTATTTTTAATACAAATTGTATAAGATTTTGTGATTCGATGCCAACAGGAATGACGGCTAGCGTTGGGTCTAATTGCGTGCAAAGATTGTGTCATCAGTTGCCATTGACCGTTTCTCCTGTTGTTGGTACTGGTGGTGGTGCGAATTGTTCTATGGCAAGATGCGATAGATTGTGGCCAAAAGAGCATTTTAGGATGTATCCGGTTCCTGATTCGGCTCCTTCTGCGGGTAGTGGTTCTGCTGGGACTGCGGTTAGTAGGGCTTATAATTTTCAATATTGTGAAGGTGCTGCTTTGAAGTGTTATGATATGCCGCAGGATCTTTTGCGGTTTGTTGATTTAACTTATACACATAAGATATGTCAAAATCATACTTGTCCGCCCGGTCCTGGGACTGATACTTGTAGCCATCCTAATGAGTATAGTACAGTTTTAGCGAAGTCGACTTCTTATAGGGCTGCTTATGATGCTTATGTTTCTGATATTCAAGATAGTGCGGGCAGACATTATACATCGCCGGTGACGACTGCGAATCCTACGAGTGGTTATCCTGGTGGTTGTTCTGCACTGCCTTTATGTCCACTTTCAAGTGTCAATGTATTTAGAGATTATAAGAGATGTAGTCCGCTTTCGAGTGCTGATTCGGCTAGGGTGACGGCCGATCCTTTGTGCGATACATCAGGTCCAGGTTCGCAGTGTCAAGGTACTCAGCCTGGACAACAACAAGGTTACTGTTTTCGTACGGTTGATTGTAGTTTGACGGCGAATGCTGCTGATCCGATGTGTGTTGCTCCGACTTTGCCTATTACTTCTTCTTCGGGGTCTGATCCTTATAATTCGTGGTTTTATAGGCCGGCTCCATCTAGTAAGGCAACCGGGGGGCTTGTTACAGTGGGAGGTGAGCAGAGGCGTTATATTAGGGGTTATGGTGGGGCTGGTGGTGGAAATGTTGAGCCTGGTTTGTGTTATGGTAGAAATTGGAGAGCTCTTCAAAGTGTTACCGGACGGAGGTATAGCAGTGTAAATCTTTTGTTTGGAACTTTGCATTTTTATTATTACGATTTGTTTGAAGATTCAATCTCACCTGGGGTTTGTGGCATGGGAACCGCTGGAGGAAGGGGTAATGGCTATATTTATTTAAAAGGTACTAATGGCTTGCTTTATAATGATGTTGATGATGATGTGATGTATTATAAGGGTGATGTTACTACGAGTTTTGCTAATAATGTTTCTACTCATAGTGTTGAGCTTTGCTTGAGATTTAAAAATGCACTTTGTACAGAGTGTGAAGGTAGAAGGGAATGTATTCCGACGGCTTCTTCTACGACTGATAGTAGTATTTGGACACAAATTTGTGGAGTTGATGTATGTCGGACTTTTTCTATAACTGTCGATCCTACTGATGATACTGTTAATCCTCAAGAATGCATGATGAGAGATGGAAATGATATGAGTGCTGGCTGTCAATCTGTTATTGATAATTATTTGCGGGTTAGGGCTGTGTATTATGAAGCTCAAGATTCTGCTGGTGGTAGAGAGGGTGTAATTTGTGGTTATTTAGATGCTAAAGGTCATACTTCTTATAATGGAGGAAGGAATTTTGGTGCTGATCGAGGTAATCAAGAAATTGGAGATGGAAAAACATGTCAAAATGATAATACTGTGACAGATGGTGTTCCTAATCGTTATGATACTACTGGATGTCACGGTTATGATTCTGCAAGCGATGAAGGTCAGGCGACAAAATGGAGAAATGTTCATAAGGCAGATTTTGTTTTGAATAACCAACCAACTGGTTCGACTAATGGTAAGAGAGGTTATTATGATAGGGATGGTAATTTCTATCCAGCGGATTATTGTGCGCCAATAGTTAAAAGGTCTGGTTCGGCGATGCTGTATAATTTAGCGAATGTTTATAATTCTCCAACGATGTATAATCCACCGGTTATTATTGCTAGTGTTAATAGTGTTTATGGTGGTTATCGTGCTGCGACTACAGATTTTCATAGGCCAGAGGTCTTGATACAATATGGAACTACTCCACTATCTATATTTGCTGATGGCAATGCTGCTCCGACTTCTTCATGTTATAGATCTAGTAGCACTGCGAATTGTCCAAGGGCTGGTTTTTTAAGTGGCTATAACCAGACATTCTTGTCGCTTGATGCTGGAGAATTGACGGGTAGAGGTGGTACTGATACTTCTCCTGGGGGTATTAGTTCAGAATCTCCGGCTTTTGCGACTTTGTATTCGCAAATTCCAGGGGTAGGATACAGGGTTTCTACACAAGTATATTTGGAAAAAGATTATGATGTGGCTTCTGGTAGGGGTATAGTATGTGTTTATGAAAAAACTAGGGATGGTAGTGGTAATATTTCTCTTAATCCATTAAAGGTGGGTTGTGTTTATAGAAATCCACCTTTTTCTGCTCCGAATTGGATTGCCTCTTCTTCTGGAAGTGATTTATTTCAGTTTAGACTTAATGCTCATGCCTTAAATCCTTCTAACCCTAGTACTTTGCCGGCTGTGGCTCAGGCTTATGTTCCGCCGGCTTATCATAACTTTACCTTAAGGTCGCATAGTAGAGAATATTGTACTTTCTCAATTGAGAATTATAAATTCTGCGTTAGGAGGCATTATTGTACTCAGCTTGCAAGGGAGTGTTCTGATGCTAGTAGCAGGAGGTCGTCTGCTGTTATTGCTGGCTCTAGTACGCGTACTTATGATGCAATGATATCAGAATGTCAGGCAACTGTATTGCCTGAATGTTTGAATCAAAGGGATTTGCCTGAAAATGGTACGATTTTTAATATACTGGAAACCAATGATTATGGTGCTCATCGTTGCTATACTTCGGATAGTTTATATTTGGAAGGTCCTGATGTGACTGCTGCGACTTCGTCTCTTGCGCCTTGTACTACTGGACAGACTCCGTTCTTGTATGGTTGGCATAATATAATTGAGATTACTAGAGGTCTTGAAAATCGTCTTTCGTATGTTGTTGCGCATAAAGTTCCAGATGGAAGAATGGGTATATGTCAGGTTAGGGCTGATAGTAGATATTTAACGGATACTGTATCAACAACGACTGGTGGGACTACTACAACTACTGATAATACTGCTACAAATTGCTTATCTGGTGGTGATGGATATAATTGTCGCTGTGTGACTGTGCCATCGTTGGATTTCCCTATTTCTGATCCTGTTAATTTTGAAGTAAGAAGGGCTACTGCTAAAGAAATGGGTTGGTTTTCTCGTATCACGGTAAGAAATGTTTGTACGGCTTATGATGGCAGTGCTCAGACTCCTCCAGTTGGTGAGAATTTTCCAATTGTAAATGTTGGGTCTTCTGTAGTTGGTTCTTGTGATTTGGCTAATGGATGGACATATAGTTTAAATGCTAATTATCAAAATAACTATCCAAGAGTCAATTGTGTGACAAATACTGCACCTGGGGCTAACCGCTATCAAGGTGTTTTAGATATGTCAACTTTACAAAATCAATGCGTTAGAAGGACTTGTACTAGTAGATATGCAAATGCGCCTAATATACAAGGGGAGTATCTTGGATCGTATGATGATGCTGAGACTGGTGAATGTAAGGGGGCGAGGCATGGATTTGCGAATTGGCCTTCTTACCTTCCGCCTTCTACTTTAAGGCCGCCAGAATTTATTAGGCAAGCGGATAGCTGTATTACTGGCTTTAAGGCGGTTGGTTCTACGGTTGTGCCTGCGGGGGCTACTGCTGTTGCTGGCAATATTACTGGTTATACAGGTGGAGAATTGCCGAGGCGACTTTGTGCGTTATCTGGTAATTATTCTGGCTTAACGAGGGATTCTGTGGATTTATCTTCAACGCCTTGTTCTAGTAGGAATGTGTTAAGTGTAGAGCAAGTTGAGGCTGCTGCTCCGGTTGTTACTTCGACTTCTACGACTTCTGCTTCGACTAATCCGGCTGGTGACCCTAGGCCTGCCACTAGAACTAGGGGTTGTGTCAGGATTACTTGTCCAGCGATTATTCCTGCTCAACCAACATCGATTACTGATGTTGCGGGTTGGAATGCTTGGTTTGCTAGCGGTGGAGCATCCTTTCCTGAGGTTAGTGCTTCAAGGCATTTGACAAGAATTCAGCCTGGATCTACTTCTACTGGAACTTGTAATACTGCGATTGGGTTCTTCCAAACTTCTGGTGGATCTGCTCCAACTAGAGAGTGCGATTATTTAGGAAATTGGGGACCAGTAATTAATCCGTGTAGTACATTGACTTGTTCGCAGATTACTGCCACATCGGTTCCAACAAATTCTAGCAGTTCAAATAATGGATTTGCAACATGGGATGAAGTTACAGCAACAAGAATGGCTTCGATTGTTTCTGCTGGTGGGAATGCGGATCAAGTTACTGCGACTGCTTGTCATGCTGGTTATGTGCAAAATCCTTATCCGCCAGCCACAAATCCACTTGGAGTAACCTTGCCAAATGCGGCTGATTTAACTAGGCCGGCTGAAATGCCTAAAAGGTACTGTATTGGGGGCACATCCGGAAGTTCTACTTACAGGATATGGAGAGCTCCAACAAATCCATGTATCAATCAATGCCCTGGGGCTTCTCAGGATAATCGAATTGGGGTAGGAAGAACTACTCATAGCACTTCTTCTGGTAGTATAAATATTGATTGGCCGGCGACTGATTTTGGTCAAGTAGCTTATATATCAAATTGGACAGGTCCTGAGGCAAATTTAAATGCTTCTCACTTTATTCAAGGTAGAACTAATGGCTTATATTTATTGAAGAGAAGATGTGGAGCAAATGGACGGTGGGAAGACCCAGAGCCAATGTGCGCCTTAAATAATGGAATTGTTGGCAGTGCGAATTTCTCTTCTACTGCAACTAGGGGTTATGTTGATTCTATTCAATCTTACACTTCTGCTGAACATGCTGCTAGGGCTACAATTACTGGATTTGAAACTGTTACTGGTGTTTGCTCAGTTCCTTTAACGATAAACCCGACAGAAAGGGCGAGAATATTGGGCTTAATATCTGGATTAACCAGTGCAACACCAGTCTTATATTGTAAAATTCCTGGCACTAATATTGATCAAACTTATTTGGAAAGATCTTCAGGTAGTAATTGCGGTGTTTGTAATGCACCAACTACCCCAACAGCTGTTAATGCTCGCCTCCATATTTCAGCTTCATCCAGTCTATATTATCCGGGCCAAACTATTTCAGGTTCAAGGGTAAGCTGCAATACTCCTGGTCATTACGCTATGGCAAGCAGCTCTTCTGCGGCTCCGTATGTAACTTGTGATCCTGGTGGAGCTGGTACTTGGGTTGCTAGCAATGCTGGAAGCTGCTTAAGGTCATGTAGAGTAACCTCATCATTCTTAAGATCTATGACGGTTGGTGCAGCTGGGAGCTGTGGATCTTCTGGTTCTAATTATGTGATTCGATCTTCTGATATTTCTTCTGCTGGGGAAATGTATGTTAAATCTGGAGAGATATTTGAATTTATGGCTTATAGTTCTTGTAGGACGCCAAATCCAATCCCAGCAGCAACAACAGCTGGATTGACTGGGACTGCTGCTCGTGATGCTTGTTATTATTGGAGGAGAAGCTATAAATGCAATGATGGAACTACATTATTAAATGAAAACACAGGTTCTTCTTTTGGCGGCTGTCCTTATTCCATGTATGATTACCCTTCTTCAGCCTGGGGATCTCAAACTTTACATGGAATTTCTCCGAATCCAAATTTTGTTACTTATAGACATATTCAAAGAACATCTTCGATTGCAACTGGGATGGGAATGTTAAAAGAGGATGATACTTTAGCTAATTTAAGTGTGGATTGTACTAATTGTTCCACTGCAGTAAGAACTTGGGGTGTTGCTACGCCACCATCTGCTTCATCTTATGCTTGGGGTACTTTTGGAGTTAACAACCCCGCCTTGTATCCAGTATTACCAACAAGTAGGGTTTATAGCTGTGGATCTTATAGTTATGTTGGACCTAGCGATCTTGCTCCGTTTGCTATGTCTGCTTCTAGTTATGTGCCAGGAGCGATAATTAATGGATCTTGTGGCACTAGATCTGTTTTAGTAGGCTTGGCGCCAAAAATTACTTGTCAGTCTGATGGCACATGGTTATTGGAAAACGATGCCAACTGTCGAAATTCATTTAGTACTGGGACAAGTGCTGCGAGTAGGTTTTTATTAACTACCAATCCAGGTGATTGTCCTAATGGTTATGCATTAAATGTTTATTTACCAGCTAATTATACTATAGATGATGGACAAGAGGGTGGTTTTACTATTACTTATGCTTGTGGTAACACTAATGATACCGTGACTTATCAAGTGGATTTACGCTCTTCTGGCGGAACTTTGACAAATAATATTAATTTATTTAGAACAACTACCAATAATGGTGGACATTTTTCTAGTTATATTCCAGGTCTTGGTTGGAGTGCTCATGATGGTATGGGTTTTTATATTCCTGCAAATGAGAAGTATGCTATTACAGCTAGGGCTGGAAACATTCCTTCCTATGCTCCCCCTGCTTCTTTTGTTGGTGCTGGAACTAGTAGACAATTTAGCTTGACACTCGTTCCGGTTGGTCAGTCTTTAACTTCTGCTTCAGCAGTTACTAGAACGATTTGGTCTCAATATACTTATCCGCCAGGGATGCTTCCTCATAATATTTCTAGTATGGCTTACTATCCAACAAGAATTCTTCATACCGATGGCATAAGATACCATCTATATGATAGATCTTTAGTTCCTTAATAATAATTAAAGCAAAAAATATGAAAGTATCAGTAATAATGGGATCGCAGTCAGACTATTCAACAATGGAAAAGGCTTGCGAGATTCTAGACGATTTGGGTCTTGCTTATGAAGCCAAAATTGTGTCTGCACATAGAACACCAGATCGTTTGTACCAATTCGCTAAAGAAGCAAAAGAGCGCGGCGTTCAGGTAATTATCGCCGGAGCAGGCGGCGCAGCTCACTTGCCAGGAATGGTTGCTTCGTTAACTGATATTCCGGTGCTTGGTGTACCAATTAAAAGCAAGGCTTTAAAGGGCATGGATAGCCTACTTTCAATAGTTCAGATGCCAGGCGGAATTCCGGTTGGAACTTTTGCAATTGGCGAAGCCGGAGCAAAAAATGCAGCCTTATTCGCAGCCTCAATAATTGGGCTTAATGATGAGAAAATAGCTAAAGCGTTAGCTGAATTTCGAAGCAATCAGACTAAAAGTGTAGCTGTTAATCCTAGCTAATCCACGATAATACAATCCGATCTGGATTTTTGCGTGGCAGCAATATATTTTTTGCAAAAATTTTCAGCCCTGATTTGATCGTAAAAGTCTCCAACTTGGACTCTGAAAAAGATGCCCCTTTTACCTAGATCAACTTCTTGGATATAGCCGTCAAGTCCAGCAAAGATTCTTGAGTGTTTTGATTTGGTGGATTTTAAAAATCGAATAGCTCCATCCTTTGTAGTCATAGCAGCAAGCTGCACCCTGGACATTTTTCGACCGTTTAGATTTCTCTTGCTTGAAGGCACAACAGTTGATTTTGGTTTGTTGATAGACTTTTTAGGTTTGCTTATTTCTACAGTTTTTATTGTTTCAGGTGGTATTGCTGGCTTTACAACTTTTTTTACTTTTACTTCTTCTTTTTCGTTTTTTCTGGTGCCAAAAATATCTTCATAAATTGAACTGTCAATTTTTATTTGAGATTCTTCATCATTTGGAGTCTTTAAATCTGGATAGGTTTTAATTTTTACAATCTTAGGTTCTATGGTTTTAATTTCTTTGTTATTTTGGAAATAGTTGTAAGCGTTGACTCCTATGTAAATGAAGCAGAACATTGAAAAGACAATTAGCCCCAATAATAGCGCCTTTTTGATTAGCACCTTGGTATAATTCTCGTCATTTTCACTTTTATAACCAAAATCTTCCATTATTTCATTTCCTCTAGAGCCTTGATGTTAAAGATTTCAAGACCTGTTGATATGGTAATTTTAAGAGCCTTAATCATTAATAATCTTGCAATTGTTAAATCTTTGTTATCTTTAATAATAAATTTTAGATCTGAATTTTCAACACCTTTGTTCCATAAAGAGTGAAAGGTGGAGCTTAAATCTTGTAGATAAAAAGCAATTTTGTGCGGTTCAAGCTTTTCCACGGCTTCGTTAATAATTCTAGGAAATTGCGCTATTTTTTTCAAAATAGCAATTTCCGCCTCATCAGTAAGCAACTTCAGATATTTTGACTCACATTTAATCTCTGTGAAACCTTCCAAAGCAGCATTCCTTTCAACCGAGCAGCACCGCGCATGAGCATATTGCACATAAAAAATCGGATTATCTTTTGATTGCTCAATTACCTTATTCAAGTCAAAATCAAAGGGAGTATCATTCTTACGAGTCAGCATTATGAATCGAAGTGCATCCGCGCCAACTTCATCAACAACATCACGAGCAGTAATAAAATTCCCAGATCTTTTTGACATTTTTAAAGGTTCACCATCTTTGACGAATTTTACCATTTGGCATAAAATTACCTTTAGCTCGCATTCATCATTAGTCAAAGCCTTCACCGCAGCAGTCAAGCGCTTTACATAGCCAGCATGATCAAAACCAAGTGGCATGATAAATTTTTTAGCACCTCTTTCATATTTTGACATTATATATGCTAAATCTCCAGCAAAATAAGTGGTAGAGTTATCAGATTTTTTTACAACACGATCTTGGTCATCGCCAAATAATGTCGATTTAAATAAAGTTTGATCTTCTTGCTGGTATCCTTCTGGTATTGCACCAACACCTTTAGCAGTTTTGGGAATTTCTAGCTGTCCAACATAAATTAGGCCTTTTTTATCCAAAATGTTGATTGCTTCTTCGATTTTACCAGTATCATGTAGGTTTTTCTTTTCAGAAAAATAGCTATCATGTTTTATCCCAAGATTTTCTAGATCGCCAATAACTAGCTTTATCATATTATCAACGACAAATTCTCTAAACTCGAGATATTTTGCATCATCTGGTTCGTTTTCTTGGTTTTGATCAAGCAAATTAAGGAATTTATCGCCAAATTGATCTTTAATTTTCTTGGCGATATCAATTAAATATTCACCTGGATAAAGTCCTTCGAGGATAGTGATTTTTTGACCAAATTGCTCTAGATATCTTAGGTAAGTAGATTTAACAAGTTTAAATATTTGCGACCCAGCATCATTAATGTAATATTCTTTCAAAACATCATAGCCAGATTTTGAAAGTAAATTAGCCAAAACATCACCGTAAATAGATCCTCTTGTGTGACCAATGTGGATCGGTCCAGTTGGATTAGGAGAAGCGTATTCAAGGTTGATTTTCTTGCCTTTACCAATATTTTTAAATTCGTAAGAACCTTTTGTAATTAAATTTTCAGCAATTTTGTGAAATACCAAATTATCTAAAAATATATTAATAAATCCTGGACCTGCAATTTCTGTTTTATTAATTGCTTCAATAAAATCGCTATTTTGCGGGTTTTTGATTTCTTGAATTTCTTGAATAATTTTACTAGCCAATTCTCTTGGGCTTTTATATATGGTGCTAAAATTTTTTACCATAACCATTGCCCCATTACAAGCAATATCGCCGTGATCTAGGCTTTTCGTAGGCTCTATAGTTATCTTATCTAGGGAATTTTGATCGATTTGTATTTTATTTTCTAAGGCAATATTTTGAATTGCGCTTACAAAAATTTCTCTGTATTTTTCAAAAACATTAATCATGAAAGCTTTGTTAAAGGTTGTATATACTAATAATAAACCATTTCTTTATTAAAATAAAGCTTTAATTTAGGGTTTTTTAGGGTTTTTTTAAGAGTTTATTTGGAGAAATTTGAGTTTTTTAGAAGTAGAGTAGGTATTATTTAGTGTAATTTGCTATAATTTAGTATAATTTTCGTGTAATTTTAGCTATAATTGTCATATAATTTAAAAAAAAGTGTAAATTAACCCAATTATAGCATATCATGTCAAATTTAAATTTTCAAGAATAATATTAATTTAGTTTGCTAATTTTCTTGTTGACAATGGATATATTGCAGCTAAAATTGTAGCTATAAGATTAATTAAAATTTTTTCAAATGGCTTTAAATATTGATATTCCAAAACCAGAAACTTTGAAACCAAAAATTACGATTTTTGGTGTCGGCGGAGCAGGTGGTAACGCGATTAACAACATGATCAATTCGAAACTTGAAGGGGTTGAATTTGTCGCTGCGAATACTGATGCTCAGGCTTTGGAACATTCTTTAGCTGAGAATAAAATTCAACTTGGTGAGACTACGACGAAGGGTCTTGGGGCTGGTTCTTTTCCGGATCGTGGTCGGGCTGCTGCTGAGGAGAATATTGAGGAGATTGAAAAGCTGCTTGAGGGTAATCACATGATTTTTATTGCTGCTGGGATGGGTGGTGGAACTGGGACTGGGGCTGCTCCGGTTATTGCGAAACTTGCTAAAGATAAGGATATTTTGACAGTTGGCGTTGTGACTAAACCTTTTCATTTTGAAGGCAAATACCGTATGGATACTGCGGAAAATGGCATTGAAGAACTGAAAAAGAATGTTGATACTTTGATTATTATTCCAAATCAGAATTTATTTAGGATTGCCAATGAGAGGACGACTTTTGAGTCGGCGTTTAAGATGGCGGATGATGTTTTGAATGCGGGTGTGCGGGGTGTGACGGATTTGATTACGATGCCAGGTCTTGTGAATCTTGATTTTGCGGATATTCGCACGGTGATGACGAAAATGGGCAAGGCGATGATGGGAACTGGTGAGGCTGAGGGTGAGAATCGGGCGATTGATGCTTGTGAGGCTGCGATTTCAAATCCCCTTCTTGATGACATTTCGATTCGCGGTGCAAAAGGTGTGTTGGTTAACATGACTGGTGGGCCTGATATGACGCTATTTGAGGCTGATATGGCGGTGAATACGATCAGAAAAGAGGTTGATGATAATGCTAATATTATTTTTGGTTCGGCATTTGATGAAAACATGAAGGGTAAGATCCGAGTGAGCGTGGTTGCAACTGGGATTGATGAAGAGGAATATCGTCAGAATATTATTCGTGAAACTACCAATAATAATACTTCGTCAAAATTTAGATCAATTGATGATAATTTTGCTGTTCGAGAGGTTGAAAAAGAAGGAAAATCTTTTTTTGACCCAGGTAAAACAGTAGTTCCTGAAGCGAAGCCTGTTGCTAAGATTTCTAATGATTTTCAAGCTAAAAGCGAGTTGCAAGAGGATGAAAACCCTAACTATGGTAAGGCTGACAAGAATTCTTCGGCGAAGCAAATCCAGTCAGCAATTTCACAAATTAGTTTTTTTAGTGATGATTCTGGTGCTGATGAAGAAGAGCAGCATGATTCTGTCAAAGAAGTTAAGTCGGAAAAAAAGCCTGCAAAAAAGAAAGATAAAGATTCTGGATTCTCTTTGTTTAGCTTTATGTCTTCATCTTCGAAGGAGAAAGAAGTTGTTGATGATGTTGATTTGGATGAAGAGCAGGCAAAGCAACTTGAGGAGCTTATCAATAGTAAAAAACCTGATGAGGATGACTCTAGCTCTGAAAATGATATAGAAGAAACTCAGGAAGATGAGAATGAGGAAGGAAATGACAATGATAAGATTCATCAGAAGAAGGAATCTTCTGCTAAAGTGGTTGATTTAGACGAGGATGAAAATGATGAGCAAGAAGATTTACCTGTGGAAGTCGGAAATGATAATGAAAAAAATCAAGAAGAAGAAAAAGAGGTAAAAATTGCCGAAAAAGAAGTTTCCTTAGACGGTGCAGAAAAAAAATCAAAGGGTAATATATCGGATGATATATTGAATGTTCCGGCATTTTTCCGCCGTAAAAAAAGTTAGGCTACAGAATTTACCTAGCGTTTTTAAGTCTTCATTTTAAGTGTTTATAAACACAAATAGCTATTAATGACCAAGTTATATTTAATTTCACCGCCGGATTTTGTTCTTGAAGAGTTTGATAAAAAGCTGCGTGAGGTTTTAAAGGAATGCGAAGTGCCAGTTTTTCAGCTTAGACTTAAAAATAAAAGCGATAAAGAGGTAAAAATTTATGCACAAAGATTACTTGCAACTTGTAATGAATTTGGTTGTTTATTTATTTTGAATGATTATTTTGATATTGCGTTGGAAGTTGGTGCTGTTGGTGTTCATGTTGGATCGAGCGATCTAAATATTGCTAAAATTCGCCAGAAAGTTGGTGAAGATTTCGTAATAGGCGCAAGTTGTTACGATTCTCGTGACTTGGCTCTTGAGGCGGAAATTAATGGAGCAAGCTATATTTCATTTGGCGCATTTTTTCCTACTAAAACCAAAAAAACCACAGCAAAGCCGACTCCTGAAATTGTTTCTTGGGCAAAAGAGATGTTAAATTTGCCAGTAACAGCAATTGGCGGAGTGAATTCGCAAAATTGTGGAGTGTTAAAAGAGGTTGGGGCTGATTTTATTTGCGTTGTTTCTTATGTTTGGGATCATGAAAAAGGGCCAGTTGCGGCTGTAAAAGAGATTCTTGAAAAGCTAAATTAGCCCTTAGCTGTACATTCTTTCTACTTCGTTGACATGTTTTGATATTAGAAATGCTGAGATCAGGGATTCTATTTGTTCGCAGTTGTTTATTTCTATATCTATGAATAGTTCAGAAAAGTCTTTACCTCTTTTTACGACCTTCATATTACTGATATTGATTTTCTTTTTGGCTATTATTGAGGCGATTTTTGCTAAATTTCCAGGCTTGTTGCTTGTTAGTAATCTTATTCTGCTTGAATATAGGATGTTAAGCGCCTTGTTATCTTTCCAGTGGACCTCGATAATTCTTTGTGGTTTGATTATTAAATTGGCCAAGTTGCGACATTCTTGGTTATGAATCGTGACTCCAACTCCGGTATTTATTATGCCAACAATACTGTCTCCGGGAATTGGATTGCAACAGCTTGCAAAATTTACAGCCATACCAGATAAAACACCATCTATTGCTACTGATTTTTCATAATCTTTGATTTTTGATAGAGTTGATGACGGTTTTTCGGACAAATCTACTTCAGATGGAAAAACAAGTTCAAATACTTTCTTTCTTTGAATTAATCCTTCAGCAACTTTAGCGTATAATTCGTCGACGCTTTTTAACTTCAATTCGGGCAGAATTTTTTCAAGCAGCTCTTCGCTAAACATTTTGTTTTTAATTAGGAAAAATTTACTAATTAATGTGAATCCTAATTTTTTGTGCTCTTTAAGCTTCTCTTCTCTGATAAAAGCCTTAATAGCAGTTCGAGCTTTAGCAGTTGTTACAAATTGTAGCCAGGTCGGGCTTGGGGTAGAATCTTTTCTGGTGATTATTTCTATTTGATCGCCATTTTCTAGCTTTTGTCTTAGTGGAGATATTACGCCATTGATTTTTGCAGCAATACAGCGATTACCAATTTCCGAATGAATAGCGTAAGCAAAATCAAGGGCCGTAGAGCGAATTTGCAGGTTGAATATGTCTCCATTTGGTGTAAAGCAAAATACTTCGTCTTTATGAAGATCTAATTTGCTGCTTTCAATTACTTCTTTAGCATTATAAGAATCTTCAAATAGCGAAATTAAGTCTCTTATCCAGCGGTAATGTTTAACCTCGGATTTTATCTCATTGATTGCCAAGGATTCATTATTGCGACTATCTTTATAAAACCAATGTGCAGCCAATCCAAGCTCAGCCTCATCATGCATTTGATTGTCTCTGATTTGGATTTCGATTTTTTTATTAAAGGGCCCTAAAACTGCTAGGTGCAAAGATCTGTAGCCGTTTTCTTTTGGTGTTGAAATATAGTCGGAAAAAGTTCCTGGAATCATGTTGTGGTTAGTATTTATAATTCCAAGAGCCTGATAACAAGTTGGAATGTCTTTTACTATTATTCGAAATGCCATTATGTCGTGCAAGTGGTGAAATCCAGCATTTTTAGCCTTCATTTTATTCCAGATAGAGTAATAGGTTTTTTGGCGACCCATTATTTTGGCTTCGATTTGTTGTGCTTTTAAGGTCTTTCCTAAGTGTTTAATGATTCTATCGATCGATGATTTTCTCTTATCGATTAATTTATTTAATTTGTCGGATATGAATTTCCTTGCATCAGGGTCTATTATTTGAAAGGCAAGATCTTGGATTTCATCTTTAATTTTGTTTAAGCCAATTCTTGCTGCAAGTGGAGCATATATATCAAGACTTTCTTTTGCTTTTCTAATCCTATTTTCTTTGGAAGGTAAAAAATGTAAGGTGCGTAGATTGTGAAGTCTATCGGCAAGCTTAATAAGCAAAACCCTTATATCTTCCGACATTGCGATGGTCAATTTTCTAAAATTCTCAGCAATCCTTTCATTGGCCGAATAATTACTAATAATGCTTAGTTTCGTGACCCCGTCTACTAGCTTTGCAATATTGCTGCCAAATTCATTTTCTATGTCTTGAGATGTTACTTCGGTGTCTTCAACTGTATCATGTAAAAGCGCAGCAACAATAGTATCATCATCAACTTTTAATTCGGTGAGAATTTTAGCAACTGTTACGGGGTGTGTGAAATAAGGTTCTCCAGAGTGTCTTTTTTGTGATCCGTGGCTATTTTTAGCAAAAATATAGGCTTTTTGGATTAGAGCTTTGTCGGTTTTTGGATTATATTCTTCTATTTTTGCTATTAACTCCTTTACTGTGACCATATAGCTAAATACTTAGGTTAGGTATTTTATTTTGTTGAGTAGTGTTCAACAGTGTAGTTAGGCAATTTTATAGCTACCTAGCTTTTAGTCTTCAACTTCGATATTTTCAGAAACGAAGCTAGCCCCAGAAGTATGACTAGGCGCAGCAGCAATAGGATCTGGATTAAGAGACTCTATATCTTCTTCGCAAGGGTTATTGATAGATTGCCCAACAACAGAAGAATCACGATTTTTTATTGTTGTTAACAAATCTTCTTTTATAGCTTCGACATCGATTAAGTTTTCGCCAATTTCTCTTAGAGCGAGAACTGTTGGTTTTTCCCCAGTATCTTCAAGCTCGCTATGGGCGCCAGATAGGATATTTCTTGCTCTTTTGCTTGCGATTAAGCATAGTTCAAACCTATTTGGAACTGATAATACACAATCTTCAACTGTAACTCTAGCCATTTTTATATTGCTTTAATTTAATAATAGTTATAAAATATAATTATATTATAGCATATTAGGCTAATTTTGTCAATAGTTTTTTAAATAAATGTCAAATATTACTATTCATAGCAAGAAAGATTTCGAGAGAATGGCTGCTGCTGGGGCTTTGGCGGCTTCAGTGTTGGATTTTATTGCTCCTCATGTTGAGCCTGGCGTTGCAACTGAAGAGCTTGATAAGCTTTGTCACGATAAAATTATTGAAAATAAAGCAATTCCAGCTCCGCTTAACTATAAGGGCTTTCCAAAGTCGATTTGTACCTCGATTAATCATGTGGTTTGCCACGGAATTCCGTCTTCCAAGAGGCTTAAAGATGGAGATATTGTGAATATCGATGTTACGGTTATTTTAGATGGCTGGCATGGTGATACTAGTCGGATGTTTTATGTTGGAAAGCCCTCGGTTAAGGCTAAGAGGCTTTGTCAGGTGACTTATGATGCGATGATGCTTGGAATTGAGCAGGTAAAGCCTGGTGCGACTGTTGGTGATATTGGTTATGCGATTCAAACATATGCTGAAAAGCAGGGTTTTTCTGTTGTTAGGGATTATTGCGGCCATGGTCTTGGCCGGGTTTTTCATACTGAGCCTAGTATTTTGCATTATGGTAAAAAAGGCGAGGGTGTGACTTTGGAAGAGGGAATGTTTTTTACAGTAGAGCCAATGATTAATGCCGGTAAGTATCCTACTATTTTGAGTAATTTTGATGGCTGGACGGTGACTACTCGCGATAAGTCTCTTTCTGCGCAGTTTGAGCATTCACTTGGGGTGACTAAAGATGGCTTTGAGATTTTTACTTCTTCGCCAAAGGGACTTGACTTTCCACCATATTAGCTTTTTGAGACTTGGTGGTGGGGTTTTTTTACATTTAATCCTTCTGTGTTGGTTGGTTTAGATCCTGGTGGGTCTTGCTTTGCGTCTTGAGACGCAGCCTCCTCTTGCTTTGCCTTAACTACTTCTAGTTGCGCTTTTGCTAATTCTTCTTCAAGTTTGGGTTCGAGATTTTTTTCGATTAGTATTTTTAGTGCTTTTGTTACCTCTGGATTATCTGAGTAGAGCATTACCTTTATTAGATGGCTATCATCTAAATAAAGAGAGGATTTATTTTCTCCTGCTAGTTTAGATTTTACCAGGCATTCATCTAATAGATCAGGATCTTTGTCGTACAAGATATTTACCAGTAGAGATAATAATTCTGGTTTGTTAAAATATATAGCCTCTCTTAGTGGTTCTGATAGTGATGGTGCTTCAAAATTGGTTCTTTGAAGGAATAGGCGTAGGTTATCTGGAAATTGTTCAATAAGAAATTTTACTATGTCATGGTTTTGGAATCCAACTGCCATATCAAAAGCATGGCGTCCATGATGTAATTCGGAATTGATGTTAAATTTATCTGATTTAGCTATTGATTCTACAATTACAGCGTTTCCGGATCGGATGGCTGCTGTGAAGGGGGTTTCGTGAGTTATAAAATGCTGTGATGTGAAGTCAATATCTGGATCTATAATTAGTTTTTCTACTTCTTCTTGTTGACCATTTTTTATGGCTTGAAAAAGTTCTAAATTGGTCTCTAATCTATCAACAAGTTTTTGCAGCTCAGGGTTGTGCATGATTAGGGTTTCAAGGGCTTGCTGTACATAATCAAGTGGTGATAGTATCATTTTTTTTAATAACATAAACTCTTCTTTAGAAATATTAGATATTAAATTGGCCATATTTAGCAACTCCATCTTCTGTTGATCTTGCTCTTTAATAAAATTAATTAACAAAGACAGGATTATTGGATTACTCTCTCGATATTCTATGGAATTAAGGATTGCTTTTTCAACATCTTGTTCTTGGATATCAGACCCTTCTTGAAGAAGTAGCTTTACTATATGTATGTGACCCTCTTTAATAGCAATATATAATGGAGTTTGGCCTGAATTATCGGGATGGTTAGTTAATATTTTTGGTAGATTTATATCACCTTCAATTTCAAATAAATAGCTTATTGTAATTATAGATCTTACGGCATCCATAGATCCTTCTGCGACTGCTTTGCATAGAGCTGTAGATAATTTATCTATATTTATTGTTGTGTAAAAATTAGCTTCTTCGCTTGGCATAAGTGCTTTTTAAGATTAAAAAATACTTTTTACGATCTTAAAATTTAGTAATCTAATTGTCAATTAAAATTATTATTTTTTAAAAACCGAGCATTTTAGAAATAAAGGACGAGAAGTTTTTTAGGTATAAAATGAACGATAGATTTAGTAAGGCAATAAATACTATAACTAGTTTTGAGCCAAGTCTTTTGTAAAATCTTACCTGAGTTGACTTTTCTGGCTTGTCAAAATACATTACTTTAACAATTCTAAGGTAGTAGTAAGCACTAACGGCGCTAAATAGTATGGCGACTGTTGAGGCTATATAGTATCCCTCTTTGATTGTTGTGATAATTATGTAGAATTTTGAAAAGAAGCCTGCTAAAGGTGGAATACCAGCAGTTGAGAACATTAGAATTGCAAAAGATAGGGCTAAGATGGGGTTTTTATTTGCCAGTCCAGATAGCGAAGATATGGAGTATCTTTGGTCGTCAGCTTCATCATCTTTATTGCCATTGTTGCCGGATCTTGAAATTAAGGTTAAAAAGCCAAAATTTCCAATTGATAATACTGAGTAGATGACCATGTAAATTACGCATGATTTTATTCCTTCTAGCGATAGGGCTGATAGGCCGAATAAAACGAAGCCAACATGGCCAATTGAGCTGTATGCGAAGAGTCTTTTCAGGTTGTTTTGTCTGATTGCACCAAGACTTCCGACGGCAAGTGAGGTTACTGCAACAAGAATTAGAACATTATTCATGCCTTCGAATCCAGTTGATAGGTCGAGAAAAATTCTAACCAAGATTAATGTCGCAGAAAATTTACTAATCGTTGCAAAAAACGAAGTCACAATAGCATGTGAGCCTTGGTAAACATCTGGTGTCCACATGTGAAATGGGGCTGCTGAGATTTTGAAGAATATTGCTATCAAAATTAAGACGAAACCAAGGACTACTGCTGGAGGAATTTGACTGTGCGCATATAGATTGAAGGCTGCGTCAAAGTTTGTAGTGCCAGAAAATCCATAAAATAACGATATTCCTAGTAACAATATTCCAGAAGCCGTCGAACCTAAAATGAAGTATTTAACGCCGCTCTCAGAAGATCTTACCGATTGTCTGTTCATGGCTGCAAGTAAATATAAAGGTAGCGACTGAAGCTCTAGTGATAGATATAGTATTAAAAAGTCATTAGACTGAATTAGCAACATCGCACCAACAGTAGAAATCATCATTAAAGCAAGAAATTCAGCGCTTGTCGAAGATCTTTTTTTGAGATATTCAAGGGATAGGGTAATTATGAAAATTAGCAATACTGACAAACATATTTTAACAAAGACGGTGAAGCTGCTTGAAAATAACATTGAGTAGAAGAAATTTTCAGACGCAGTAGAGGTTGATAACGCCAATATTAGTGCCAAAAATGTTGCAGCAAGTGCGCAAACATAAGAGAATTTATAGAAATTTTTGAATCTTTTTGCAAAAAATACATCTGCCATTAAAATGAATAAGGCAGAGCAAAAAAGAGTTAGTTCCGGTAAAATTGGAAATATAATTTTATTTACAATCATTATTGGTTCAAATTAATTCATAATTCCTACAACATGCGCAACTGGCAGTTTGTAGTAGCTTGATATTAGTCCTGGTAACAAACCAAGTAGTATCACTAGGATTGCTATTACCCCAAGGGACGATAATTCGATTTTATTTAAATCTTTCATTTTTGCAACATCGTCATTGGTAATTTCGCCAAATGCGCTTCTTTTATAGAGCCATAGCATGTAGCATGCTCCTAATATGATTCCACAAGTAGCAAAAATTGCAGTAATTTTACTAGCTTTGAAAGTTCCTATGATGGTCAAAAATTCTCCGACAAAGCCACTAGTTCCAGGAAGTCCAACGCTGGCTAGAGTGAAAATCATGAAAAGTAAAGCGAAATTTGGCATTTTGGTGGCAATCCCACCCATTTTTGCTATTTCTTTAGTTTTGATTCGATCGTAAATTACGCCAACGCAGATGAATAAAGCGGCAGACACAAGGCCGTGACTTATCATTTGCATGACGGCTCCGTCGATACCTTGCTGATTGAAGCTGAAAATTCCCATCGTAACATAACCCATATGAGCCACAGAAGAATAAGCAATCATTTTCTTCATATCAGTTTGCATTAATGCAACTAAAGATGCGTAGATTATTGCTGCGATACTAAGTGCAAATACTAGGTTTGCAAAAAGGTGACTTGCACCAGGGAAAAATGGCAGCATGAATCTGATCATTGCGTAGGCACCAAGTTTGATTAGGATTCCAGCTAAGATTACTGAGCCCGAGGTTGGGGCTTGTACGTGAGCATCAGGAAGCCAAGTGTGGACCGGAAACATTGGTACTTTGATGGCAAATGATATGAAAAATGCTAACCAGAGATATTTTTGAACCTCCATTGGAGTGTGAGGCAAGATGGTTTTAAGAATGAATATATCAGTAGTTCCAATATTTACATATATATAGATAATGGCGATTAAAAATAATACTGAACCAAATAATGTATATAAAAAGAACTTGTAAGCGGAGTAAATTCGATCTTTTCCTCCCCAGATACCAATGACTAAGAACATAGGTATTAACATTGCTTCGAAGAAGATGTAGAAAAGAAGTAAATCAAGCGCGCAAAATGAGCCGATTACAAATCCTTCTATCAATAAAAAGCAAATCACGAATTCTTTGACCCTGTCTTTGATGGTGTTGTAGCTTATCAAGAGGCAGATCGGAGTTAAAAAAGTAGTAAGTACAATCATTGCAATTGATATACCGTCAATACCAAGGTAATATTTGAAGCTCATATTGTTGATTAGGCCGTAAACCTCTTTATACTGAAAGCCAATTTGAGTTTTGTCAAAGGCAAGAAATAACTTTATACTTATGATAAAATTTATTGCTGCAATTGCAATTCCAGCTATATAGTAATTTTTTGGATCCCTTGTTTTAACAAAGGCTATCACTATTGCGCTTATGATTGGCAAAAATGTCAAAATAGATAAAATGTTTATATCTTTCATTTATTTTAGATTTTATTACTAACATAAGTAATATTATCAACAATTAATTAGTTTTTGCAAGTATATTTTATATATTTAGTTGAATATTTATATAATTATAATAGAATAGGGTTTGCAAACTAAATATAGTTACATGATAAAATTGGATGAAAATCAAAAACAGCTACAAAGGGAGTTTGATAATTTAAAGCTTATTTTAAATTATCAGCCGGGATTTTTTGCGAAAATTTTTGCTTCTAAGCAAGTTTTTGAGCATTCCGGCTTGTACATATATTCTAAGCCTGGTACTGGGAAGACCATGCTTATGAAAAAATTTTACAATCAAGTTTCTGTTTCTAAATCATATTTTCATTTTAATGATTTTATGTATAAAATTCATTTGAATAATCATAAAATCAGAAAAAACAAGAAAAAAGAGGAGTATAGTAATAAAGATTTATTTGAGAGTTTGAAAAGAGTTACAAAAGACTCAAAATTGGTTTGTTTTGATGAGTTCCAGGTCTCTGACATTGCTGATGCTATGCTTTTAGAGCGAATTTTTACATATTTTATTGAAAATGGTGTGTTTTTGGTGCTTACTTCAAATTCAGAGCCGCAAAATTTATATCCAAACGGCATTCAGCGGGAAATTTTCATGAAGTTTGTTAAAAACCATTTAATCGAGAAATTTAAGGTTATTCACTTTAATTCAGAAATTGACTATCGCTTGATTCATAAAAAAAATATTGAGCAGAGATATTTTACTAAAGATGAGGTCAAAAAGTTTGATTTGGTTATGTTAGAGGCTTTAAATGGTGAAAATCCTTTGCCGATGGATCTTGAAATATGGGGCAGGAAGATTAAAATCAAAAAAACTGTAGATAATATTGCAATATTTGACTATGAGGAATTATGTCAGAAAAATCGATCTGCGGCTGATTTTAAGGCGATTTGTGGCGAATTTGGCTTGATTTTCTTAAAAAACCTACCAAAATTCTCTTCTGAGTCAAAAAATGAGATAAAAAGATTCATGCTATTTATTGACGAGGTTTATGAAAATAGGGTGGCTCTGATTATTTTGGCTAAGGTGGCAATTGAGGATTTATACTCAAATAAAAATGATTCTAAAACTAATGCTAGGGTAACTTCAAGGCTAAATGAGATAAAGTCGGATTTTTATTTTAATAACTCAAAATATATAAAAAATGATGCTTAAATTACTTTTAAAGATATGGTTTGCAATAATTCCGTTGTTAATTTACTTGATTTGGGTGTTTATAAGCACTATTTTGGTGACAAAAGTCAGGATTTTTGCTCTAAAATTAATTGGCAAAGAAGGTAAATCTAAGCAAAAGACAAAGAAAAAGGACTATATTGATGCTGATTATAAGATAATTGATGAAAATTCTGACAAAAATGCTGATTTTCGTTCAAAAATATCACTTTCTAATAAAAATTTTGTCATTTCTATCTATTTAGGGGTGATTTTATTGATTTTTGTGTTGATTTTTGGAGTTTTCTTTGAAGAAAAGAATTTCTCTCAAACTACTATTGAAGATTTGAAGGAAAAAATTAAGGTAGAATAGTAATTTTTTCTTGCAAATTACAAAATAACTTTATATAATAGTAGATAGATTTAATAATAATGTCACAGCTTGGGGCAATTTTGGTGCTTTGAAGGTTTTACCCGATAAGTTATCGCTCTTTGGCTGGTATATAACCAAAATATAAATAATTATGACTACTATACCTCAATTTACTATAAAGCAGCTTTTGGAAGCTGGCGTTCATTTCGGCCATAAGACTATGCGCAAAAATCCGAAAATGGAGCAATTTATCCACTCTAAGAGAAACAGCTTAAGCATCATTGATCTTAATAAAACCGCGAGAATGCTTCATAAAGGGCTTTTAGCGACTCATCAAGTTGCAAGAAATAACGGTAAAATTTTGTTTGTTGCTACTAAAAAGCAAGCTTCTGCTATTGTTGCTGAGGCTGCGCAAAAATGTGGTCAGTATTATGTTAACCATAGATGGCTTGGTGGGATGTTGACAAATTTAAAGACAGTTTCACAGTCTATTGAAACTTTGAAGAAAATTGAAGCTCAACTACAGGATAAAGAATCTGGTCTTAATAAAAAAGAGAGGCTTGTTCTTGATCGTAAAAGACTTAAATTAGAGCAGGCTTTAGGTGGAATTAAAGAAATGGGTGGATATCCTGATCTAATTGTTATTATTGATGTAAATAAAGAAGATATTGCTATTCAAGAGGCTAAAATATTGAATATTCCAGTATTGGCTGTTGTTGATAGTAATTGCTCTCCGGATGGCGTGACTTATGTTGTTCCTGGAAATGATGATTCTACTAAGGCGATTAAATTATATTGTAAATTGCTTTGCGATACTATTCTTTCTGGAATTAAAGAGAATATGTCTGCTTCTGGTATTGATCTTTCTAAAGTTGCTAAGAAACCTGTTGAGATTAAGAAAGAATCTAAAAAAGAAGAGGTTAAAGAAGAGAAAAAGCCAGTTGAGCCAAAAACTTCTAAGAAAAAAATAGTTGTTAAAGTTAAGGAGGAGGAAAAAGAGCCTGCTAAGAAGAAGGCTGCACCTAAGAAAAAGGCTGCTTCTACTAAGGCAAAAACAACTAAGAAAGAGGAAGTAAAAAAAGAAACTAAAGCTTCAACTAAGAAATAAACAGAAGCTAAAGAAGAGAAAAAAGATTAGATTTAAAAATCTGTCGCTCTAGTTATATGTTATTTTGAGCCTTAGGTTTCTTTGGGGATTTTTGGCGAAAAATTTCATAATAAATATACTAAACTAAAAAATTAAAGAAAAATGGCTGACTTAAAATTAATTAAAAAACTTCGTGAAGCTACTGGTTGTGGGATTTCTGATTGCAACAAAGCTTTGGCTGAAAATGGTGATGATTTTGATAAGTCTGTGGATTGGCTTAGAAAGAAGGGTCTTTCTGCGGCTGTTAAAAAAGGCGGAAGGGTTACTTCGGAAGGTGTTGTGGCTGTTGCTTCTAAAGGTAATGAAGTTTGTGTTATTGAGCTTAATTCAGAAACGGATTTTGTGGCTAGAAATGAAAAGTTTCAAAAGTTTGCTGCTGATTTGGCTTTGGCTGCGCTTGGATTTGGAAATGATATTGAAAAATATAAGGCTGCGGCTTATCCTGGGAAATCACATACAATTGATGAAGAAATTAAAAATCAAATTGGCGTGATTGGTGAAAATATCAATTTGAGAAGAATTGATAATTTGGAAGTTAAAGATGGTAAAGTGGTAAGTTACATTCATAATGCGGTTGCTCCAAATATGGGTAAAATTGCTGTTTTGGTTGCACTTGAGTCAAAAGTTGACGAGGCTAAATTGGAAGAGCTTGGTAAACAAATTGCAATGCATATTGCTGCGACTAAGCCTGAGTCTTTAAATATTGAGAGTTTGGATCCAGAAAAGCTTAACCGTGAAACTGAGGTTTTGAAAGATCAAGCTCGTGCTTCTGGTAAGCCTGAAAATATCATTGAAAAAATGATTGAAGGTAGAATTCGTAAATATTATGAAGAGGTTGTGCTTCTTGAGCAAGCTTTTGTTATGGACGATAAAAAGAAAATCAAAGATGTTGTTAAGGATTTTTCTAAGGAAAATTCTGAAACTAAAATTGTTGATTTCAAGCTTTTTGTTCTTGGTGAAGGTATTGAGAAAAAAGAAGATGATTTTGCGGCTGAAGTGGCTTCTATGACGAAATAGTAAGCAAAGAATTTGCTTGTCCAAAAGAGCTTAGGAAATTGTAATTTTTCATAAGTGGCTTGTGGTGCTTAGAATTCGTAAGTTATGTCGCTAAGATGATCTCACCTTAAATTCTTCTTTACATTCCTAGAAATGTATCATATAATTTAAGAAAACAATTGAGATTATGACAAATCAACAAAATCTAAAATTCAAAAGAATATTATTTAAAGTTTCTGGTGAGGCTTTGATGGGTAATCAGGATTTTGGCCATGATCCAGAAGCGATGAGGATGGTTACAACTCAGATTAAAAATGCTTATGATTTAGGTTGTGAAATTGCGATAGTTGTTGGTGGTGGCAATATTTTTCGCGGAGTCTCTAAGGCGGCTAAGGATATTGAAAGGGCGAGTGCTGATTATATGGGGATGCTTGCGACTGTGATGAATGGTATTGCGCTGCAGTCTGCTTTGGAAAGAGAGGGTGTGGTGACTAGGATGCAATCTGCGATTCAGATGAACACGATTTGCGAGCCATATATCAAAAGAAGAGCGACCAGGCATCTTGAAAGGGGCAGGGTTGTTATTTTTAGTGCTGGAACTGGTAATCCATTTTTTACGACTGATACTGCTTCTGTTTTAAGGGCTGTAGAGATGGGCTGTGATGCTATTTTCAAAGGAACTCAGGTTGATGGGGTTTATTCTGCTGATCCTAAGGTGGATAAGAATGCTGTGCATTATGAAGAAATAAAATATATTGATGTGTTAAAGCAAGATTTGCGGGTGATGGATCAAACTGCGATTACGCTAGCTAAAGATAATAAATTACCAATCATTGTGTTTTCAATTAAGGGTGAAAATGCACTTTGTGATGTGGTACAAGGTAAGGGTAAATTTACAACAATAAAATAATTTTAAAGCAAAATATTCTGCGATATTTATTCGTTTTTGATTTTTGCGACGCTCAAGGTACTAAAAGAGTACATTTTTTGCCTCAAAAATAAAAGAACAAAGAAATCTCTTTGAATATTTTGCTTTAAAAGTGGTTTTATATGATAATAAGATAAAGTAAAAAGTATTACTAATGGCAGGACATTCGAAATTTGCAAATATCAAGCATAGGAAAGGTGCTCAAGATAAGAAAAGAGGTAAATTCTTTACGAAATTGTTGAAGGAGATTACTGTTGCGGCTAAAACTGGGCAGGCGGATCTTAATTTTAATCCAAGGCTTAGAAGTGCGGTGATTGAGGCTAGGTCGAATAATGTGCCTAAGGATCGTATTGAAGCGGCGATTAAGAAGGTTGCGTCTGGGGCTGATACTAGTAATTATGATGAGATTCGTTATGAGGGTTATGCTCCGGGTGGAATTGCAATTATTGTTGAGGCTATGACTGATAATAAAAATAGAACCGCAGGTGAGGTGCGAAGCATTTTTACTAAGGCTGGTGGGTCTCTTGGTGAGACTGGGTCGGTTGGTTTTATGTTTGATCATGTTGGGATTATTCAATTTGAAGGCGATAAGGCTAGTGAAGATGAGTTTTTTGAATTTGCTTTGGAGAGTGGGGCTGATGATGTTGAGTCAAATGAGGAGATTCATGTTGCTTTTACGACTATGGAATCTTTTATTGAGACTCGAGATAAGTTAATTGAGAAGTTTGGCGATCCGATTTCTGCTAAAATAGAATGGAAGGCTAAAGAGGATTTGGAAATTGATGATCTAGAAAAAGCGCAAAAAATCATGAAATTGGTGGATAATCTTGAAGATTGTGATGATGTGCAAAATGTTTATGGTAATTATGATTTTACCGATGAGGTGGCCAAAGAGCTGTAGTTGCTAAATAAGTTTTCAAATAATTTGACAAAATTAACTCAATATGCTATAATTTATATTGGATATAGATTGGGTTGTTAAATAAATAACTAAAAAATGACAAAATTAAATGCGGTGATTATCGGGGCTTCTGGCTATACTGGTGCAGAGCTTATAAGGTTGTTGCTAAATCATCCAAATGTGAATATTGCTGCTTTGGTGGCGAATTCAAATGCTGGACAAAATATTGAGGATCTTTATTCGCATTTTGCGAATTTTGCTCTACCGGGACTTAGAAAGCTTGAAGAGGTTGATTTGGCTGCTATGGATGTGGCTTTTTGCTGCTTGCCGCATACTACTTCACAGGAGGTTATTTCTGATATTGTTGCTTCTAATGTAAATCCTAATCTTAAGATTATTGATTTATCTGCTGATTTTAGGCTTTCTGATCCGCAAAATTACCAAAAATGGTATGGTCATGAACATGTAGCAAAGGATTTGCAAAATCACGCAGTTTATGGGCTTAGTGAAATTTACAGAAGTCAAATTTCTCAGACGAATTTGATTGCATGTCCTGGTTGCTATCCGACTTCGGCTTTATTGCCGCTAATTCCGCTTTTGCAAAATAGATTGATTTTTGCTGATAATATTATTGTGGATTCAAAGTCTGGGGTTACTGGTGCTGGGAGAATGTCAAAAGTTGCTAATTTATTTGCCGAAGTCAACGAATCGGTAAAGGCTTATGGAATTGGTGGGCATAGACATAACGGCGAGATAGAGCAAGAGCTAAGTAGCGCTGCTAGTCAAAATGTTGAAATTGATTTTACGCCGCATTTATTGCCGATTAATAGAGGAATTATTTCGACGATTTATGTTGATATTGCTGATGGATTTAGTGTTGATGATCTAAAAAATTGCCTAAAAACCAAATATGATGATGAATATTTCGTTAATATTTGTTCTGAAGTCCAAATTAGCGATGTTAGAGCGACGAATTTTTGCAATATTTCAGTTAATCAGGCTAGAACTAAAAATAGAGCGGTTATTGTTAGTGTGATTGATAATTTGTGCAAAGGGGCCTCTGGGCAGGCTGTACAGAATATGAATATCGCCTTTGGCTTAGATGAGAGACTTGGGCTTTCAATTGCGCCGGTATTTCCTTAATCATGGCAACAATATTTGCACCAATCACAGCCCTAACATCCTCTAGCGTAATTGTCCTTAGAATTTCTGGTGAAAGGTCTTTGGATTGCCTTGAGGCTCTTGGTGTAAGGAGGGATTTTTCGCCAAATAAAGCTATTTTTTCGAAAATTTATGATGAAGGTGGTGATTTACTTGATCATGCGGTTGTTACTTATTTTAAGGCTCCGCACAGTTTCACTGGTGAGGATGTGGTCGAGATTTCACTACATGGCTCAGTTTTTATTGCTAATAAGGTGATGGAGGTTTTGGCTAGTGTTGATGGAGTTAGGGTGGCTGAGGCTGGGGAGTTTTCCAAAATTGCTTTTTTAAATAACAAGTTTGATTTAGTTCAGGCCGAGGCGATTGTTGATTTGGTCAATGCGCAAACGAAATTACAGCATAAACAGGCGCTAAAACAGCTTGAGGGGTGGCTTGGTGGTATTTATGAGAATTGGCGTTTTCAAATTATTGAGATTTTGGCTTTGATTGAGAGTTTCATTGATTTTCCTGATGAGGATATTCCAAATGATTTAGCCTTGCAAGTTGGCGAGCGCGTTTTGGACTTAAAGTCGCAAATTGCTAATCATCTTAATGATAATAAAGTTGGTCAGAAAATTAAGGATGGCCTTGGTTTGGCAATCATTGGGGCTGCGAATGTTGGAAAGTCTAGTTTATTGAATTTTTTGGCCAAAAGTGAAGTTGCGATCGTTTCTGAAATTGCTGGAACTACGAGAGATGTGATTGATGTTAGTTTGGATATCGCTGGCGTGCCAGTGAGGATTTCTGATACAGCCGGAATTAGGGCTAGCAATGACCAGATTGAGCAAGAGGGAATTAAGCGCGCAGTTCAAAGGGCTAAGGATTCTGATTTGGTGATTTTAATGTCAGATTTATCGCAGGAAAATGCTGATTTTAATGAAGATTTGGCTGATTTAGGGCAAAAACCAGTGATTCGAGTGGCTAATAAAATTGATTTGGGGGTTAGAGCTATTAATGGTGATTTTGATTTGGAAATTTCTTTAAAGGGTCGGAAAAATCTTGAGTTGCTGCTTGAGAAAATCGAAAATGAAGTGAAAAAACTCATTCCAAATGTTAACGAAGCTTTGATAACTAAGCAGAGATACCGCGATTCACTGACTCACGCTCTAAATGCTTTGGAGGAGTTTAGTCTAGACAAAAATATTGAATTGGCTGGTGAAGATTTGCGCATTGCTTCTAGTGAAATTGGTCGCATTACTGGAAAAATTGGTGTTGATGATATTTTGGATGTGATTTTCTCTAAGTTTTGCATCGGAAAGTGAATTTTTGCGAGGTGCTTTTTTTGTATACTATACTGGGGTATAGTATACTGGATTCTCTTATATAGCTGCTCTGTGGTGGTATCCTATACTGGGGTATAGTATATTTGAGAGGAAATAATCAAGGAAGGAAGGTTGTTAATTTTAGCTCCACTCTTTACCTATTGCAACATCAACCTTAAGCATGACATCAAGGATCATTGCGCTGCGCATTTCTTTTTCAACGATTTTTGAAACTTTTTCAGCATTTTTTTCTTCAGTTTCAATGATTAATTCGTCATGAATTTGTAGAATAATTTTCGCGTCAATTTTGTCTTTAATAAATTTTTCGTCAAGATTGATCATGGCTTTTTTGATGATGTCGGCGGCGCTGCCTTGGATTGGAGCATTAATAGCCAGTCTTTCACCTTCCATTTTGATCATGTGATTATTGCTGTTAATGGCGTTGATGAAACATTTTCGTCCTGAAATCGTTTCAACATAACCATTATCTTTGGCGATTTGCTTATATTTTTGCATGAATTCCTCGATGCCAGGGTAGGTTGCCAAGTAGTTTTTGATATATTCAGATGCATCTTGCCTAGAAATTCCAAGCTGTTTGGCTAGGCCAAATCCGCTTATTCCGTAAATAATTCCAAAGTTAATTGCTTTAGCCTTTGATCGCAAATCTTTTGAGACTTCGCTTTCTGGGACTTTGAAAATTTGCGAAGCAGTAATCGCGTGAATATCTTTGTCATCTTTAAAGGCTTGAATTAAGTCTTTTATTTTGGCAATATGCGCTAAAACCCGAAGCTCTACTTGCGAATAATCTGCACAAATTAGTACATTGCCTTTCTCAGCCACAAAACATTTGCGAATTTTTTTACCTTCGTCGCTCCTGATTGGAATATTTTGTAGGTTTGGTTTGTTTGAGGCAAGCCTTCCAGTGATCGTTGAAATCGAAGAAAGAGTTGTGTGAATTCGCCCAGTTTCTTTGTTTATTTCCTTTGGCAAAGCATCCGTATAGGTGTTTTTTAATTTTGAAAATTTACGAAATTCTAGAATTTTATCGGCAATTTTATGGCCTTCTAGAGATAATTCTTCTAAAACGCTAGATTTTGTCGATAAATTACCAGTTTTTTTCGATTTTTTCGAAGAAGTTAGGTTCATTTTATCAAAAAGCACTTCAGAAAGCTGTTTTGTTGAGGCAATATTGAATTCAGAGCCGGAAATATCGTAAATTTCCTTAGTTAGGCGGACAATATTTTCTTCAAATTCTTTAGACAGTTCAGCTAGACCTTTTGTGTCAATGCTGACACCGTTAAATTCAATACGCGCCAATACTTCAAGCAAAGGTTTTTCGTAAGATAAATAAGAGTTTGTTAATTTATTTTCGATTATTTTTGGTGATAAAATTTTGTAAAGTTTAAATAGGCAGAAATTTTTAAAGCAATAATAGTTAAGTTTTACTGCTTCATCCTCAAACTCTTCTGGGATTTTACCTTTCTCCAAAACATCGAAAATTTTGTTATAACCGGCTGAATCAAAATTTTCATCCAAATTAAAATCAGTTAATTCGCGAAAGTCGTTTTTAACTGAAGAGTTTAATAAATGATTAATTAATGAAATATCTTCGTAGGCCTTAAATTCACTGTCTCCATGAGCAAATAAAAATAATCTAAAAAATTTCTTTGCGTCAAAAAATATTTTTTGAATCGAGTCATCTTTTAAAATTTCAGCTAATTTTATTAAAAATAACTTTCGATCAATAGATTTTGTAGCTTTTTTTGCTGGAGAGGCAAATAAATCGTCGGAATCTTGGCTAACTGTGTTGTTTTCACCAATTTCAGCATAAAAAATTTCTTCTAGATCGTTGTTTTTCGCGGTAGAAAGTGCGATTTCGCCTAAAGTTGAGGCTGAGGGTTGGAAACTAATAGTGATATTGCCATTTTTCGAAGCTTGAGTAGCTAGGCGAAGTAATTTTTCTTCACTATCAAGGTTGATTTTGGTAATATTTGCAAAATTTGAATCATCGGTGGCGGCTTTTTTAGTAGGTCCAGCTTTGGATATAGCCTCATCAATGCCAAAGTCTCTTTTGACTCTTTGTAAGAGTGATCGAAAGCCCTGTTCATCCAAAAAATGTACTAATTTTTCGCCATCAATGCCTTTAATTTCTAGGTCTTCATCGGTTAAGCCGATTTCAACATCTTCTTTTAAAGTTATTAGTTTTCTTGATAGAAGGGCGTTTTCGTGGCCATTTTCAAGGCATTCTTTGCGTTTTTTTTGCTTGATTTTGTCGAGATTTTCAAAGATTCCCTCCAAACTTCCGTAGTTGTTAATTAGTTCAGAAGCAGTCTTAGGTCCAATGCCACGAACTCCTGGAACATTGTCTGATGCATCGCCCATTAATGATAAAATGTCTAAAACTTTATCTGGATTTACGCCAAATTTTTCGAAAACTTGATCTTTGCCGACAATTTTATTTTTCATTGCGTCATACATTGTGACTTTATCGTCGACAAGCTGCATTAAATCTTTATCCGAAGACACAATCGTTACTTCATATCCATCTTTGGAGTATTTTTTGGCTAAAGTGGCGATAATATCATCAGCCTCAACCCCGGCTTTTTCTAGGATGGCTAGATTGAGTGATTCGGCGGCTTCGCGTACTATTGGAAATTGTGGCTTTAGGTCTTCTGGGCAGGGAGGACGGTTCGCTTTATATTTTGGGTCAATGTCGTGGCGAAAAGTTTTTGAGCCTGCATCAAATACTACCGCTAGGTGGCTAACATCGAGGCTTGCTAATAATTTTATCAGCATATTTGTAAAGCCATAAACAGCACCAACCGGAGTTCCATCAGCTCTGGTTAGTTCTGGCATAGAGTGATAAGCGCGAAATACGAATCCATACCCATCAATTAAAGCAATTTTTTTCATTTTTGTTAAGTTTATTGATTTTACCTTAAAATATTAACATTTTAGCAATTATAAATCCAGTAAAAAGTCGATTTGTTTATGAAAAATACGATTTTTTCCGATTTATCTTGACAGGTGATCAAAAATGTGGTATAATTATAATAGTAAGGTAAATAATTTAATTTATTTAGCAGGTGAAATGCCAAGAGGGGATCGTTGCAATAAGCGTACAAATCAAAAATCAGTTTCTGGTTTTGTTAGAGATAAAGTAGGAAAAACTAAGTTGTCAAGACCAAATGTTCATGTTGGTGATTTTTCTGTTGCAAATCATGCTAGAGATTCTGATGGGAGGGATTCAGCGCGCGGATCTCGTGGCAATAAATCAAAGTTTGCATATCAGCCCCAGCAGGTCAAAGAACTGGCTCAACTTCTGCTGGACAAGTTGTTGGACGAAAAAGAGGTGGAGGAATTTTGGCTGCTTCTTTATTGGCCTGTGCTTCTGCGGCAGCTTCGACTGCTGTTGTTGATGTTCCTCCATGGCGGCGTGCTAGGTCTGGCAAAAGACTGCCCCCGTCTTCAAGAACTGGTGATCATGAATTATTAAATGTTTCAGAATTTGCCTTGCAATTATCAACCTTGTTAGAGTCTCCAAATATTTTAGGACCAAGAATTGCTAAGATATTGAATTCAGAAGGGCCGATATTTAAAAGGGGGTATTGGCAAGTTATACATGGGGTCACATCTTGGATCGCTAATCAGGCTGTGGCTAAATTTTACCCTGTAAATAAAGATGTACCAATTGTAGAAATGGCAGGATTTAGAGATTCATTTGGCTTAGTAACTATCGGCTCAAGAAGACAGGAAGATCCTGGTTTTAAATCAATTAGAGACTATGTCAAAGAGGGGTGCGTGAAATCCCTGGATTTTCAGATGATGAAAATGCTATAACTCGGCTTAATGCAAAGGAAATAGAAGAAATGGAATATTTTGATAGTATGCTTTCCTTGGTAGGTGGTAAGTACCCTATTATTGACAAGTTTACTCTTTATGGTATTTGTGATATTAATTCTCCGCAAAATGTTTTTTTTAAAGGCAGAGATGGTTTGCCTAGATTTTTAGACCTGAACTGCGCTACTTTTTCAAATCTTGAAGAGCCTATAATTAAGGCTGTATTGCCATATATTATGCCTTGGGAAATTGCAGCTAAAGGACCTGAGGGTAAAGAGGCTTTGAAAGCTTTAGTTATGTCAAAATTAAAAGATCCAAAGGTTCTTGAGGCTGTAAATGAAGCTCTTGCCCCTTTGAGGGAGTATATACAAACCACTGAGTATCAAGAAATAAGACAATTCATGATAGATACAATGTCTTTAGTTTATGGCTCTGATTCTTATATTGTTAAAAGACACAAGGAGGAGTTTGAATTAACAGAAGCTGCTTTAAGAACGCAACAATATCCAGAAAGTTTTTTGTCAGGATATGAGTCTCCTAATGTATTTGTAGGGGATGAATCGATATTAATTGCCAACTTAAATACTTTGGTGCAAGATTTGCCTAAAGTAATAAGAGATAATATAATTAAAGAAGAAAGGGATGGGGATTCAGTATCAATATGGATACCAAAGGATGAAGGTTTTTTAGATTTGATACCGTCATGTGAATTTTCACATCTTCTTCCTTTGACAGAAAAAGGCTTAGATGCGTTGAAACAAAGATCAAGGGATGTTTTATCACAAGAAGAAGTTTCGACTCAAGCGCTAAAATCAGATCTAGAGCCGCAAGCAAAGCCCAAAGATCCAAAAGTAGAGCAGGTCTTTAGAAGAAAGGCTGCACATGATAGAAATGCTGGTCTTTAATTAATTTTAATTGGAATTTTCATGAATTTTTTGCCTTTAATTTTTCCGGCAAAAATATTTATCTGCAATGATGGGTAAAGTAACTTTGGTACATCCAAAACCTTGTCTCGCTTAGTTCTTGCTTCATAGAATTCCTCAAATTTAGTATCGCCTTTGATCATCTTATTTTTCTGTTTTTGCTCTAAAATTGAACAATTTGTCATTAATCCTCTGTTTTCTGGCGGATAGTCATGGGCTGGGTAAACTCTAACACTATCGTTTAATGCATAAATTTTTTGTATCGAATGATATGAATCTTCAGCGCTTCCGCCCGGAAAATCACAGCGCGCCGTGCCAACATCTGGCATAAACATCACATCGCCAACAAAAAGATTATCTTCAATTTTGTAACATACGCAGCACGGCGTATGGCCAGGTGTTGAAATAACCTCGATTTGCACTTCACCAAATTTTAGTTTTTGACCTTCTTTTGCTAAAATATCAAAATCAGAGGCATTTTGCAGTGATTTTTCTTCAAATTCAAAGACTTTTCCCCAATATTTAGTGACTTTAGTGACATTTTCTCCGATTACCGATTTGGCATTTTTGCCAAAGCCGAGTTCCTTTGCTTTTTGCTTAATGTAGTCATTGCCAGTTAAATGATCGGCGTGAATATGGGTTTCCATAATGTAAACTAGCTCAAAATCATTTTTTTGGATATATTTTATGATTTCATCGGCTGCTTCGTGAGATATTTTACCTGAAAATTGATCGTAATTTAATAATGAATCGATAATGATGCATTGGCCAGAATCATCTAAAACATAGCTTAGAGAGTTGGTTTTCTGATCAAAAAATTCTTTTATTTTTAGCATAAATTTTTGTTTTTAGTTACTTTTATATTATATCAGTATTTTTTATTTTGTAAAGTTGTAATTTGATTTGCTGTAATTTTTTACAGAACCTCTTGCAAAATTAAATTTGACATGATATGATATAATTGGGTGTGTTTTTTGCCTAATGGTTTTTTTAAATAAAGTGTTGTTAAATATGGTGCGATCTTAGGTTGATACTTTTTTGATGGTGGCTGCTTTTGCGTTGTGCTCTTTCTTATTTTAGTTCTTTGAGTTTTGGTGTGTATGTTTACTTGTATTTGTTTGAGTTTACAACATATCTGCATTTTATTAAATTAAAACCTCCACCAGCTATTTTTTCTTCTTTCCTCTTCCTCTTTTTGCTTTTTTTCTAGCTCTTCTTTTTCTTGTTGTTGCTTTTTGGCGATATATTTGTAATAGTCTTTCTCATCAATATAGCATTCTTTGCGGCTTAAAGCTTCGTTAATTACTTGCCTTACCATTGCCTCAGATATTCTGTGATGAGTTCGCGACTTCGCGACTTTTGGCGTTGGTTCATCCCAAGCAAATGGGTTTAGCATCCATAATGAACTCCACAACTCATGAACCTTGTCTTTTAGCTCGAACTCTTTTACAACTTCGTAGACTGGATCACCCTCTGAATCTATTTTATTGGTTTTGAATAACAATCCTGCGTCAGCTGTATAGTGTGCGGCGCAATAATAAGGTATTATATATAATGTAATGGGTGCTATTAAATTAGTTGGCAGTGGGCAGGTTAGAAGTTTGTTGGTATCGCCAACAAGTGAATTCACAAGACATTTTGGGGGATTTTTTGATTTAGGTTTTTTATGCTTTACTTTATAATTATCATATTGGTATTCCATAAAATGTGCATTATTATACTGTAAGTCTATCTTTTTAATCTGTTCTTCGGTCGGCTTGTTAAAATCCTCAAGTTTAACTTGATGTGATTCAATGCCTGAACAACTTATAATAAAGAGTAAAAATATGGTAATTGATAATTTTTTTAATAAATACATGTAATTTGTTTACTTTAATTATTTTGTTGATCCATGTAGTAATTCTCGTTACTTGGACTTCTATTATATTGTCCATGTGGACTGAAGATTGTATTAGATTCTTTTGGTGGCACAACCGGAGGAATGCCTTTACCTGATTTGATGGATGCAGATTTAATTTCCTCATACCCCCTAACATCATCACCATAATCAAAGTTTGGCATAATTCCAGGACTCCCCAGTACAAAAGCCCCACCAGCGCCCATCGCAAAGTCAACTACACTACCATTACCACCTAAAATATCAGATACAAAGTCTCCATCATTTCTGACATGGCCTAAATATGTTGCCCCAGCTCTATTAGCACTATATTCTAAATCAATGTCATTAGCCGGAGTACCATAATTAATTACCTGCAAGACTGATTCTTGTTTATTACTATTTGGATTCAAGTAAGAATATTGCCCCTCATTTGTATTAACTAGACCTATGTAGTTTCTTCTACCGCCGGCGCTATGTCCGGATAGAGTTACAACATCATTGGTACCATTTAAGATATTGTCATTTTTAACCTGATTGGTTTTAATGTCAACAATTTCAGCAGTTTTTTGCTGGTTTGTAGTCACCAATACCCCAGCCCCAAAGTAATTGACTCCAACCTCTGCTGCGTCGGTTAGAAAGCCAGTAAAGCTTTCAAGTTTTGTTGCATCCGGGTTATCTGGAATATCCGTCGGATCGTAAAGCACAGTAACCCTTCCATCTTTGTCAAATCCACCAAGTTGTGTCAATGCGTTTTTATTGGCTTCTTGCCTTGTATTATTAATTCCGTTGGAGCTTAGTAAATTTGATAGCACACTCGGATCTTGTGCTATTTGATCTCTTGTGTAACTATTTGAGGTTGTGTAATATTTCTTTTTTGAGTCTACAATGCTTTGCGCCACTTCTTGATTTGGATCTTTTGAAGTAGGGGCATTAGCAGCCTGGCTCGCATCTTTACCACCCTCATCAGATCTAAATACACCCAAAACCGAGTTCCCAAGTGAAGCCAGGAAGCCGTCGCCAGTATCTTTGTTGCCATTTAGGTGAGTATCAATTTGTTGATATTCATTTCTGTCGACCATAATAATAAATTCTTCTCCTTTTTCACCCCTGATAGACATTGGGATTAACTTTTCATCAGGGGTCCTGTTCTTATTTTGAGCAAGTTGCTCGTTAAACTCGTCAAGTTGAGTTTTGTCACTAAGTTCAGTGGTAAAAGTCTCAAACTCTTTACCAATATTAACCGCAGTAGGTTTAATGTCAAGGTCTTTGGCTATTAATCTTACATCTGATGTTATGCCACCTGCGGCCTGCATGACTGCATTTAGTGGGTTGAATCTGCTTGCAAGAAGCATATCGCCAGCTTCTTGCAATAAAGATTTGTCTTTGTTGCCAGATTTACCTTTACCGCCTTTATCTTTAGCAGGATTTCTATCTTGAGAGCTTTTTTCTTCATTTTTCTCTTTCATTTCTTCGCGCTCTCCATAATCGTGAACATAAGCGACAGAAACTGATTCAACAGAAAAGTCCTTTGTAACAATTTGCGCCTCATTGACATTTCTGTTTAAAATTTCTGAGTCATCTGTGGAAACGCTAGCCAAATATTGCTCAATTGACCGAGAGCCATCATTATTTGTTGATTGAAGGCTATTATCGTCTTGATTAAGGGCGACCACACTTCCAACATTAACATTTCCAGAGCCAATTGTCGCATGGGTGTTTTGTTCTTTGTCATGCATTGAGTAATTTGTATTGATTTGAGCGCTTCCTTGTGATGGACCAGAGCTACTTCCGCCTCTGCCGCTATTGCTTGCCCCAAGTGCAAAATTTCTCGCCTTATCTTTGTCATAAAGGTGGGAATAGGTAAGGGTGCCCGTATTCATTGCTAAATTTCCATTATCTACCCAGGAATTTTGATCATTGTTAACAGCGCCATTTTCGTCAACATAATTTGAGATGGTGGCAATCATTGCACCTTTGATGTCGGTGTTATTTTTAGTATTTATTGTGGTCGTGTTGGTTGCAACAATGCTTGCTTGATTGTCCACCCAAACTCTTGAAGAGTTTCCATGACTTACTCCAAAGGCCTGACTGCCTTGACCACCATTAGAGGAGGTTCCGCCTAAGTTAAAGCCAAGGCTATTTGATTTTGCTCTATTCTGTTTTGAAGCGAGATTTAAATCGTTGCCAACTACCATGTCAATATCTTGAGCTATTAAATTAGAGGATATTACATTTGTATCATTTCTAGAGTTGGTAACTAAGTTATTTCCAGCCTTAATTCTGGAGTTTTGATGGTTTAGAGTTGTTGATTCTGATTCGCTATTGGCGATATTAAATCCAGTTCCAGAGCCGGCAATGGCAATACTTCCACTTAAAAACATATTTGACTCTTTGTAGCTTGAGCTATTGTTTGCTGTTAGGATATTTAGATCTCCCTTGTTAGCATTTAAGTTAATATTATTATTTGCGGCAATATTTACCCCTCTTGCGTTGATATCAGCAGTTTGTTCATTGTTGGCAATGGCAAGCTGTGCTTCGCTTCCACTCCAGCTATCTCCAGCCGTTAAATTTATGTCATTGTCAGCAATAACATTGTTCATGATGTCTTGGTCTGATCTTGTCATTTTGCGATTCTGCTCAAATTCCCCATGAACCAATAATCCAACTCTGGCATTAGCTCCTTTGCCGGCATTGGCAACCGTTGATAAGTCATTGACCCCTTCCTCATTGCCAGCCAAGGCTTCGTCCATATTGTTACCTGTCATTAGTAGGTAAATTGGATTTTCATCGCTAGCAACTGTTGTTACGAGATTTCCGTAATCAACATCCTTTAAATCTTCAATGCTTTTTAAGGTTTCTTTAAGGTTTGAAGTGATTTCCAATCTAGCATCCACGGACATCTCGGCACTTTCTCTCGAGGTCTCTTCGTAATTTGCTGAATTCGTAAAGTTCACTGAGTTTGCTGCCGTTAATGTAATGTCATTATTTCTTGAAACAATATTTGAAGAGTTTACATTGATATTACCTTTATCCATGTTATTTTTTGCATCAGCAACATTTGCGCCAGAATTGATATTAACAGATCCATAAGAGTCAATATCGCTATTGACTACCGTACCAGATTCAGATCTTAAAGTTTCCATAGAGCCTTCAATTCCAGCCATTACCGCTAAAGTTGAAGAGTTAGATTCTGCACCAAGAAAAATATCAGCAGCTAAAGACCTGTTAATATTTTTATTCTTATCATAGCTCGATAAAATCTCAACATTACCTTGATTGGAAGTTAAATTAGTGTCGAAATTATCACTTATTGAGTTGTTTGTTGTTGTGAGATTTGAAGATTTTATTTTTAAGTCGTTTTCCGACTGAATGTTAATCGATCCATAGCTATTAATATTGCTAGCTATTTGTTTTTGTTGGTAATTTTTATTTGAGTTGAGATCAAATTCACCAATGGTAATTTTTCCATCGTGATAGTCTAAATTTGCAAGTTGCACTTCAGTTCTTTGTCTTTCTGACCTACTAAATGACATCTCTTGATCAGAAACAATATTGACTCCAGCCTCATCACTAACCCTAGTACTAGTAACACCATTTTGCGTAATATCCATCCTGCCAGCCGTGATGTCAATATCCCCACCTGAAGTTGATTGCTGTTTAGTCAGGTAATCGTAACCAGAAGTTAAATTCGAAGCAGTAACGCTAGTATCCGACGCCGAATTAATCGTCAAATCCTCACCAAAAACCAAATCAGAGGATACAATTTTCTCCTGATAGTTTTCATTCACACTAGTATTAGCCGTGAATTCAGCCGCATAAGCCGTCGCTACATAAAGATTCCCTCCAGTAACGGCCGCTGCCAATGCAAAATCCACCAAATCAAAATCCACACTCTGTTTCGATGCTTTTTCGTAAAAATAATCGGTATCTTTTGCGCTAGCTATTCTTATTTTAGCATCCGCATCGTAAATCTCATTGCCATTTTCAAGGTATTTCCCAGCAGTTAGGTTCCCAGATCCTAGTGCCTTAATATTCGAAGCCACAATAGTCAAATCGCTGCCACTCGTCAGGGTAATATCGTTATTAGCAATAATATTTGATTTCACTTGATCTATGCTTCTAGTAAATCTTGCGCCTTGCGAGCTTGTGGTAAGACCAGATTTAGAAGATTGAGAAGAAATCTCTACTATGTCTTGCCCACTTAAAATGTTAATTTTTTCTTTAGCAATTAAACTTATATCCCCACCACTACTTGTCACATTACTAGCAATAATATTAATATTCTCTTGTG
>JAYPPA010000010.1:0-65995 GCA_038131245.1 Rickettsia sp. | reverse complement strand
GGCTCAGGTCATTTCTAGCAAATATCAGAGATCCATCAGTTAAGCCTTTATTGCCACCATCCGCATCCTTCAGCCGATCACGACTAGCCTGCGTCAAATAAATCTTCGGCACTATATATGCGTCACCCTCGATTTCTTGAACTTCGTACCATAGTATGTCTTTTTGTAGTGAATCGATTTGGTTTTGAGTTAAGGATTCATTTAATGAAAGACCTAATCTTTCGGATTCTTCGGCGGCATTGTCGATTAGATTTTTCATTTCTTGATTTGGGTCTATTTCTGATTCTGATAATAGGTAGCTATTTTTTGCTATATTTTTGAGTTGCTTTTCTACATTTTTAGCTTGAAAGAATTGATCGCCAATTAGTCTTTGGTTGTTTTGTTGTAATTGAGTATCTAAATCTTCAAGGTTGACGCCAATTGCGTTGTAAAAATAATTTGAAGCGAAAAACTGACTTTGGTCGACAAATTGACTTCTTGATTCAAATAGTGGAGAGTTTGGGTTGTCGCTTCGCTGGAATAGGCCGTAATATATCGTTGTAGTTGTCGAAGAGCTTGAGGAGCTTGAAGAGTCTGAAGAGCTTGAGTCTTGTTGAGAGGCGGCGCTAGATTGTAAGCTCAATGATTGGCTGACAAAACTTGATTTAGTACTTGGTATCGTGGTGGTTTCTGTTTGGTTGGCTGTAGCTGTGTTGCTAGTGATTTGTCTATTTCCTGTTTGGCTAGCTATATTAGTAGTAGTATTGTTGATATTTCTGGTTTCTTGGTTTGCTGTGTTGCTATTGGCAGTGGCAATTTCTCGGGTTTGGGTTTGACTGGCGGAAGATACATTGTTAGCGATCCCTTGATTTTGAACTTGATTTATTATGTTAGTTGCAGCGCTGTTAATGTTTTGCGAGGTTGTTTGGCGCGTTAAAGTGCTGCCGGATCTAGTGATTTGTTGAGTTTGCGCGGCGTTAGTATTTAAGGTTGTGGATCTAGTGACTTGTTGATTTCCTACTTGGCTTGTTATATTTCGTGCGTTGCTATTGATACTTCGGTTTTCAGATAGTGAGGCAGAATTTTGAGCTGTGATGGATTCTGTTTGGGCGGTGACGCTTTGAGCACTAATATCAGTGAAATATTCGCTAAAATCGATGGCGATCGCGCCGGTGTCTAAAATATCTGTTATTAATAGTGGGTTTGTTACTAAAATCTGAGCGCCAAGTGAGTTATTAAGGTAACCATTATTAATTTGATTAACTCCATTTAAGGTAAAGTTTCCTCCGGCTTTTATATTTGCATTTTCTGATGATCTTATGTTTACATCGTAGGTTTGCCAATAATCGTGCCAATGATCAACCTCATAATGACTGCAGCGTCTCCAATTACACCTATGGTGTTTTGTTCTCCAGTGTTTGCCATATTGCCTTCTAAGTCCAGTAACAAGTCTTGATGAGGTTTCGTTATTAAGTGATCCGTTGTTAATGGAGATATTTCCTTGGGCTGTAATTGAGCTACTGTAGTTGTGAACATTGGCATTATTAATGGTTATGTTTTCACCAGAGCTAATAAATGCTTGAATGGTCCTTAAGGTAGAAACAGCCTGATCTTCTTGCATTAAGTTGTAGAAATTTTCTCCATGTCCACCTCTGTGAACTAGGTAATTGATGTTATACCCAAAGAATCCACTCGTATCAGGGTCATAATCAATTCCAGTATTATTTAAAGCGCTTGCATTAATTAGAATACTTCTGCCGGATTCAATTGTTCCTGCGATATTGTCTATTTGATTTAAATTATTGTTGTTTGCATCATACCCAGGAGCAGTTGGATCTAATTTTCTGATCGTTAAATTATTTCCAGCATAAATGGCTGCATTTTGATTGTTAATTAAATTATTACCAATATTTAAAAACATATCATTTCCAGCGTAAATCAAGGCTCCGGCCTCATTAATCAAGTCATTTGTGATATTCATTGTTAAGTCGCCAGAAATATCAACTCTTCCGGTATTTGTGTAGCTCGCAGCGGAGATAATGTGATTACCATCAACAGACACACTATTTCTACTATATTGACCAACTAAGCCGTTTATAGCGCTTAAGGTCAGGCTGCCGCCGGTAATTATTTCTGCACCTGGTATGTTACGAATATTACCATGCCTAGATTCAACATAAGTTTCATTTGCAGAAGAAAGTACACTATTGGCAAGTAGAGAAATATTACCATCAGATATTATGGATAGGCCATTTTCAGAAATAATTTGTCCATTGTTGATAAAATCGATTCTATTGGAGTTAGCTATAGTTGCAAAATCAACGCCAGTTCTGCGGTCATTTGAAGTCATGTTTATAGTATTAGAGGATCTATCGGTATTTGTGGTGCTTAAAATTTTTGAAGATTGATCAATTGCAACCCTGCTGTTGTTGTCTATATCGCCGGTAATATTAAAGGTAGCATTTCCTATTGCTGCATTTGAGAAATTAACAAATGATGTGTTTTTAGCATTAAAAGTGATATTACTCAAAGTTGCGTCACTTAAATTAAATTCTATATCTGTATTGGAAGTAAAATTACTGTTAGCTCCGAGCGCTACTATATTAGAGTTGTCGTTGATAAATATTCTGCTACCCCTTAAATTTAAGTTGCTTGATCTTACATTGCTTGAAGTAAATCTAAGATCTAAAAAAGATGATATATTGGCAATATTTTCACTTACTAAGTTTGAATTATTTTCAAAAACAACAGAATTTGCGCTAGCATTAAGAGTGCTTGCTCTAACATTGGCATTATTAACGAGTAGATTTGTGTTAGATGTTAGGTTGGAGCTATTATTTGCTACGATATTGGCATTATTTGCAATAGTTAGGTTATTTGCACTAATAAGATTTATATTGTTAGATCGAATATTGGAGTAATTAACATTGATAAATCCTTGAGTGGTAAGGAAATTTACATTTTCACCAGCGGCAATATTAGAGTTATTTTCTAAGTTAATGATATTAGCGTTTGCAAACATATTATTTGACCTAATGTCGCTATTATTAATGTTAATGGTTGCTGTGGAGTTTAGTCCAACACTTGAATCAGATATTATATTAGAATTATTTACGATATTTAGATTATTACCTACCAAATATAATCCACTAGCGCTAATATTTGCAGAATCAAGCCTTATATTGTCTGACGAGTTTAATCTAGATTCACCTTGGGATATTACATTTGAGCTGTTCTCAAATGTAATATGACCATTAGAATTAAAGTTTATATCGTCGGCAAAGATGTTGCTTAAGTTTACCATCACATTACCATTAATATTAAGATTAAAATCATTGGCAATGACGATATTTGATTCATTTTCAACTAAAATATTATTGGTATTTTGATCTATATTTATATTTTGAGCTATAATATTACTGGAATTTGCTGTTATATTGCCACTATTTGGATTTATATTAACATAATTTCCAATAATATTTGAATTATTTGCAAATATTACTCTATTGCTATTAAAATTTAGGTTACCAGATCTTATATAACCTAGATTAGTTATTATGTCTGTGGTAGAGTTGATGCTTGAATTTTGATCGGTAATTATTTTTGAGTTATTTGCAACTAATATCAAATTTGCAGCTAAATTTAAATCATTATAAGATCTAATGTTTCCCGAATTTAAATGGATCTGATTATTGGAGTTAAGATTAACATTGTTCCGTGCAATTATATTGGAATCATTTTCAATAAAAATATTATTTGCAGTAATATTTGCTTGATTGGTGAAAATATTACTTAGGTTAATTCTAAAGTCACCATTAACAATAAAATTTATGTCGTTTGCATTGATTAAATCAATATTAGAATTATTTTCAACTAACAAATAATTTACTGTTGGTGTGATTGATAGGTTGTTAGTTATGATATCACTAGAATTTATAGTAATATTACCAATATTAGGATTTAAATCAATAGAACTAGAATCAATAACAGATCCACCAATTAAAATATTTCTACCATCAAAATTAACTCCATTAGCTCTAATGTACCCTAAATTAACATTAATATCTCCAGATAAAGAGGCAAGGGTGGTACTTCCACCATCAGAAATAATATTCGAAGAATTAACTACATTAACTCCGTTTAAACCACTTAAATTCAAAGTATTACCAAACCCAATATCACTTTCATCAACTCTTAAAATCCCATCAGAACTCAAATCAACATCCTCACTTCCAACAACAACCGAATTATTCTCAACAGTCACTCCAGCCGCATTTAAATCAACATTATTACCTTCAATCCTACTTAAATTCAACCTAATATAACCACTAGAATCAACATTAACATCACCAGTTGCAATAATGTTCGAATCACCCTCAACCAACAAGCTATTTACATCAAAATTTAAATTATCAGCTATAATATTACTAGATCCAACAGTAACATTTGGACCAGTTGACAACAAATTCACATTATTAACAACTATATTAGCCCCAGCAACAATCGCAATGCTACTTCCAGCTAAATTCAAATCATTCGCCCCAATATAACTAGCAGCTATTTGAGTATTAGCAGTCGAATTAAAGTCAATATTTCCGTTATCAGCAATAACACTAGAAAAATTCCTAGCTATAACTTCATCACCAGAAGTCAGCGAAATATTACCATTGAAAGAGCCGATATTACTCGCGTCAGATAATATATCATTATTCGAAGTCATGGAAATATTTTCATTTGCGATAATGTTAGAAATGGCCCCAATAGTTATATTATTTGCATTAAAATTTATACTCTCATTTTCAATTCTTGATAAATTGATATTAATATTGCCAGTTGTATTAGCATCAAAATCACCAGTTGCGACAATATTTGACCTGGCTTCTATTGACAAGTTGTTTGCATCAAAATTCAAATCATTGCTAGCTATGATGTCACTTGATATTATGCTAATAGAGTTACTTGAATTGAGGTTTATATCTTCAGCAAAAATATCAGAATTTGCAATAGAGGTATCTGAAGAATCGATGTTTAGTTCATTTAATTCAGCGTAGCTCGATATTAAATTTATACCTCCAGCAGAGTTTGCAGTCAGTATATTTGTTTCGACATAACTAGAATCGATTATAATATTTTCGTTTGAAGTAATTTCAACATCTCCTGTGCTAGAAATTACATTAGAAGAGTTATTAATCGCAATATTGTTTGCACTTAATAGTATATTTCCATTGAAAGATCCAATATTACTAGAGTCCGCAGTAAAGTCGCCGGTTAAAATAAATTCAACATCTTGGCTAGTAATAATATTAGAATTATTTTCAGCAACCACATTATTTGCAATAATGTTAATTCTATTTGCCTCGATTCTACCTAAGTTAACAGCAACATTTCCAGTTGAGTTTATATTAATATTTTCAGTTGCAATAATGTTTGAATTGGCACTAATCAAATCAGTAATATCAAAATTTAAATTATTATTAGATACAATATTACTTGAGTTAATATTGGTATTACCACTTGAATCAAAATTTATATTTTCACTAAGAATATTAGAATTATTTACATTCACAGCTTTTCCAGAATTAACATTTAATCCAGATGATTGAATGTAGCTTGCTTGTAAAGTTACGGATTCACCAGAAATTAAATTAACATCTAGATCGGTAATAATTTCAGAAGAGTTTCTAATATAAATATTTCCACCAGTATTTATAGTTAAATTATTTGCATCAATATAGCTGGAATCAAGTATGTTATCTGTAATCGAATTAATTTGAACATCCCCTTGATTAGCAATTAAATTTGAAGAATTTATAGTGTTAATATTATTGGCAGCTAAAATTATATCTCCATCAAAAGAGCCAACATCACTTGAATCAATTCTCAAAGTTCCACTCAAAGCAACATTAACATCCTCACCACCAACAATAACCGAATTATTCTCAATAGTAACTCCAGCCGCATTTAAAGCAACACTGCCGCCTTCAATCCTACTTAAATTCAACCTAATATAGCCACTAGAATCAACATCAACATCACCAGTTACAATAATGTTCGAATCACCCTCAACCAACAAGCTATTTACATCAAAATTTAAATTATCAGCTATAATATTACTAGATCCAACAGTAACATTTGGACCAGTTGACAACAAATTCACATTATTAACAACTATATTAGCCCCAGCAACAATCGCAATGCTACTTCCAGCTAAATTCAAATCATTCGCCCCAATATAACTAGCAGCTATTTGAGTATTAGCAGTCGAATTAAAGTCAATATTTCCGTTATCAGCAATCACACTAGAAAAATTCCTAGCTATAACTTCATCACCAGAAGTCAGCGAAATATTGCCATTGAAAGAGCCGATATTCCCCATATCTAAAGCTACATCAATATTAGAATTTACATTAATATCTCCTTCTGCAACTACACTTGAATCATTTTCAACTTTAATGTCATTTGCATTAAAATTGATATTGCTAGCAAAAATATTACTCAAATTAACTCGAAGATCCCCAGTAATATCAATATTAGCACCATTAGTAACAATAATATTCGAATCATTCTCAACCAATAAATTATTGGTCGTTGACGATATCAATATATCATCAGCTATTAAATCACTAGAATTTATAGTAATATTACCAACATTAGGATCTAAATCAATAGAGCTAGAATCAATAACAGATCCACCAATTAAAATATTTCTACCATCAAAATTAACTCCATTAGCTCTAATGTACCCTAAATTAACATTAATATCTCCAGATAAAGAGGCAAGGGTGGTACTTCCACCATCAGAAATAATATTCGAAGAATTAACTACATTAACTCCGTTTAAACCACTTAAATTCAAAGTATTACCAAACCCAATATCACTTTCATCAACTCTTAAAATCCCATCAGAACTCAAATCAACATCCTCACTTCCAACAACAACCGAATTATTCTCAATAATTATAGAATTGCTATCCAAATTAACGCTATCAGCATCAATTCTACTTAGATTTATTCTAATACTTCCAGCGGTTTCAATATCCATATCATTACCAACGCTAAGATTAGAAGAATTTTCAATTAAAAAATTGTTTGTTGATGCTGATATCAATATATCCTCAGTAATAATATTGCTAGAATTTATAGTAATATCGCCATGATTAGAATTTAGCTCTATATAATTAGTTAAAATATTAGAATTATTTGCAATTGCAATAGAATTGGCATTTAAGATTGAATTATCAGATCTAATATAGCTATCGTCTAATAAAATAGACCCTCCAGAAAGAAAATCAACACTACCTTGATCAATAATTATATTGGAAGAGTTTCTAAGAATAATATCATTACTGGAACTGAAATTTATATTTCCAGAAGAGTTTTGGTTAACAAAACCAACATCACTAGAATCAATAATTATATCATTACTTGAGTTTAAAGTAACATCTTGAGATCCAACAATAACCGAATTATTTTCAATAGTCACTCCGGCCCCATCTAAAGTAACATCATTACCTTCAATCCTACTTAAATTCAACCTAATATAATTATTAGAATCAACATTAACATCACCAGTTACAACAATGTTCGAATCACCTTCAACCAATAAACCATTTACATCAAAATCTAAATTATCAGCTATAATATTACTTGATCTTACGGAAGTAGCAGCACTTGAATCAAAATCCACATTCTCACTAATAATATTGGAATTACCTATATTAATAATACCCCCAGAATCAACCCTTAATCTGCTTGATTGAATATTGCTTGCTTCTAAATTAAAATCCCCATGAGAAGCAAAACTAGCATTTAAATTACTAACAACATTAGAAGAATTTCGTAAATAAATATCCCTACCAGAATTCAATCTCAAGTTACTTGCCCCAGTGTAACTAGAATCAAGTATAATATCAGTGTCAGAAGTAATACCAATAATTCCTGCACTAGCAATTACATTCGAAGAATTACCAATTACAATATTGCTAGAACTTAGAGCTACATCTCCATTAAAAGAACCAACATCGCTTGAATCAATTCTCAAAGCTTCACTCGAAACAACATTAACATCCTCACCACCAACAATAGCCGAATTATTCTCAACAGTCACTCCAGCCGCATTTAAAGCAACACTGCCGCCTTCAATCCTACTCAAATTAACTCGAAGATCCCCAGTAATATCAATATTAGCACCATTAGTAACAATAATATTCGAATCATTCTCAACCAATAAATTATTGGTCGTTGACGATATCAATATATCATCAGCTATTAAATCACTAGAATTTATAGTAATATTACCAACATTAGGATCTAAATCAATAGAGCTAGAATCAATAACAGATCCACCAATTAAAATATTTCTACCATCAAAATTAACTCCATTAGCTCTAATGTACCCTAAATTAACATTAATATCTCCAGATAAAGAGGCAAGGGTGGTACTTCCACCATCAGAAATAATATTCGAAGAATTAACTACATTAACTCCGTTTAAACCACTTAAATTCAAAGTATTACCAAACCCAATATCACTTTCATCAACTCTTAAAATCCCATCAGAACTCAAATCAACATCCTCACTTCCAACAACAACCGAATTATTCTCAACAGTCACTCCAGCCGCATTTAAATCAACATTATTACCTTCAATCCTACTTCCATTAACATTAATAGACCCGGCAAAATCAATGTCAACATTCCCATTCACAATAAAATTACTATCATTTACCAGCAGAAAATTCCTTCCATTTAAAAAGCTCGCCTCACCAGCCACAACATTACTTCCATCAACCTCAAAATCTGCACCGTTAGTATTTAATAGTAAATTACTAGCAACAACGCCCGAACCATTTGAAATAGTCAAATCTCGAGAAGCTAGATTCGCCTCATTTATAGCCCGTAAATTACTTGAATCAATAACAATATTACCTCCAGAATTCAAGTTAATCTCATCTGACAATATTATAGAACTACCCTCAACATCAATATTTCCACCACTTAATAATGAAAAATTATTAGATAACGAGCCAAAAGATTCAAGTAAAGTATCGCCATTTTCAAAACTCATCTCAACATTTACCGCCTCAATATGACTAGAATCCACCGTTAAATTCCCACTTCCAGTCAAAGCCACACCCCCATCAGCAACAACATTCGAGTCACCTATCACCGTAACATCTTGCCCATCCAAAGCCACATTACCAGTCGCAACAATATCACTTCCATCAACCGCCAAATCCCCGCCAGAAACAGCCGAAAAATCCCTACTCACACCAATAAAATCCTCAAACTCAATATCCCCAGCCGCTGTAACATTAATATCTCCCAAATTCGCCAGCATCAACCCTGAATATTTAACACCAAAACCCTCTTTGCTAGCCACCATAAAAATATTTCCAGCTTGAATTTGCGACAATGAAGAAGCATCAATCGCAATTTGCGAAGCACCGCCACCATCTCCATCAACAGCAACAGAAGCTACAGCATTCGCTTGATAGCCATACTCACCATCTCCAGTCAAAAACCTAACATCATTATCGCCAGCATAAACCCCAGCCTCACCAGTAAGCCTAATTAAATTCGCGACAAATTCAGTCTGAGCAACCCTGGTTAAATCAATACCAGCCCCAGAAATCGTCAGCTCAGGCAGAAATCCAGACTCAAGATGAGGCGCAGAAGTAAGTCTAAATCGCAAATCCCCATTATTAACAACCCCAGACCCAGTCCCAACAACTTCACGCCCAACAATCATACTCAAGCGGTCAGTATTAATAAATCCGCCTGAATTAATCATAATCCCGTTGGGGTTAGCAATAATCAAATCCGCTCTTTGCCCAGCCACCTCGGTATAACCATCAATCCGGGTAATCCTATTTGAAGTCACCTGATTTAAAATAACATTAGCCCCACCAGCCTCATTCAAATTCGGATTCGTCAGTATAAGCCCAGCAATCCCGGTGTTAACAATCCCACTACTATATCTATCAACCGCAGCATTATTGATTACCAAGCCAGCTCGATCAACATTATAGTCACTAAAATTATTTCGAGAAACACCGCCCCCATCCGGAGTCGCAATATTCACAACATTAACCCCATTTGCAGCCCTAGTCACAACAGTATTCGTACTCCCATCAGCCACAACAGGAAGCTGACCAGGGATATTTGCGTAGGATTTTGAAGCAACCAGGATATTAACAGGTAAAAAAGTCAGAAGGTAAATCAGAAAATATTTTAAAGCCCTATCAAAAGCTTTAATAATAATCATATTTAACAATGGTGATGTCAAATATATGTGGGTTTGCATCTTTGGTTTATTTCTATTAAAATCTACATTATCTTTAATAAAGGCTAAGTTCCATTATAACATTTCATCAAAATAAAGTCAAGATTTTTTGTAAGACAAAAATTTAAAATTATAAGAATTAAATAAATAAAATCAGCCCATATTTAAAAAACAGACTTATCAGCAAAATCACCACCGAAATCCACCAAACTATCTTGTTGAATTTTTTGGTTTTAGCACAAATCTCAGCCATTTTCTTGTCCGCAGGGCATTCTTGCGGATAAATAAATATAAAGTACCCACCTAGAGCCAACAAAATCCCGGTAATAGTAAATAAATAAACAGAGCGTTCAGCTAACCAAATCACAAAAGGAAAATTCGCAGTCAGACTTGCAAATACTGCTCCCATGCCAAGTGTCACCAGAATAATTGGCAGCGCGCAACATAAAATCGTTGAAAGCGAAGTAAATAAACCAAAAAATGGTAAAATAGTCTCTTTAATTCTCATTATATATATTATCTGTTAATTTTAACTACATTATAGCCATTATTGACGATAATATCAGTGATTTCCTTGTCTGATAGATCCTTGCCGGGCTTAAATTCAATAAAAACCTTCTTTTTGCCAAGGCTGACTTCAATTTTTTGCACTATATCCTTCAATTTCATGAAATTCTTCTCAATAGTGACTGCGCAAAACTCACAAACTAGGCCATTAACATCAACATTGATCTCTTTAGCGCTGACACTAGTGGAAAAAAACACCAAAAATGTTACAGTAATAATTTTTTTAATCATATTAAAAGCGGGCAATAAAGTTAAGCATAAATCTCTTATTGGTGCTCACGCCAAATTCCGCCATGTGAAGCCCCTTGAAGAGCCTAACTAGCGGGGTTGCAATGACCTCGTCACCTTTAAACTTTGGCACATGATCAACCTGAAGCATCAACCATGTGTGTAAATTTCCATATTCCGCCACATAAGGAGCCACGCCAACTCTAGCTGATTGCTCAAATTGACTCAAAATCCCACCATCCGACTTATAATAGCGATTCTCGTAAGAAACAAAATATTTCCTAGTTTCAAAATCCCCAGCCACACCCACAAACCCATAAGCCTCATCCTCTCCAGACTTATTTGCATTACCAATAGAAGATTTGAGGTATAAATTACCTTGCGCAGCCGGTAAATTCCACCTTTTGAGCAAATTATTGAGCTGAGCCCCATTTAAAGCAATTTGGCTTCGCCTTAGATACTCTGCCTTATAGCCAACTGAATATTTGTAAGTAGGCGAATAATGTGCATGAATTGAGCTTTTTATCGGACCACTCATCGCCATTATCGTAGAGCCACCAGAATAAGAAATAGGGCGTGCAAGTATATCCGGTGGGGCTATGAAGAGTATTAGAAATGTTGTAATCGCCGCGATTCTAAGCATAAGCTAAAAAATTTCTAGTTGTTTTACTGCTTATATATCAATTATAGCATATTTTGATGAGCTTGTCAAGAAAAATCGGTTTTTTTAAGCTATATTTTATAATAAAATATAAATATATGAAAATTTATGTTGCTTATAATGAAAGGATGGAGTATAATATAGATATGGCTTAGTTTAATTATTATATGTCGGGGTAAGCTCCTGCCTTATAAGGTCGTAAAATTTTACTTTATTAGAGTTTCTTATTATTGCTAAAATCAACTATTACACTAGCTAAGGACAATTAATTGTCCAATAATATTAACTATAATAATAAAATTATGGAAACTGGAAAGGTAAAATGGTTTAACCCTACCAAAGGCTTCGGATTTATCGAGCCAAGTGACAAAAGCAAGGATGTTTTTGTTCATATTAGCGAATTACAAAAGCAAGGAATTGCTAATTTGCAAGAAGGTCAATCTATTTCTTACGAAATCGAAGAAAACAGAGGCAGACAGTCTGCTGTAAAAATTAAAGTAGATTAGTCTATTTTTTGACCAAGGTCTTTATTTTTTAAAATAAAGGCCTTGGTTTTTCTTATCTTAGTGGTTATAAAACGGATCTAGCTGAGGCTCTTGTTTGACTTCTGTTTTTATATTCACATTTCTCATTCTAATTGTTTTTGCTAATTTGGGCATTTTTCTTGATTGAAATTCAAGATAAGCATGGTTAGGAATCTCAAAATATACCTGGTATATACCGTCATGTCGTCCTATTGGCCCTAAGAAACGAATATTGTTTTTAATAAATCTTTCTAAATAATAATCAAGATCGTTAACTACTACTGTTGCATGGTTTTTTATAAAAGTATTTTCTAAGGTCATTCTATTTAAAGAAGATAAATATTCAGGGTCGTTATTTGTTAGTCTAAAAAAATGTAATTCTAAGGGTGAGTCTCTAAATTTTACTTGATTGGGAATTCCAGTTTCGTGCATCTCTAGAATTTTCTTGCAAAAATCAACGGATGCTCTTGGGTCAGGTACTACAAATTTCATATTCCAAGCAGCCTGATTAGCATATGAAGAAGCGCTTAAAGAAAGTATAATGAATAAAATATAGGCAAATTTTTTCATTTTTAATATTATTTATGAAATAGATAATTCTATCTCATATTTATACAGTATAATATTTTTTATTTAAATACAAGAAATATTAACGATTTTTTAAATTATTGTAGCGAAATTATTAAAATAAAATAGCGCGTGAATTTTCCGATAGTTACCAATAGTAAAAATAACCAAATATTAGTGCGAAATATCCCAGCAACAACAGTCAGCGGATCTCCAATTATTGGTACCCAAGCCAGTAATAGCGACCACACGCCCCACTTTTCATAAATCTTAGAATATTTACTGAGTTGCTTTTCATTAACTGGAAAATATTTCTTGTCTTTGAACTTTGCAATATAAAAGCCTAAGAGCCAGTTGAACAAGGACCCAAGTACATTTCCGACAGTGGCAATTGTTAGTAATAAGGCTGAAGAATATTTGCCGCCAAGAGACATTGCGACTAGAACCATTTCTGATTGAGTTGGAAATATGGTTGCTGCTAAAAGGGATGAGAAGAATAAAGCGAGTAATTCAAAATAATCGGCCACTTAGTTTTTTCATTTAATATTACAGCACATCGAAGGCTTTTGATCAGCTGATATTTTACCCCCAGTCAACAAAGCCTCAATCTCCATTAAAATATAGAAAGTATCTAATTCTGAGGAATCCCTATACAATCAAATAGAATTTCTGACACTTTTTCTGCTCCCTTAACATTAAAGTGACAATCATCATACATATAATCCAAAGAAGCTGGAATTTTGCTATCAAGATCGCACAATTTATTACCTGTTTTGCTTGAAAATTGAATCATGTATTTATTGTAAAGATCAGAAATATAAACCATTGAGTCAAAATTAAGTGTGTAATCTTCTTCTGGAGGGGTCATCCAAAATAAATCTTTATAATCTTGAGAGACATACTCTTTATAACCATTTGGTTGAGTTGCAAAAACACAATCAATGTTATTTTTATTGCAAATTTGACTTATTTTATTCAATTCTTTTTTATAGGAATTCAATACCTCGTGAGGCTTAAAGGTTTTTTTGTTTTCTTTGTTTAAAGACCCATAAGCAAAATAAGCCTCTTTTAATTCTGCGTTCCAACTTTCCCTTTTTTTCTTTTTTAAATTTCTTACAAATCTTCTTAAAGCTTCATCATATGGTACACCAATCATAAAATCTGGCAAATTATTTATAAACTTATCATAACCATTTTTATGATGTTGTTTAATATGGTGATTCCAATCATTAATTCCTATCAAGAAAATAACCATGTCTGGTTTATATTTTAATATTTCCTTTAAGGTGTCTATATGATTAATAGCTCTAAGACCAGACACCCCTGTATTAATTACTTCAAAATCTAGGTTTTGATTTTTATCATCTAATTTTTTTTGCAAAAGATGGGTCCAGCTTTTTTCTTGATCAAGATATATTTGTTCTGTTGTAGAGGCTCCAATGGCAAAAATTCTATATTTATTATTTGGCTTATTCTCATAATTTATTTTTTTAGTAACTCTAAAGCCTTTTTCATCAGTTATAATATGTTGAACACCAGTAATATTTGAAAGAGCACCTTCCTTTACATCTATTTTTTGATCAAGATTAGGTAGTAAAGTAATATAGTCAATATTAAAAATTGAAAAGATTAATATAGACTGTAAAACCATAAATACGCCAAACCATATTGAATGTACTTTAGCTAGATTAGTTGCTCTTTTGCTAAGGTTAACAATCAATGGCACAGCATAGAAAAACACTCCAAAAATGGCTTTTTCTGTATTAGATAGTAAAAATGGACTACTTAAAATTACTCCATAAATAAATATTGCTATAGAAATCTTTAATCCTAATTTCTTCATTTTTATTATATTCACGCCTAATTTTTTAATTAAATTGTAAATAAATTCTAAAACTTTCTTTATTTAATTTTGAAGTCCTTTAGCTTGATTTATTATAATATAGGATTAATAAAATTTCACTAAATTTTAAACTACTTCCACTTAATATTGCATCCCATTGATGGCTTTTGATCTGGTGTGACTTCTTTTTTAGCAAGTGAAGCGTCAATTGCGGCGCGTAAATCTTCTCCGGTTGGATTTCCAGATCCAGGCGAAGTGCCGTCCATTCTACCGCGATAAACTAACTCATTTTCTTTGTTAAAGAGATAAAATTCTGGAGTGCACTCGGCCTTGTACTTCTTAGCAATTTCTTGAGTTTCATCATATAAATACGGAAAATCAAGACCTAGCTCGCTAAATAACTCACGCATTTCTTCTGGGCCATCTTCTGGATAGGCTGTTGCGTCGTTGGAGCTTATTGCTACAAACTCAATCTTTGAGCCATATTTCTTGTAAATATCGACAATTTGCTCATGATAATGAACTACATAAGGGCAGTGGTTGCAAATAAACATTACTAGTTTGCCTTTTTCGGCCGATAAAGAGTCTGAATTGAACTTTTTAGCGTCAATCGTATTGGTAAGTTCAAAAGAAGGTACCATGGTACCTAGTTTTAACATTGATGAGTAGGTAAGGGGCATATTTTGTTTGTTTTTTTAGCTGGTATAAAAGTGAAAACTTTATCTTTATAATTCCATTATAGCACATTTTAAGACTTTTGTCAAGGAAAATCGTGACAATCCAGTTTCTCCAAGCTTTTTTATTGCAATTTAGCAAAATATCTGCTATAATTAGTTGTAATTAAAGTGATATGTGATGGATAATTTACCAATAATAATATGTTGCTAGAAAATAAATTAAATATAACTAATCAGGCGCAGCTTAACAAAGCCGAAGAGCGTATCAGTAAAACAAAGGCTAAGCAGCTTTTTGAAAGTGGCGACATTGATAAAACGAAAGTTGGGACTTTTGCCTCACTTGCTTATATTCACAATTATCTTTTTGAGGATATTTACGATTTTGCAGGTAAAATACGCGAGGTCAATATTGCTAAAAATGATTTTCGTTTTGCCCCTGCAATGTATTTAAAACAGTCACTAGAGCATATAAATAAAATGCCTCAAGGCAATTTTGATGAAATTATCGAAAAATATGTCGAAATGAACATTGCTCACCCTTTCAGAGAAGGTAATGGCAGGGCTACTAGGATTTGGCTGGATCTAATTCTAAAAAAAGAAATAAAACAGGTCATTGATTGGAATTTAGTAGATAAAGAAGATTATTTATCAGCAATGAAACGCAGTCCAGTTAAAGACATCGAGATTAAAGATCTGCTAAAAAAAGCCCTAACAGACAAAATCAATGACCGCGCGATATTTATGAGAGGACTTGATGCTAGCTATTTTTACGAAGGCTATAACGAGTTTAAGGCTGAGGAGTTGTGAGTGAGGTGTAAAGCGAAAGCGGATGGCGACAGATTTCAGGGATTAACTCCCTTTTCGGCCGTAGCAGATCATCTGTAATTCTAAATTCGCTATGCTCATTAAGAAAATTACTAAAATTGTGGCTCGCTTAACTCGCCCTGAATGCTTATTTTATTGAACTTACTTCGTTCGTTCTAATAAAATTACAGCTTTTCATTGAACCCTCTTCTTCTTACTTCTCATCCAAACCCACTATAAATCACTTCGCCTAATCACGCTGTAGCGATAGCGTAAGCGGATGGCGACAGACAGTCGGGATGGCGTTCGCTGCGCTCACTTACAATTTTCAAGATTTTTCTAAATTCGCTACGCTTATTAAGAAAAATTACTAAAATTGGCGAACCCTCTGCTCGGGTTCTCATCCAAGCCCACTATAAAATATTTAAATAATCCGCTACGCAGACTATTTAAATATTTTATGGCGGAGACAGAGGGATTCGAACCCTCGATACAGTCACCCGTATACTTTCTTAGCAGGAAAGCGCCTTCGACCACTCGGCCATGTCTCCAATATTTATTAATTATAGCGAGTATGATGTTAAATTGCAATGAAAATATACTTTGCTATGGCAAATCCTCAAAAATTCAAGTGAATTAACCTAATCCTCGTCCTTGAGTGGAATCTTTGAATGATCATCATGCTCTTTTTTGCTGGTTTTAAAAAATACATTATAAATAATATAAGCAAAACCTATGACAAAACCAATAGTTGCAATCGTAGGAATGTTTTTGACAATCAGATCAATCATTATTTTTCTCCTTTTTTAAATCAACTGGCTCATATTTAGAAAAATCTACCATAGTGCCTAGGACTTGTAAATAAGCCACTAAAGCATCCATTTCAGAAACTCTATTTGGATTTTCATCAAAGTCCCTAATGTTAACTTTCTTGCCATAGCGTTTTTCAAAACCTTCAGTATCGCGATCATTTGAAGCTTGAACCACAGCATCACTCACCGCATTTTGAATCATCTCCTCAGTGTAAGGAACTCCGATGATCTTTAGAACTCGCATATGATCCTCTAATTCAGCCACATTTACATCTCTATTAACCAAAAATTTATAGCCAGGCATTATAGATTCAGGAACTACATCTCTAGGGTTAATCAAGTGGCGAACGTGCCAATCATCAGAATATCTACCACCAACTCTAGCTAAATCAGGACCAGTCCTTTTCGAGCCCCATTGAAATGGGTAGTCATACATAGATTCAGCAGCCAAAGAGTATGGACCATAACGCTCTACCTCGTCACGAAGAACTCTGACTTGTTGAGAGTGGCAACCATAGCAACCTTCTCTTTTGTAAATATTAAAACCAGCAAGTTCAAGTGGGGTATATGGGCGCATGCCTTCAACTTTTTCGATAACAACTTCCTTTCTAAAAAGTGGCACAATTTCCACTAATCCACCAATGGAAACTACAATTACTACTAAAATTAGCAGCAATACCGAATTTTTCTCTACTTTTTCGTGACTAAATTTCATATCTAATATATTTATTTATTTTTTTCCAAGCTAAAGTCAAAATCTTCCTCGACTCTTTCACCTTTAATTGTTTTGTAAATATTATAGGTCATAACTAAGGCGCCGGCCAAGAAGAATAATCCACCGATTGCCCGCACAGCAAACATTGGTTTGATTGCAACAATAGTTTCAACAAATGAATAGCTTAAAAAGCCCATTTCGTCATAGGATCTCCACATTAGGCCTTGAGTAATTCCTGAAACCCACATTGAGGTAATGTAAAGTACGATACCAATTGTTGCTAGCCAAAAATGTACACCAACTAATTTGTTGGAGTATATGTCTCTTCTTTTCCATAAAACAGGAACCATGTGATATAAAGCACCAAAGCTTATCATTGCGACCCAACCAAGAGCACCAGAATGTACATGTCCAACAGTCCAATCAGTATAATGCGACAAAGCGTTAACTTCTTTTATTGCCATTAAAGGCCCTTCAAAAGTTGACATACCATAGAAAGCTACTGCGGTGATTAAGAATCTAAGTACATGATCGTTTCTAAGCTTATCCCAAGCGCCAGAAAGCGTCATAATCCCGTTAATCATACCACCCCAAGACGGCATCCATAAAATAATCGAGAAAGTCATCCCAAGGGTCTGAACCCAATCAGGCAAGGCAGTATAATGCAAATGGTGTGGTCCAGCCCAAACATAAATGAAGGTCAAGGCCCAAAAGTGTAAAATTGATAAGCGGTAAGAATACACTGGGCGATTGACTCTTTTTGGAACGAAATAATACATAATTCCAATAAAACCAGCGGTTAAGAAGAATCCAACTGCGTTATGGCCATACCACCATTGAATCATTGCACTTTGGACTCCGCCGAAAATGGGATAGCTCGCACTAGAGTCAATAGCAAGAGGAATCGCCAAATTATTAACAATATGTAATATTGCAACAGTCACTATAAATGCAAGATAAAACCAGTTCGCTACATAGATGTGAGGCTCTGAGCGCTTTTTTAATGTCATTACATAAACCAAAAAGTAACATACAAAAATTACTGTTACAAGCAAATCGACATACCATTCTGGCTCTGCGTATTCTTTACCTTGAGTAACTCCAAGTAAATATCCAACAGCAGCTAAAACAATAAATAATTGATAGCCCCAGAAAATAAATTTAAGCAAATTTTCGCTACCCCAAATCCTAGCGTGCGAGGTTCTTTGCACAACGAAAAAGCTTGTCGCAAGTAGTACATTTCCACCAAATGCAAAAATTACCGCGCTAGTATGAAGAGGGCGCAGCCTGCCAAAGCTAAAAAATTCAGAGTCAAGGTTTAGTGCCGGAAATACCAATTGCCATGCCAGCGTAGTTCCAGCCGCAAATCCAGCCACTCCCCAAAACACAGCAGCTATAGTAAATAGCTTTACTATATCATAATTATACTCAACAGTTTTTAAATTAGTGTTAGCCATAAATAATCAATTTACAATTAAATTTATTCCCATAAATAATATAGTAGCAGAATTAATTAAAATTACAAGTCTTGCGATGAATTTTATATAACTTTTTGCATAATTTAGAAAAATATAGCTGCTAGAGGCTATTAAAAATAAGGCTGGAAAGGTTGCAAAGCCAAAAATCATCATAGCAAAAAAAGCAATAGCCACATTATCAATCGAAGCAACCAAAGCAAATGCAGAATACAGTAATCCGCAAGGTAAAAATCCCAAGATAATACCTAAAATAAAGCCTCGATAAGAGGTTGGATTGGCAAATAATTCAGCTAAAAACTTCTTAAAAATGTTGATTTTAGGAAGTTTTGTAAAAAAATTACTAAAAAATCCGATTTTTTTCTTAAAAACCGCTAGAATCATCAAAATTGCGGCTAAAATTAAGATAATTCCTGAAAATAGCTGAAAATTTGCAAAATCTCTGACATTTCCCGCTAAAAAAGAGCAAAAAGCCCCAATAATTGAATAAGTCGCAATTCTACCTAAATGATAAGGCATTAAAGCCAGGTTTTTTAATCTCTCGAATCCTTGATATTTTTCCAATTCCTGATTTTTGAGTCTTGAAGATACTTGATGTAATATAAACGGAGAGCACATTGATGAGCAATGTAAAAAACCCCCAAAAAAGCCCATATTAAATAAGGTTATTAAAATTATTGCTATTTCGTAATTATCAATTTGCATTTTTAAAAAAACTCATATATTATATATAGGTACAAATTATACAATATAACCAATTAAATTACTATAAAAAATGAAAATAAATTTTTGTGATAATCTTTCTATTAAAGATGCTAAGAAAGTAGCCGTAGTAACAATTAGCGAAGCTCAACTAAAAGAAAAGGCTGAATTTATTGATTATGCAAAAAAACATTTCGATTTTGATGCTGGCTTTGGTAAAATTTGCACTTCTCAATTGCAAGGAAATTTAGTAATTCTTGTTGGTCTTGGTAAAGATAAGGATCTTGATGCTTTACAAATACAAAAATTAGGTGCAAAAATTGCTGAATATTTAAATGCTAGCAAAATTTTAGCTGCTGAAATATTTTTTGGATCTAAAATTGACAAATCCTCAAAAATTAAAGCAAAAGATAGTAAGGATATCTGTGAATTAGCCTTTGGAATCATGCTTAGAAGCTATCGTTTTAATAAATATTTTGAAAATAAAATTGAAGGAAAAAAATTCAATGTTAAAGAAATAGCAATTAATTGCGCAGATAAAAAAGCGGCTGAAGATGATTTTAAAGAGCTTGAAATTTTAGCTAATAATGTATTTTTGGTAAGAGACCTAGTATCAGAGCCTGGAAATGTCTTAAATCCTGAAAGCTATTCTGATATTTGCAAAGACCTTAAGAAAGACGGCTTGACAGTTGAAGTTCTTGGTGAAAAGGAAATGACTAAACTTGGCATGAATGCTTTACTTGGCGTTGGTCAGGGTAGTGCATTTGAATCAAAATTAGTTGTGATGAAATGGTTAGGTGGTAAGAAAAAAACCGAAGCACCAATAGCTTTTGTTGGAAAAGGTGTAACTTTTGATACTGGTGGAATTTCGATCAAACCATCAAATAATATGGAAGATATGAAAACTGATATGGGTGGATCTGCTGCCGTTGTTGGTTTAATGCGTAATTTGGCTCAAAGAAATGCTAAAGTCAACGCAGTTGGCGTGATTGGATTAGTGGAAAATATGCCATCTTCTACTGCCCAAAGACCAGGTGATGTGATTCAATCAATGTCAGGTCAAACCGTCGAAGTAATCAATACCGACGCAGAAGGAAGGCTTGTCTTGGCTGATGCTTTGCATTACACAAATACCAAATTTAAGCCAAAATTCATTGTTGATTTGGCCACTTTAACTGGCGCTGTTGTAGTGAGTTTAGCGGATGTTTATGGTGGATTATTTTCTAATGACGAAGATTTGGCCAAAGAATTACTAGAATCTGGCGAAAAAACTGGTGATCGCCTGTGGAGATTGCCTGTTGGTAAGGAATTTGACGAAATGATCAATTCTGATATTGCTGATATGAAAAATGTTGGATCAGGGCGCGGCGCAGGAAGTACCACGGCTGCTCAGTTTCTAAAAAGATTTATTGGCGAGACAAAATGGGCTCATTTGGATATTGCCGGAGTTGCCTGGAAAGGTAAGGGTGATCCTTTGGCTGCTAAGGGCGCGACTGGCTTTGGCATTAGATTGCTTGACAATTTAGTTAAGAAATATGAGGATTAATTTTTTTCTTGACTTTATTACAATTAAATATTATAATTAAGTTATTGTTTTATTAAAAAACTCGATCTAGTAAGTTAAAAAGAGCGGGTTTTTTGAGCACGTAGCTCAGTTGGTAGAGCACCTGACTTTTAATCAGGTTGTCGTTGGTTCGATCCCAACCGTGCTCACCATCACTTTTCTTTGGTGGTGGTGACTTTTCTTCTTCATTTATTTACTATTATATACTATGTCTAAAAGTCCCAAAAAGGCTAGCAGTTCCATAAGTGTATCATATGTTAAGACCCCCGACGGTACCCCAAGCCCACTTGTGATTAAGGATAGGGCACCATCTGTCTTAGGAAAGTCTCAAGGTGACCATGTTACCGCATATCGATTAATTGAAGAGGCTCTTTATAATGCCTTATCTGACCTCACAGACGAAGAGGTTTTTGGTCTATCATCAATGAGTAATAGAAATTCTTTAAGAGACAAGAGGTCTAAATTATATAATTTTGTCAGTATTTTAGGATCTTTAGAAAACCCCGAGAATACCAAAATTTTATATGATGTTATAGATGGCATGCTTGCTGAATATCAAAAAAAGAGGCACAAGAAAACAACCTTAAGAGTTGATACAAGATCGGCGCAACAAAACGATGATCTTGATGCAAGGTCTTTATCTGGCGTTTTAGGAGGAATAGATGCTTCTTATAAATTTAATGGAGAATTGCTGAGGGATTTTTTCACTGAGGCTAGTCGCTATTTGATGACATTTTATAACAAAATACCTCTTACTGCATTTTTTGCAATTGAAGGCTTTAAGGCTCCACCAGGAGAAGGAGCAGCAGTTTCCAAATCTATCAGAGATATAAAGCAAAAAATAGAAGAGGCGCGGCGTATAGCAAAAGACTCTCCAGCTCTGACTACAAAGCTAAATCGTGAGATAATGCCTCTTGTTTTATCTTTAATTCATTATCCGCAAATTACTGATAAGGGCGATAAAAAAGCTAAAGATATATTGGGTGAACATAGGGGGTTTACATTAACCAATGGCGCTAAAAAAACCGCTAAAGCCCGCGATAATGATGGCAATAAATTAACTTATGTTTTAGCAAGGCATCTTCATCTAACATTCGCGGCTTTTCCACAAATGCCGAAAATTTTTGATACTAAGGGTTTAGTAAGTAGTTTTGTTAGCGCCTTTATTAAGGATGAAAGAACCGGTTGGCCTGGATACAATAATCCTGCTCAAATATCCGGCGCAGTTCTAGATAGCCTTGCTGCTATGCAAAAAGCAGCCACTGAAAATCACTATACAAATCGTAAAAAATATACTGACGAGTTGCTATCGTCTGATGATGAGGAGGAGGTAACCACTCCGTCGCCTCGAGCTGCTGCTGGGGCTTCTATATCAAGGTTATCGCTATCATTAGAAGAAAGACGTGAGCTTGAAGAATTGAGGCGATTTAAGGCAGAAATTGATGCGGGCGTCGAAAGTGGCAAAATCACGATTGCGCCTGGCGTAAAAATATCCCCAGTCACAAGCAGCGCCTTAGCTGGCCCTGGAAAGCCAAAAATGGAATCTCTAGATTTATAATAAATATACGCTTTTTCTTGCATTTTACCTTTAAATCTGCTATAATATATGTAATATTATTAAAACAGTGAATTATGAGCGTTGCAATAATTATTCCAGCTAGACTTGCTTCTACTAGGCTTTTAAATAAGCCATTGGTAGATATCCTTGGTCAAACCATGATCGCAAGAGTCTATAAAAAAGCCATTCAAGTTAATAATGCGAAAGTTTTTGTGGCTTGTGATAGCAATGAAGTTAAGCAAGAAATCGAAAATCTTGGCGGGTTTGCGATTTTGACTGATTCGAATTTACCTTCCGGGACTGATCGGATTTATGCTGCTTTACAAGAAATTGACGAAAATTTCGACATAATTGTGAATTTACAAGGTGATTTACCCAATATTGACCCAAAAACCATCGAAGCAGCAATATCTGCAATAAAAGAAAGCGACGCCGATATTGCTACAGTTGCAAATATTATTGATGATGAGGAGGAGATAAATGATCCAAACAATGTTAAAGTCGCTATTTCCTTTAAGGATCAACAGAAAACCTCTGGAATTGCGCTTTATTTTTCACGCTCCGTGATTCCTTACTCTAAAAATGATGATCAAACATATTATCATCACATTGGAATTTACGCATATAAAAGGAAGGCTTTAGAGAGGTTTGTTAATTTACAGCCATCGCAGCTAGAAAAAAGAGAGTCGCTAGAGCAGCTTCGTGCTATGGAAAATGACATGAAGATTGCTGTGAAGGTTGTTTCTGATTCACCAATATCGGTGGATACCAAAAGAGACCTTGAAAATGTTACTCTTGAAATAAGCTCTCAGAAATAAAATATATCATACCTAGAGTATAATTATTTCTCTAATTTTAAATAGATAAAGTGAAATGTCAGATAAAAAACAGCTAACCAAAGCTCAAATTGAAAAGTTTTTTCCTAAGGATGGTCAAAAAGCCTGTGAATTTGTTCTTGGTGCTCATAATCCAGGTCAATTCCCTGAGACTTATTATCCTGAAATTGCTTTTATTGGGGCTTCTAATGTGGGGAAGTCTAGCTTGGTTAATTCATTAACTTCGCAAAAAGTTGCTATAGTTTCAAATACCCCAGGAAGAACGCGTCAGCTCAACTTTTTTCTGCTTTCGCAAAGGTTGATGCTTGTTGATATGCCTGGATATGGCTTTGCTAAGGCGAAAAATAAACATATTGAGCATTGGCAAAAGACCAGTCTTGAGTATTTTGCGACTAGAAAGCAGCTTAAAAAGGTGTTTTTGCTGATTGATCCAATTAAGGGTTTAAAAGAGACTGATCATGAGATGGCTAATGTTTTTAATACGATCGGCCTTTCTTATCAAATAATTCTCACTAAAACTGATAAGTTGAAACCAAGTGAGCTTGAAAAGGCTAAAAATGATATTATTGCTGGCTCTAAGTTGTGGCCAGCTCTTCACCCAGAGATTTTAAGCTGTTCTGTCAAAAGAAATGATGGCTTTGATCAAATAAAGCGTGAAATTGTGACTTTAATTTTGCAATAATTTATGAAATTTTTGCTAATAATCATAGGTACAAGTCTTGTAATAATTTTTTTTATGCTTATATTAAATTATAGCAGTTACGAAAAAATTCGTAAAGATAAACAAATCGAAAATAATAATGAAAATAAAAAATACTAAAGAAAAAGAGGTTTTAACATCAAATTTAACTCCAAAAGATATAGTTAAAGAGCTAGATCGTTATATTATTGGTCAAGATGATGCAAAAAAAGCAGTCGCGATCGCTCTTCGTAATCGATATCGTAGACAAGCTGTGGCAAGCCCTTTAAGGGAAGAAATTATGCCAAAAAATATACTTTGTATTGGGCCAACTGGGATTGGTAAAACTGAAATCGCCCGAAGGCTTGCAAAATTGGCTCACGCTCCATTTATTAAAGTCGAAGCCACAAAATTTACCGAAGTAGGCTATGTTGGCCGTGATGTAGAGTCTATTATCCGCGACCTTTTGGATGTTGCAATTAAGGAAACTAAGCAAAAAATGAAAGATGAGGTTAAGGAAAAGGCCAAAGATGAAGCTAGAAAGGCGATTGTTACTATTTTGGTTGGAGAAAGTGCCTCTGGGGAGACTTACGAAAAGTTCTTGAAAATGCTTGATAATGGAACTCTTGATGATAGAGAAATCGAAGTTGATGTGCTTGATTCTGGAAATCCGGTGGCTTCTGGTTTTGATATTCCTGGTGGACATGTTGGGATGATTAATATTGGCGAGATGCTTGGCAAGGCTATTGGTGGCGAAAAAACCAAAAAGCTTAAAACTACCGTTAAAGAGGCTTTTGAAATTTTGACTGACGAAGAATCTGTAAAAATGATCGACGAAGATAAGGCTACTAAGGATGCGCTGAAATCAGTTGAAAATGATGGGATTGTTTTTATTGACGAGATCGATAAAATTTGCACCAATAATAATGCTCGAGGCGGAGAGGTTAGTCGCGAAGGTGTCCAGCGCGATCTTCTGCCACTAGTCGAAGGTACTACAGTAAGCACAAAATACGGACTTATCAAGACGGATCATATTTTGTTTATTGCTTCTGGGGCTTTTCACTCATCTAAACCTTCGGATCTATTAGCGGAGCTTCAAGGTCGTTTTCCGATTCGCGTACAGCTTAAGCCTTTGACGCAAGATGATTTGCTTAGAATTTTAACCGAGCCAGAATCTTCTTTAGTTAGGCAGTATGTTGCTTTGCTTGAGGCTGAAAATGTCACTTTAAATTTTGAGAAATCTGGAGCCAAGGAAATTTCCAAGATTGCTCATGATATTAATGGTGAAGTAGAAAATATCGGCGCAAGAAGGCTTCATACTTTGATGGAAAAGATTCTCGAAGAGGTCAGTTTTAATGCCTGTGATATGAAAGGTCAAATAATAAAAATTGACGCTAAATATGTTCAAAAGCATCTTGGAGACTTGGCTGATGCGAAAAATGATTTGTCGAAATTTATATTGTAAACTTATATGCCAACAGAAACCAGAGCGAAAAGGGCTAAAATTGTCAAAGAATCAAATTTCGAGATCTACGAATTTGTCAAGCGTGCTATTTTGAGTGGCGAATATGATATTGCTGAAATTAAAGATAAAATTAATCAAGATAATTTTGCGATAGATTTTCATCCATCACAAGATGACCCAAGCCTTCTTCACTATGCATGCGCTCAAGGTCGTAAAGATCTATTTGACTTATTTGTTGAAAATGGCGCTGATATTTTTCAAGAAGACCTTGATGAAAATACCACTCTTTATCAGGCAGTCTTAGGGCGCAATAATGATATAGTTCGAGCAATAATTGGTCACATCAGTGCTAAATTGGAAGAAGGGTCGCAATCCCCTTCTGCGCAGAGTTATATTAGGCAAAAGGGCAAATCAGGTTGGGGCGCTCTTCAGCTTGCTCTTGCAATGGAGGAATTTGAAATAGTCCAGTATTTATTGGATAATGGTGCAAATATTCGCGATACAGTTTTACATGAAGATACAGAGTTTAATGCTTTGCATTTGGCGGCTGGTTATGGAAATTTTAGAGCTGTAAAATATTTAGCAGAGAATCATCGGGCAGCTTTTGACTCTTTAGAGACTGAGGAATCTTATTTATTTCATCCATTATCAATATTATGCAGATTGGAAGATGGCCAAGAAGAGGAGAAAAAGTCAAGCTATGAAAATATTGTGAATTATTTAATAACAGAATCTTTAGATGAAATAAGTGAAGATCTAATATCTGAGCTTAAGGATTTATATCCGGATCGCATTCACAAGATAGACGAAGTTGTGTCATCTATGGGGGTTCAAGACGAGCTAGAAAGCTTAATGTTAGGTCTATTAGATGGAGATGCTGCTAGCGCTGCTGAGGCTCCAAGCTCGGACCCAGCAAAAGCTAAACTAGTCGATAAGGTCGCAAAGAACAAAGATCTAGATTCGCTGTACCTTTAAGCCACTAATCTAGCAATATCAAGCATTCTAAATGAAAATGCCCATTCATTATCATACCAAGAAGCAATCTTAACCAAGTTACCATTGGCTTTAGTCAATGTTGAATCAAAACAAGAGCTATGTACTGTGTGATTAAAATCAATCGAAACAAGTGGTTCGTCAACATATCTTAAAACCTCATTCATCGTAGTTTCACTGGTTTTTTTCATGATAGCATTAATTTCTTCTGCCGTAGTGGCTTTTTCTGAAACAAAAGTCAGATCAACCATCGAAACATTAGGGGTAGGGACGCGCACAGCCCCGCCATCAAGCTTACCCTTAAGTTCAGGAAGCACAAGTCCAATCGCTTTAGCCGCCCCAGTCGAAGTCGGAATCATCGACATCGCGCAGGCTCTAGCTCGCTTAAGATCGCGATGAGCATTATCCACGATATTTTGATCATTAGTATAAGCATGAATCGTCGTCATAAAACCTTGTTTGATGCCAACTGCATCATTCAAAGCCTTAGCAACAGGCGCTAAACAATTCGTAGTACATGATCCAACTGAGATTATTTGGTCTTTTGCGGTTAAAGTATCTGAATTTACTTGATAAATTACAGTTTTAACATCATCAGATTTTGAAGGAGCGGACAAAATCACTTTTTTAGCCCCAGCAGTAAGGTGCTTGCTGGCATCTTCTTTTTTAGTAAATTGCCCAGTACATTCAAAAACGATATCTACAGCTAAATCCTTCCAAGGTAGGAGCTCTGGGTTTCTTTCGGCAATAACTTTAACCTTTTTACCATCAATAACCAAAGAATGATCATTTTGCGAAATTTCAATATTCTTGTTAAATTGACCATGAACTGAATCATATTTTAGGATATGGCGCAGCGTCTCAAGTGGCGCAGAAGCATTAACAGCAACTAAATTGAAGCTTGAATATTTATCTTCTTCAAATAGGGCTCTTAAAACACATCTACCGATTCTTCCAAGTCCATTAATAGATACATTTGTCATAACAAAAAATTGATTAATTAATAATTCATCCTATAATATAATATTATATAATAAAAAAATAAAAAATCTATGGATTTCTTAGAAAATATAATTGAAAATATCTTATTATATTGCTTGATAGCCTTGTTTATTGGCTATTTCTTGCTATCTTATTTTAGTAAGGAACAACCCAAGATGGTTATGTTTTTTATATTGATGCATGTTACATTTTTAATCGTCATAATCTTCTTTTCTTCAAAAAATAGCTTCTTAATCAACAATATGATAGAGGTTATAATGTCTTACATCATGATCAGCTCTGCAAATATTATATTATTGCATTTGATTTTAAAGAATAGCCAGCAAGAGAAATAATCTATCTTGTGCGATTATCTTGACCATCCATTGATCGCTCTGCAGCCGGATTTTTGAGTGGCTGTGCAGGTAACGAGCGATTGAAAGATTTTAAGCATTCTTGCGCATGATGACCAAGGTCGTCAACAGCAGCCAGAATCTCTCTTTGCTCCTCATCTATTGGAGTTTTATTTTCAGGGTAGTTTTTATTATTTATAATAGCCATAATCAATAAAATTTAATAATATTTTATGCCCTAGTTTCATTATAACACATTTTGAAGATTTATGCAAGTAAAATATTAAAAAATAGCAAATTTTTATTTTTTTGAAGTAAGCAGCACCTTAAACTCTCGCCATATTTCATATTTATCACTTGGTAAATTACGAAATATAGCGCAATTTTTAGTGGAATTTTCGATTTTTCTAATGATTTCCTGATAATTTGCGAATTTTTGATCTTTTAAAAGTTTTTCATCAGCATTTCTCTTAAAGTCGAATTTAATAACGCCAGATTTTGATACATCAAATATTACTTCGATTTCTTCAACCATTTCAAGGGACTTATCTTGTCCTTCTAATATTGAAGCAAAGCAAAAATTTAAGTGATTTTTGATAGACCTGGTGTGGATTGAAGATAGATCAAGACTATCAACGCTATCTGTATATGTATCATTTTGATATACCTTTCTAATTGTCAGATCCGGTATATCTTCTTTTTTTTCTAATTTTTTTTCAATTTTCTTAATTATTTTTTTTATTTCTTTTTTTTCAGCAGGCGGAAGCTTAACATCTTGCTCAGTTTTCTTTTTAGGTTCATTCTTAATTTCGGGCTCTTGTTTTTTTGGTTCCTCTTCCTTTTTTTCCGCAGGTTTTACAAATTCTTTTTCCTTTTCTGGCTCAGGAGGTTTCTCAGCGGGAAGTTTCTTTTTTTCATCCAGCTCTTTTACGCCAACAGAAATGCCTTCGATAGCCTGATCTTGATCAGAAAAATCTATATTTTTTATGCTACTATAAATAGCAATTAAAAATAATAGATGCAAGCAAATTGAATAGAGAATATTTCTAATCATTTTGAGATATTAGTAACTAATATTACTTTGGAAAACCCAGATTCGTTAATACTTTTTATGATATTCATTATAAACCCATAATCAACCGACACATCTCCTTTGATGTAAATTTTTTGATTTAAGTCGTTAGAAGTGGCCTCGATAAGGGCTTTTTTTATATCATCGATTGCTACTTTTGAGTCAGAAATTATTATTTCTTCTTTTTTGGTAATGGAAACAACAACTGGTTTAGTTTTTTCTTTAATTTGTTTGGAAGAGTCTCCATTAGGAAGGTCGATATCCACTGATCCAGTAAGTATTGGCGCGGTAATCATAAAAACAATCAGCAATACCAGTAATACATCCACAAAAGGAGTAACATTTATATCACTGATATAGTTTGTTTTTTTTCTATTTTTTTTGTTCGAAAATTTATTGTACATAGTTATATTAAAATGGTAGATTGCTACTTTTTATATAAAATAAATTAGAGGGCAAGTGGCCAGGATAAGTCACATTAGAGAGCTTAACCGTCACAACTTGACCAAGATCGTCAATTACTTCCATTTTTTTAAACTCAGTTACTTCTTTGTTGAAAATTAGGCGAAATTTCCCAGCTTCCGGACGATTCTTTTTAATTACAGTAACCGACACTTGATTTTGATTAACTTTCAAACTATCAATTAAAATATCTTTAGCCTTAAAAGATATGTTTTTTCTCGTTAAAAGAGAGGCCGGAGTCGTATTAGTTGACAAGTTTGAGATCTCATCTAGATCCAAATCTTTATATGTTAAAACTGAACCATTTACCGTTATTAGCATTTTAGGATTTGAGCGATATTCGATCCTCATTTTACCTGGTCTAGAGATATAAAATTTCCCAACAGCATCAGCCCCATTATTATTTTCTTGAGTAAAATCAGATGAGAGATTTTTTATACCATTTAAGAAATTCTCTATTTTTAAAAGGTATGAGCTTTCCAAGCTGGAAGCCTTGTAGGATGCCTCTACTTTATTTGTAAATAGAAAAAGAAAGCAGAATAACAGCAAGATTTTTAATGATAATCTGTCTAGATATTCTGCTTTCATATTTCATTGGTATATTTAATTATCTTTTGAATAATATACTTTTTCATCAAGGCCACCTTCAGTCCTATCAACAATCATAGTGATAGCAGAGTCGCCAGTAATGTTAATAGTAGTTCTAAGCATGTCTAAAACTCTATCTACACCCAAGATAATTCCAATACCTTCAATTGGTAGTCCAACAGATCCAAGAACCATACTCATAAAGATGATTGATCCACTAGGTATCCCAGCAGCACCAATTGATCCTAAAGTACAAGTCAAAATCAACATTAAGTAATTTTGAAATGTAAGGTCAATTCCATATGCTTGCGAGAAGAATAGGGCGGCAATACCTAGATAAATAGCCGTACCATCCATGTTTATACAAACCCCAAGAGGTAGCAAGAAGTTAGAGTTAGTTTTGGATACACCAAGCCTAGTTTGTAGCTGTTCCATAGCAGTTGACAAGGTAGCTTTACTACTACTTGTTGCAAAAGCAATTGACTGGGTAAATAGTATTTTTCTGTAAAAAGGCATTGGATTCAATCTTCCAACAAGTGCGATAAATACACCGAACACTAGATATTGGAAAATACAAGCTACAATCAAGGTTATAACAAGCATTGTTAAGGCTTTAAGTATATCCATACCTTGAGTTCCAACTACCCAAGAAATATAACCAAAAGCACCAAGAGGAGCCAATTTAATGATTAATTCAATCATTTTAAAGGTAACTAAAGAGGCAGAAGCAATAAGTTCTTTAACTGGCTCAGCCTTGCTACCAACTAAGTTAATGGTAATTCCACTAAAGATCGAAAATACAATGATTTGCAAGAATTGATCAGTGGCCATTGCTTTGATAGGGTTTTTTGGTATCAAATTTAGTAAAAATTCACTAGCAGTTGGAGGAGCAACGGTTTTTATTGCACCAGCAGCAGCACCAGTTGATTCAAGCATAGAAGATAAGTCTACACCAGCACCTGGCTGAAATATGGCTCCAGCGGATAATCCGATGAAAACTGCAAATACCGCAGTAAGTAAGTAGCTTGCAAAGCCCTTAATACCTATCCTGGTAAAGTTTCCTTGGCCTTGCATAGATGTGATACCAGCAAGTAGTGCAAAGAAAATCAACGGCACGATAACCATTTTAATTAGGGATATAAAGATTGTTCCAAAGATTTTGAGATAGATGGCGTCTTCTTTAAGAACGATACCTGCCACTACACCTAGGGCTAATCCTATTAATACCTGCTTCCATAATTTCATAGCTTAAAAATTAATTAATATCATTTTACCTTTTTTAAGTAATCACCTTCTATCTTAAAAAATTTTAAGTTAAATGTCAAACTATTTTAACTAACCTATGAAAAATAAGGCTATTTTAGGTGTCTTTTAGGGTAATTGGCTAATAATTGTAAAAAAATTATAAAAAAAGGGTTTACATTTACTAATATTAGCTTTAATATGTAATATTGAAGGAATATGAATAAATTTAATTAAGTTATGAAACTAGTATTAAAAATAATATTTATTGCAACAATATCAACATCTATTGTTTCCGAGTCTTTTGCTAGGACTAAATATGTTTCTGTGGGGACGGGTGCAATTACTGGCGTGTATTATCCAGCTGGGGGTGCGATATGTCGATTGGTAAATAGAGGAAGAAAAGATCATGGCATTAGATGTTCTGTTGAATCTACAGGTGGGTCTGTTTCTAACTTAAATGCAATTAGAAACAAAACTCTTGATTTTGCAATTGTTCAGTCAGACTGGCAGTATCATTCATATTATGGAACTGGTTTTTTTGCTGATCAAAAACCTTTTTCTGATTTAAGATCTGTATTTTCACTATATACAGAAACTTTGGCAATTGCAGTTAGAAAATCTTCAAATATAAAATCTATAGCTGATCTAAAAGATAAAAGAGTAAATTATGGGTTGAGAGGCTCTGGTATGTTTGCTACAATGGAAATGCTTATGAAGACCAAGGGTTTTTCTGAAAAGGATTTTAAAGAAGTGACTTATTTGAGACCGTCTGAGCAACCAAAATCTCTTTGCGATGGAGAAATAGACGCAATGGTTTATATGTCTGGAAATCCAAATGGTGTATTGCAAGAAGCTGCTCAAACTTGTAGCATCAGAATTCTTGATATAGATAAGAAAACTGTCAATAAGGTTATTGAACAAAATTCATTTTATGTTAGGGCTCAAATTCCTGGCGGAATGTATCCAAGAAATCCTAAGAATATAAATACTTTTGGGGTTAGATCTGCTGTTGTGACTACTAAAAATACATCTGATAAAGTTGTTTATGAGATGGTTAAGGCTGTGTTTGATAATTTTGACAATTTCAAAACTTTACATCCGGTCTTTACATCTTTAAATAAGAAAGCAATGATGAGATCTGGTGATATTCCTCTTCACGAAGGTTCTGTAAAATATTTCAAAGAGAAGAATCTATTTTAAATTTATAAGAGGCTTTAAAAGATCTTAAAGCCTCTTTATAAAGTCTGCTGATTACATACTTTTTTACATTAAGATGCATTAAGGAATCTATTTTTCTATTCCCTATTGGATTTATTTGCTTTATAAAGACTTTCATTTGCAGATAGATTTACAAGGCTTCACTTCTTCTAATCAATCAAATTGAGTAGCATAATAGCGCTCTAAATTCACGCTAAAGAGGAGTCTTTTAGAGGATGGGAAGGCCGAATTACCGCTTATGCCTTAAGCGTAAGAGTGATGTTTACCCCTCCTTAGAAGTAAGGTGGCTACTTAGGTTGGATTCACAGCAAGATCTTCTTCTTTTTTTATTTCAAGAAACTTTTCGCTTGGAGCTTTGATTTCGCTAAATTTTCCATCTTTTAATTCTAAGATTGGGTAAAGTCTTTGTACTAAGCCATTTTCGAGGAATCTAAATCGTCCATCAATTCCAGAAAACCCTATTCGGTCAGCATCTTTATATTCGATAAAATCTTGAGTAGAAGGGACTCTATTGCCATTTCTATCAACTATTTGAGCGATTGTTGCGACCGAGTCATAAACAATAGAAGATATTCTTGGTGGATATTTTGAGTAATATCTGTAAAAAGATCTCTCAAATTTGTTGAATTTTGATGGATCTGGAGCGGAGTATAAAACTCTTGTGGCAAAATCTTTTTCGGTTATAGATTTGTCATCCCAGCTACCTATGCCAACCAATATTATCTCTCTTTGAGTTTTATTGTATTTTTTTATCAAAGTAGATATCTCAGCGGTATTATTTGCAGAATCAGCAACTATTATTGCTTTTGCATATCTTTTGTCCGATTCTAATATTCGATAATCCTCTTCGAATCTTCTTCCTCCGCCTTCCGTCATTTCAGTTGGAACCTTGTAAGCTTTGATTGTTCTTTCTATAACTTTTGCTAAAGTGTTTGAAGAATTATCATAAAGGTCGGATTGAATTAGCGTTGCGTCTCGACTTTTAAGGGTCTCTTTAATAATTTTAGACATAGCTATTCCGTATGAATTATTCGGAGCAACTACCGCCACATCATTAATATCATTTTCCTGTAAGTGACTAATCATCGCGTCTATTTGCTGGTCCGGTAAGAATCCAGCTATGAAAATCGCACTATCAGATTCAATTTTCCCTATCATTTCTTGATTATTGGAAAGAGAAATAACATTTACATTATATCTTAAGGCGTTCCTAGAGATAATATCTATTTGATTGCTAAATATTGGCCCTATTACGGTTTTTATACCTTTTTTTACTATCTCTTTTTTAAATATTTGTGACGAATCAATTGGATTATCGCCAGAATCAACCAAAACTAATTCAATATTGTGATTTCTATCATTATCAAATAATGATATTAAAGCTGATTGATAGAGTAATTCTCCTAAATTGGCATTATTACCAGACATTGGCAAGAATAGTGCGACTTTAACCTTTTTCTTGTTAGAATATAGTGTTTCTAGGTCTCTACTGGAAAAAACATTTGCAGTTTCATAAGGTTGCAATATATCGTCTTGGCCAGGATTATAATCTTCGACAAATAAATCACTTGATGATTTACAACTTTGTAGTAGAATTATAGATAAAATAATAAAAATTAAATTTCTCATGTCAGAATTATATGTTGTTGCTACTCCCATAGGTAATCTAAGAGATATTACACTAAGAGCTTTGGATATTTTAAAATCCGTTAATACTATTTTATGCGAAGATACTAGAATTACAAGTCGTTTATTGCAAAAATATGAAATTTATGACAAAAAGCTACTAATTTACAATGATTTAAGCAGCTCTAAAGATCGATTAAAGATACTTAATATCTTGCAAACTGAGGATGTAGCCTTGGTTAGCGATGCTGGAACGCCATTAATTTCTGATCCTGGACAAAAATTAATCAAGCTACTTAAGGAAAATAGTATAAAAGTAACACCAATAGCTGGCTGTTCAAGTGTAACAGCGGCTTTGTCTGTATCGGGGTTGGCTCTTGATAAGTTTTTATTTTTGGGATTTTTACCAGCAAGTTCTGCTAAGAGAGTTGCTCAGCTTAAAGATCTTGACCAGCAAATAAGCTTTATCTTTTTTGAAAGATCAACCAGGTTATTAGGTGTTTTGGAAGAGATTTTGAAGCATATGGGAGATAGAAAGGTAACAATTGCTAGGGAAATTACCAAAATTCACGAACAGGTGATAACAGATGATATTTCTAATATAATTGGCTATTTTGAGGCTAATTCTGACAAATTAAGGGGAGAGTTTGTGGTAATAGTTGAAAAAACCCTCGAAAAATTAATTAGTGAAGACGAAATTGCGGCTAAAATTGAAGAAATGCTTAAAAATGGCTATTCTAGCAAGGACATTAGTGGCGAACTATCTGAAATATATGGTTTAAATAGGAAAAAAATATACGAAATCGCCTTAGCTTTAAAAAAATAGAGAATATTATATTTTTCTTGATATTTTTGTTAGTTAGTGGTATAATTAATAATAAGTACCAAAATAATAAATATAAACAAACATATATAAGTGAAAAATAAAGGTAAAACATTTGCAGTTAATGAAGAAATCAAGGCTCTTGAGGTGAGATTGATTGATGAAAACGGTGAAATGCTAGGAGTTATTTCTACTCATAAGGCCCTTGATAAGGCTCAAGATGCTGGGCTGGACCTAATTGAGGTGTCTCCGCATGTAAGCCCTCCTGTTTGTAAGATTGGAAATTTTGGTAAGATGAGATATGAGATGCAGAAAAAAGCTGCTGATGCTAAAAAAAGGCAAAAAGTAGTTGAGTTAAAAGAGGTGAAGATGTCTTTTAACATTGGGCGCGGTGACTTTATGACAAAAATATCCAAGATTGAGAAATTTATTGCTGCTGGTAATAAGGTAAAGGTTAGTATGAGGATGAGAGGTAGAGAAATTACTCATATTGATATTGCCAAGGATATGATTAACGAGGTAATACAAATAGTTGAGCCATATGCAAAGCCAGAAGCTAGCCCTAAGTTAGAGGGAATGCAACTAATAGTAATATTCGTAAGCAACAAAGCGTAATCTTGTAAACAATATCGAAATATTAAACTACAATTTAAAATTATGAAAGGTTTTTTAAAAAAAGTAGTAAAGTTAGCGACGGAAAAAAAGCAACCAAAGGATCTTGCTCAATTCGTAGAAGAGTTTTATTCGCAAAATCATGCTCGAGATTTTCAGAATTATAACGAGGCAGAGATGACGCTATACGCCAGGCAGAGCTTTGATTTCCTTCAGCAAAGAGGTGAGTCTGAAAATAAAATCCAAATCACAAATATTGAAAGTTCTTTTGCTAATCATAGTATAATTGACATTGTGACCAGTGATAGCCCGTTCTTAGTGGACTCGGTTGTTGCTTTAATTAAAGAATCGGGCTTTGATATATTAAATATAATGCATCCCATTTTTTATGTCAAAAGGTCAGCAAGTGGAAAAATTAGTGAATTCAAAGCATATAGCGATGAAGACCCTAAAGAGAGTGTTGAATCAGTAATACAAGTTCATCTTAAAGATTTAATTACTGATGAAGAAGCAAAGCTACTTGAGAAAAAAATCGAAGAAACTCTACTTAATATTGCAATTGTTGTAGATGATTGGCAAAAAATTGTTGATCAACTGAAGAAAAGTCAAGAGCAATTTACCAGCTTAAAAGAGCCTAGTAAGGATGTTCAAGAGGTTGGAGATTTCATAAATTGGCTTATAAAAAAAGGTTTTATATTTTTGGGTTTTATAGAAATTGATTATAAGAAAGATAAAAGTGGTAAATATTATGTTTGTGAAAATAAAAATAATCCACCTCTTGGTGTTTTTAGATCTAAGCATAAAGCCTTTAGACCAAACATTGTTACTAATTCAAATCATGAAGAGATCTCATATGCGATTAAAAATCCATACACCATAGAGATCCTTAAATCAAGTTACAAAAGTAGAATACATAGATTTGTCAATTCAGAAAGAATCAGAATCCAAAAATTCTCAAGCAAAGGAGAGGTTGTTGGAGAATATCGAATAATTGGTCTTTTTACTTCTACTGCTTACTATCAAAGTCCTACTTCAATTCCTTTTATTAAAGGAAAAATTGAAACGGTTATAAAAAAATCAGGCTATTCAAAAAGAAGTCACAATTATAAAGACTTATTATCAGTTCTTAAACACTATCCTAGAGATGAATTGTTTCAGATAGATGTTGAGGATTTGCTCAGGATTTCTACGGCGATAGTGATGATATGTGGCAGAAATCAAATCAAGGTTTTTGCTAGAAAAGATAAATTCAATAGATTTATTAACTGTTTGGTATTTATGCCAAAAGAGCAAAGCAACGCCATATTGAGAGGTAAAATTAAAGAACATTTGGCTGCTTTTTATAATGGTTCAGTTTCTGATTTATATATTGAGATTACTGAATCTAGCCTTATTAGATTTCAAGTCATTATAAAAATTGATGAACAAATTGATGATTTAAGAGAGGATATTTTAGAGCAAGAAATAGTTGAATTATCTAAGCCTTGGAATTATTTATTGAAAGAAGAAATTTATAAAATTTCCAATAATAAAGTTGGTGGTGATCAATATAAAAATTACGGTAATGCTTTTGGAGTTAGTTATGTTAGTAGGTTTACTCCCGCTCAGGCTGCTCATGATATACAATTAATGGAAAAATGCTTAAAAGATCAAGAGGTAACTTTCGATTTTTGTATAAAAGATAAATTAGGTGAGTTAAAAATATTTAATCCAAAAAAAGAGATACATCTTTCGCATACTATGCCAGTTTTGGAAAGTTTTGGTCTTGAGGTGATTCATGAACATACCTATCTGGTTACCCTTGAGGATTCTTCTGAGATAAGAGTTAATTATTTTAGGATTTCTTTGGATAAAGCGGATTCTGTCAATGAAGATCTCAAGGAAAAGTTTCAAGAAGCTCTATATAAGGCGTGGGATAAGAGTTTGGGCTTGGGGTCTTTGAATAAACTACTATTGGCTGCGAATCTTGATTGGAGAACTATTTCTTTGATCAAGTCATATGTTAAGTATTTATTTCAAACTGGACTTAGATCAGATCAGGATTTTATATCTGAAGTAATGATTAAAAACATCGAAGCAACCAAGGAAATCATAGAATTATTTAAAGTTAAATTTGATCCATCTTTAGAACTTTCACTTAATAATAGAAAGGAAAAGGCTGAGGTATTTATTAAATCTATTAGATCTAAATTAAATAAAATTAGCAATGCTACTCATGATGATGTTATTAGAAGATTCTATCACATAGTGGATGCAACTTTGAGAACTAATTTTTATCAAAAAGACGCTCATGGTAATTTTAAAGATTACATTTCTTTGAAATTTAACTGCAAAAGAATTCCTGGTTTGCCCTTACCGGTTCCTTATGCTGAGATATTTGTTCATTCAAATTCAATGGAAGGTGTTCACTTAAGAGGTGGTAAAGTTGCCAGAGGGGGATTAAGATGGTCAGACCGTCAAGTTGACTTTAGAACTGAGGTTCTTGGTCTTGTTAAGGCGCAAATGACCAAAAATGCTGTTATTGTTCCTGTTGGTTCTAAAGGTGGTTTTGTAATCAAGGAAGATCTATCGGATCTGTCTCGTGAAGAGTTTATGAATCAGGGTATTAAGTGTTACAAGCAGTTCTTGAGAGGAATTTTGGATGTAACCGATAATATTGTTTCAAATAAAGTAATCCATCCAAAAGGTGTAATATGCCATGATGAGGCCGATCCATATCTTGTGGTGGCTGCGGATAAAGGTACGGCTACTTTTTCTGATATTGCTAATTCTGTTTCTGCTGAATATAATTTCTGGCTTGGTGATGCTTTTGCTTCTGGTGGATCTGTTGGTTATGATCATAAGAAAATGGGAATCACTGCTAAAGGTGCATGGGTTTGTGTTACTAGGCACTTCAGGGAAATTGGTATTGATTGTCAAAAAGAAGAATTTACCTGCGTTGGTATTGGCGACATGGCCGGAGATGTTTTTGGTAATGGAATGTTATGCTCAAAAGCAACAAAGCTGGTGGCTGCATTTAACCATATGCATATTTTTATTGACCCAGAGCCAAATGCTGCTAAATCTTACAAAGAAAGAGAGAGATTATTTAATCTACCAAGATCAAGTTGGCTTGATTACAATAAATCACTAATTTCTAAAGGTGGAGGCATATTTGAAAGATCTGCTAAGTCGATCAAATTAACCAAGCAAATTAAAGAGCTTCTAGGAGTGGAAGATAATGAGCTTACTCCAGATAAACTTATCAAGGCTATCTTGAAGGCTAAAGTTGACCTACTTTGGAATGGTGGAATTGGAACTTATGTTAAATCTACATCAGAAGGACATGCTGATGTTGGTGATAGAACCAATGATCCATTAAGAGTAAATGGCGAAGAGCTTGGCTGTAAAATAGTCGGCGAGGGTGGAAACCTTGGATTTACGCAACTTGGAAGAATTGAATTTGCATTAAATGGCGGCCATATTAATACTGATTCAATGGATAATTCAGCTGGGGTTGATTGCTCTGACCATGAAGTGAATATTAAAATTGCTTTAACTGCTGCTATTCAAAACAAAAAAATCGACATTGAAAAAAGAAATAAAATTCTTGAGTTAATGACAGATGAGGTTGCGGATCTTGTTCTTAGCGATAATTTCTTGCAATCACAAGCAGTATCAAATGCTGTAAATCATGGACCAGAGCGCTCCACCGTGTTTGCGAACTACATTTCTAGACTTGAAAATGATGGGTTTTTAAATAGAGAGGTTGAGTTCCTGCCATCAACTAAAGAAATTAACAAGCGCAAAGCTGATGGTATTGGATTTACTAGGCCTGAATTTTGCGTGATGCTTTCATATGCAAAAATGGAGATCTATCAAGAGCTTCTTCAATCGGATCTTTTAAATGATAAATATTTGGAAAAAGAATTAATTTCTTACTTTCCAAGAAAAATGAGAAAAGATTTCGTAGATGAAATTACTGGTCATAGCTTGAAGAAAGAAATAATAGCCACGCAAATTACTAACTATGTGGTTAATTATACTGGAATATATTTCGCAAGCCAAGTTGCTCAAGAAAATGGTTACAAAATTTCTGAAGTAGTGCGCTCTATTATTATTGCTGTTGATTCTTTTGGGTTGCAAGATATTTGGCAGCGCATAAGTCAAATCGAAGCTCCAGTGGATCATAAAACGCAATCTGAAATGTTCCATAGTGTTAGTAAGTTACTTGAAAGGGCTGTACTGTGGCTTTTAAGGCACGAAATGGAGGAAGATTTAACCAGTATCATTGCTCGCTATCAAAAAGTTTCAGAGGAGTTGATCTCAATACTTCCTGAGGTTATGGCTCAAGATTCTAAATTTGTTTTTGATGAGAAAATTAAAGATCTGGAGTCTAAATCGGTATCTAGCAAGTCTTTTGTTAAGAAAATAGCATCGCTAGATCCATTAGCAGCAGCATTCGACATTTCAGAAATAGCTACGAATTCTGTTTTTGATTTAAAAACTATTGCAACTATATATTTTGAGGTTGGTACGAAATTCTCATTAAAGTGGCTAAGAGGTCAGCTTTTACGAATCGAGGTTGAAAGTCACTGGGATAGGATATCTAAAAAAACTATTACTGAAGATTTATATACCTATCAAATGAAAATATCGCAAAATATTGTTAGGGATAAATGTAATAAAAAAGATGGTTGCAGTATCGAATCTGTTGAGTCTTGGGCGGAGTCTCACGGCTTTTCAGTTGAAAGATACTATAACTTTATTAAAGAAATTAAGCTTGATACAATTCAAGATATTTCAATATTTATCATTGTACTTAATAGGTTAAAGCCAATAGCTACTTGAGTTTTGTGCAGTAGTGGCGAAAGTTGGTAGACGCTTTTGAGTTTTTTTCCATGGCAAAGCTGTGAACCAAAAACTAGTAATTTATTTTATTTTTATGTGCGATCGTGGCGGAACTGGTAGACGCGTAACGTTGAGGTCGTTATGGGGTTAACTCCCTGTGGAGGTTCAAGTCCTCTCGATCGCACCATTATCATTCGTACCAACTTATATAGATTGGGATCTTGGTCTCCATAATTCTGGTGGGATGGTTTTTGTTGCGGATGATTCAGTAGGTGAGGGATTTGTGTAGAAAAATCGAGTCAGCTGTATCAAGTTAATTACCAAGCATCTCTTCTAGCTCGACCCATCTAGCCTCATATTGCTCAATTTTATCTTGCAGCTCACCAATTTGACTGGAAATAATCGCAATATCAGTTGGATTTAGATTTTCCGGATCATTTAATTCTTCGCTAAGATCATTAATCTTGGCCTCAAGTCGCTCTATTCTATCTGGTAATTTATTTAGCTCGGTTTTTAATAGCCTAATTTCCTTTTGATTCTGTTTTTGCTTAAGATAATCATCTTTACTATTTTCTTTTTCATGGTTTTTAGAAAAAGTGGTAGAATTTTGCTTGCTATTTTTCTTAAGATTATTTTTATACTCTAAATAATCAGAATATCCACCTAAATTAGCAAAGATAACACCTTCGCCTTCAAAAGCCAAAATCGAAGTCGCAACATTATCTAAAAAATCACGATCATGACTCACTACAATTAGGGTTCCCTTATATTTGCACAAATAATCCTCCAAAATATCTAGGCTTTCCATATCAAGATCATTTGTCGGCTCGTCCAAAATCAGAAAATTCCCCGGATTAGCCAAGGTTTTTGCCAAAAATAGCCGATTTTGCTGACCACCCGATAAAGTTGAAATTAAAGTATCAATATCCCTTGGATCAAACAGAAAATCCTGTAAATAACCGCAAACATGGCGAGTTTTACCGCCCGCTAAAACTACTTGGTCGCCATCATTTTCGCACAAAAATTCTTTAATCGTTGCGCCTTTTCTTAAAGATGATCGATCTTGATCAAAATAAGAAAATTCCAGATCGCGCGCAATTTTTACATTACCAGTATCGGGTGCAACTTGGCCAACCAACATTTTTAGGAAAGTCGATTTACCAGCGCCATTTTTACCAATTATGCCAATTTTTTCACCGCGTAAAATTTTTAGATCGAAATTTGCGATCAGATTTTTTTCGCCATAACTTTTCGACACATTATTTAGCGAAGCAATCACCTGCGGTCCATCGCCATCAAATTTATCAAAAGCATTAATCTTCATTTGGTTTTTATTCGCCGCAACTAGGCGTTTTTGCTCAGCCAATTGACCACGTAAATCTTGTAAAAGATGTAGGCGACCAATATTTCTTTTTCGCCTCGCAGTAACTCCAGTTTGCAGCCAGCCACTTTCAAGCTCGACTTTTTTCTCTAGATTTTGCATCGTCCTAGTCTCGAACTCGATAATTTCACTCGACCAGCGCTCAAAATTCTTGTAACCTTGGTCATTTACGACAATTTTACCTGCACGAAGCCAAAAAATCTTATTCGTAACTTTTTTCAGAAATTCACGATCATGGCTAATAATCAAAAGACAGCCTTTATAGGAATTTAAGTAAACCTCAAGCCACTGAATAATCTCAAGATCAAGGTGATTCGTCGGCTCATCCAGCAGCAAAATATCTGGCTCAAAAATTAATGCTTTAGCCAAATTCGCACGGCGTCTCTGCCCACCAGAAAGGCTGTTGGTAGTTTGATTTTTATCAATCTTCAGATTTTCACAGACTATATCGATCAAATATTCCTTGTGATCATCAATTTCTAGATTTTCGCGTAAATATTCACTTACAGTAATATCCAGCGTCATTCGCTCATCTTGCTCTAAATAGCCAATAGTATTATTCGGAGCCAAAAAATGCACGCCGCTATCAAGGTCAATTCGTCCAAAAATCGCATTCATCAAAGTCGTTTTCCCAGCGCCATTCTTGCCGATCAAACAAATCTTGTCGCCACTGAATAAATGCAAGGTCAGTTCTTCGAAAATCATCTTTTTGGCAAAGGAAATCGATCCTTCTCTGATTGACAATAAAGGTGAGGCCATGTATAATTAGCTACAAATTAATAAAAACTTAATTATAGAAGATATTTTATGACAAATCAAGAGATTGTTACGCTAAAAAATGGCTTAAGAGTTGCTGCTGACCAAATGAAGGAGGTTGAAACCGTTTCAATTGGCGTATTTGTTGGCACGGGAAGCCGCAACGAGATTCCTAAAATCAACGGAATTTCACATTTCCTTGAACACATGGCCTTTAAAGGCACGAAAACTCGAAATGCGCGTCAAATTGCTGAAGAATTCGAAAATATTGGCGGTCGAATCAATGCCTATACCTCTAAAGAGCGCACTGTTTATTATGTTAAGGTGCTTAAGCAACATGCCGAGTTTGCTGTAGAATTTTTAGCTGATATCTTACAAAATTCAACATTTGATGAGGCCGAGCTTGAAAAGGAGAGGGGAGTCATCCTGCAAGAAATTGCCATGACTAATGACACGCCAGATGATATTGTCTTTGATTATTTCCAAGAAAAAGCCTACCCAGATCAAGCCCTTGGGCGCTGTATTTTAGGGCCAGCTAAAAATATCAAGAAATTTACGCGCCAAGACTTCGTTGACTATGTTTCAAAGCAATATAATTACTCGAATATAGCAGTAGTTGCGGCCGGCAATATTTCTCAAAAAGATTTGGTAAAATATACTGAGAAATATTTTAATAATTTAGGAGAAAAATCCATCAAAAATCCAGAAAAAGCCAATTATGGCGGCGGAATTTACCTAAAAAATAAATCTTTAGAGCAAGTAAATCTTGTTATGGGCTTTAAATCTTTGTCGTATAACGATCCAGATTATTACAAAGTTTGGCTTTTAGCAAATATTTTAGGTGGCGGAATGTCTTCGCGCCTTTTCCAAGAAGTGCGTGAAAATCTAGGTCTAGCCTACAGCGTCTATGCGTTTAACTTCAACCACATTGATTGCGGGATTTTTGGAATTTACGGTGGATGCTCTCCAGATAAGGTCGAGAAATTCATTGATGCCACTAAAAAAGAGATCGATAAAGTCTGCAGCAAAATCACTGACGAAGAATTACAGCGCGCCAAAACCCAGTTCGAGTCCGGAATTCTTATGGCCAAAGAAAGCACCAGCTCTAGAATGCAAAAGCTTGGTTTTGATATTTTATCGCGCAATAAAATCATTTCTGAAAAAGAAAAGCTCGACAAAGTTTCTGTAGTAACTAAAAAAGATGTAATTAATATGGCGACTTCATTATTTAAGTCAAAAAATCAGGCGAGTTTTGCCGCTATTGGAAAAGTTAAAAATCTGGATGAAAAAATACTAAGTTTTTCTTAAAATGGTGCTTTTTGCAACAATTATTTGAGATTTTTACGAATATTCTTGACAAGGATTTGCTAGCATGTTATAATAAGAGATAGATTATTAATAAATTTTTATTTTATGAAAGCTTCTTTTTTGAAAGTTACAGCTATATTATCAATTTTCGCACTTTGTTTAAGTTCATGTTCAGGAACCAAAGACGATAAAAAAGATGCTGGAAAATTGTCAGATCTTCCATCTTGGGTACTTGACCCGGTAGTTGAAGATGGTGTTGGCGGCGTTGGTATTGCTCCTCCTTCTAGGGGCGGAATCAAATTCCAAATTCCAAAAGCCGAAATGGATGCTAAAGCAAATATTGCTGCAACTATTCAAACTGAAATCAATAGGGTAACCAAAGAGGCTCTTCGTGAATCAAATGTCAATGGCATTAACGATGTTGAGGATTTTTTCTCACAGGCCACCAAAGAAGTTGTTAAAAATTTACCTTTATCTGGGGTGAAGAGAATCAACATTTTCCAGGCTGATGATGGAACGCTTTATGTTCACATGGTACTTCGCGATGAAGATTACTCTAAATATTTGAAAAATAGTCAAAAAACTTTAGAAAAAAGCATGAAAGAGGCAAATATTGGTCGTGAAAATATCAATAACTCTGAAAAAGCTTCACAAAAGATTTTTGATGAACTTGAAAAAGAAAGGAATTAATTATGAAAAAATTAATCATATTATTTGCTGGGCTAGCCTTACTTAGTGCTTGCTCTGGATCTAAACAGCTTTCAAATACTGAAAAATCAAGGGCTGCTCAAGATAGGATTAACGCAAGTCAGTCTGGGGCGACTTCTGTGTTTGGAGATATAGATTAACAAGTGTTTGTTTTTGCTTTGTTTTAGGTGGCATCAGGAACTTAATTTGTAAAATTTAATGAAAAAGCTATTCTCAGTAATTTTTCTAACCTTTGTATTTTCTTGCTCAAGTTCGAAAGAATCCTCAAGTGATATTTCCTGGTATTTATCACCAACTCAAAATAATGCAGAGTCGATATATGGGGTAGGGCAAGGGCGAAGTCTGGAGGAGGCCACTAAATCTGCTTTGTCGGATGCTTCTGCGCGGTTATCAACCACTATTTCTTCTACTTCAACATCATTATTAGAAGAAAATAAATATGATGTGAATGAGGAATTTAGGCAGCAAATCAATCAAAATATTGAAAAGATTGAATTTCCAAATTTTGAAGTCACAAAATCGGCCAATAAGGATGGCTCGACTTATGTTGAGGTGATGATTGATCGCAAACAATTTGTTGATTTACAAAAAGAGAAAATTGAGTTTTTAGATAATCAGATTAGCAACATCCAAAAATCAGTCGCAAATCAAAATATAATTCAAAAAAGATCTTCTTATAATAAGATTATTAACCTTGGTGGACAGTCTGAGATTCTCACTAGGATAGTTTATCCGGCTTCGACTGGTGATCTGAAGAAAAAGTTGAAAGTTGTCTCTGATGCTAAATATGAGCTTTCTAAATTAAATAGCCAATTTGAATTTTACTTTAAGTCAAAGGGTAATTCGGATATTTATAGAATAATCCAAAAGCATTTGAATAAATCTGGGGTTGTGACTGCTTCGGTTAAAAGCAATCTTGATAATCAAATAGTTATGGATATTGCGTCTTCATCAACTACTGGAGAGGTTTATGGTTCTTATGTTACGAAGTTGAAAATTAATTTTAAGAATTACTCTAAAAATAAAGTTGTGGCAAGTAATGATGTTGAAACTTCGGGAAGTTCCACAATTTCAAGAAATGAAGCTTATCAAGCTGCGATTGCGTCTTTAGATGAGAAAATCAACAAAGAGGGTATCTTTAAGGTTTTAGGAGTTGAGTAATTAATTGGAAATGATTTTTTGGCTTTAATTTTCATGTGCTTAATCTCGTAATCAAGATTATCTTGTAAGTCATTTTGATTTGTCAATCTCCTCAAACCAGAAAGTGGTGATTTCCTGTGAAGTTATTGACATGCCAAGCATTCTTCATATTTGTCAGCCTCTGGGGTCTGCATGGCTAGCTTTTGTTTCTTTGCATTTTCCCCTAATGTGACCGAGAGAAGATTTTCCTCAATTTTATTAGACACCTTATCGGCTCTTTGAATCGAGGTAGATCTGCAGTAATATAAGCTTTTCACGCCTTTTTGCCATGCCCTAAAATGAGCCTCATGAAGATCTTTTTTAGAAACATTTCCTGCCATAAATAGGTTTAGACTTTGAGCTTGGCAGATATATTCCTGCCTGTCTGCTGCTAAGTCAATTATCCATTTTTGATCGATTTCTGGAGCTGTTTTGAAGACCATTTTTTCATGATCATCCAAAAAGTCAAGATGCTGCACAGATCCTTCATTAATTGTAATTGAAGACCACACATCCTCAGAATTTCTACCTTTTTGCTCTAAAAGTTTAAGTAGATTTTTATTTCTAACACTAAATGATCCAGTAAGGGTCTTTTGCGTAAATGTGTTGGCTGCGTATGGCTCAATTCCAGGAGAAGAGTTTCCGGCAATAATTGAAATTGATGCAGTAGGGGCGATTGCCATTTTATTGGTGAATCTTTCTTTGCTGCCAACTTCTTTTGCGTCTGGGCAAGGGCCTTTTTCCTCTCCAAGAGTGATTGAAGCCGCGTCAACTTGTTGCTTGATGTGTTGGAAGATTTTTTTGTTCCAAACTTTTGCCATTGCTGATTCGATAGCTACATTTTTAGATTGCAAGAAGGAGTTTAAGCCCATAACGCCAAGTCCAACGCTTCTTTCTCTCATGGCGGAGTATTTCGCTTTAGACATTTGGTCCGGGGCGTTGTCGATAAAGTCTTGTAAGACATTGTCTAAGAATCTCATGATATCTTCAATTATAAGCGGATTATCCTTCCATTCGTCATAATATTCAAGATTTAGTGAAGATAGGCAACAAACCGCCGTTCTTTCCTTGCCAAGATGGTCTTTTCCTGTTGCTAAAGTGATTTCGCTACATAGGTTGGAGGTTTTTACTTTTAAGCCAAGCTCTTTATGGTGCTTTGGAACTGCTTTATTGACATGGTCGATAAATAGCATGTAAGGCTCTCCAGTTTCAATTCTAGCGTTTAGTAGCTTGATCCATATTGCTCTTGCTGAAACTTTTTCAAGTGTTTCTCCAGTATATGGACTTTTTAGGGCGTATTCTTCATTTTTTTCAACTGCATGCATAAAGTCATCAGTTATGACAACTCCGTGATGTAGGTTTAAAGATCTACGGTTTGGATCTCCGCCAGTTGGTCTTCTAAGGTCGATAAACTCTTCGATTTCAGGGTGATTTATCGGCAAGTAGACTGCTGCACTGCCTCTTCTTAGGCTTCCTTGTGAGATGGCTAATGTTTGCGAATCCATGACCTTGATGAAAGGAACGATCCCAGAAGTTTTGCCGTTTCCTTTAACGGTTTCGCCGATTGACCTTAAGTTGCCCCAGTAGCTTCCGATTCCGCCACCATTAGACGCAAGCCATACATTTTCATTCCATAAATTAACAATTCCATGCAAAGAGTCGTCAACTTCATTTAAAAAGCATGAGATTGGCAAGCCTCTTTTCGTTCCGCCATTGCTAAGAACTGGGGTTGCTGGCATGAACCAAAGATTTGAGATGTAATCGTAAATTCTTTGAGCATGTTCTTGATTGTCGGAGTAGGCGACTGCGGATCTTGCAAATAGGTCCTGGAAATCTTCACCAGGCATTAGATATCTGTCTCGCAATACGGCTTTTCCAAAATCAGTTAGCTTGTTATCCTTAGATTTATCAATCTTAACGGTTTTTGTATTTCTATGCTCTTCGATAGAAATCACATTATCAACCTTTTTTGATGAGCTTTCGGATGTATTCTTTGTATTTTTCTTCTTTTTTACTGACATAATGTATCAAATATAACTTTAATATAAAAACAACATTTGTGATCTTACTAAATTGTTAACACTAAATATAGTATTATTTCTTTAAAATAGATACTATATGTTGTATTTATATTTTTAAATTATTTCTTTCTAATTGTCCATAAGATATTTTAAAAAAATTTTAATATTTTTATGGATCAAGTAATATAAAGGCTATATCAGTGTTACAGTTTTATTCTACACTGCATAATAAGCCTCTATAGCGGGTCATAATGAAAAGATCTATATAAATAAAGGGCCTAAGTTGACTAAAAATAACCTAATTTTTCTTAATATTTATCTTGACTAGAAGATTTCGAGACAAAATTGCTATTATTTTGCATCAAAATTGTATTTCAGCAAAAAATACAAGAACTGTATTAATAAAATTAGTATAAATAATCAGCTAAAGACCTTTAAAATAGAGCCTTAAATCCTATTTACATTATAACACTATTAGACTTTTTTGTCAATATTTTTTAAGCTTTTTATGCTTAAAATTTTACATATTTTTTTAGCCTTAGTGAAGGTTTCCTGGATCTCTTTGTGGGGCTTAGAATCAATGGTTATAGCGCCTCCGACCTGAAATTCGAACTTGTCATTTTCAATAATAATTGTTCTAATAACAACCGATAAATTAGCTTCTTTTTTGCCATTTATAAGGCCTATTGTACCGCTATATATGCCTCTTTTCATGTTTTCTAGACTGCACGCAACATTGGCGGCTGAGATTTTTGGGGTGCCAGTCATTGAAGCAGGCGGAAATGCGCCTTTTATGATAGCTGCAATATCTTTATTTTTGGATAATTTTGACTTTACTATGGTTGATAAATGGTGGTAGGAATTGTGGCTGTCAACCTTAAAAAGATTGTCTACAAAGACAGATCCAGGGTCGGAAAATAGCGACAAATCGTTTCTTACAAGATCGGTGATCATCAAATTTTCAGCCCGTTCTTTTTTGCTAAAAGTTAGGTATTTTTTGTTGAAAAAATCAATTATAAAGTTTTTCGATCTTGAAGAGGTGCCTTTTATTGGCTGTGATGTCACGGTATTTGCTCTTGATTTTATGAATAGTTCTGGGCTGTTTGATAGGATGTATTTGTTGTGGTATTTTACGAAGCAAGAATAGTTTGCGGGGTTTTCTTTTGATAATTCCAAGAAGGCGCCTAAGGATTCTTGTTGGTTTGGTTTTTGGACGAAATGGCCGAAAAATTTTCTGGTTAGGTTACTTTGATAGCAGACGCCGTCCCTTATTTTGTCTTGAATATTTTCTATTGCTTGGTAATATTCATCATATGAAAAATTTGAATTAATGTCTTTAAGGGTAGGGTTTTTAAACTTGGCGTTTTTTGGCGCTTTTGAAAAGCGACTAATTTCGTCCAGGTATTTCTTGTCATCATAGTATATAGCCAGCTTTTTTTTGTCATGATCAAATTCGTAAATAACTGAGAATTTTATAAATAATGAGACGGGAAGTTCGATAAAAGATTCTTTTGATTGTAAATATTTTGCTTCGATTTTTTGATTATATTCATATGATAACAGCGTTAAATAGCCATCTTGGTAGTTTTTATTGTGGCTGCTTTTTAGTTTGTTTTTTACTAAAAAGTCAAGATCTTTGCCTATAATTTCCTCTTTTTCAAATAGTAAAATTATCGATTTTGAGGATTTTACTTCATTAAACTGTCCGGATTTTAAATATGACCATGTATTGCCCGTATAGTTGCTTGCAACTAGGCTTGCAAAATCATCTGGATCTATCCAATTTTTAGAAGTTATTTTTTTCATTTATTTGCAATATTTTTCTAAATCCTCAGTGATATAAGAAAATATTTGATTTGATATATCAACTTTTTTATCGTAAGATTCACCATTTATTGTTAGCTTTTTTATTGGTTTAACCAAAATATTGGAATTAGTTAAAAATATTTCGTCGCTATTTATTATATCACCCAAAGTTCCTGTTGCGAGGCTTATTTTTAAGTTTTTATTGCTAATTAGTTTTTCTCTAATGTGACCGGGGTATATACCGCACTTTTCAGATGAAGTATAAATAGTCGAATTTTTTATCCAAAATATGTTTGAAGACGAGCATTCTGCTACTTCACCTTTTTTGGTTAATATTATATCATCATAATGACCTTTTTGATTGGCAGATATTTTGGCCATAATGTAATTCATTGATCTAGAATTTTTAATTTTAGCAAATTCTAGGGGCAAGTCCCAAAGGTAGGTGTCGCTAATGCCGATAATGTCCTTGTTGTTTTTATTTAAGGTTGTATCATAGCAGTTTGCGACTAAGGATGCTTTGGTTTTTTTAGAGGGTAAGTACCCCATTGAGCCGCTTCCTCTGGATAGGTTGATTCTTAAAACTCCATTTTTTATAGAGTTTTTTAATACCAATTCATTTAGTTTCTTTTTTAAAGAATCGTGGTCAAAATTAAAGTCGAATTTTAAAGTTTTAGATGCATCAGACAGTCTCTTTAAATAGCTATCAAGGTCATATAAAGTTGAATTATGTATTTTGACAGTTTGAAATGTCGAGTCTCCAAAGCGAAAAGCGCGATCTTCGCTTGAAATATGCGCTAAATCTTTGTCGACAATATTATTGTCTATTAATGTATATTTTTTCATTTAATTTTAAATATTTTCATATAGTATTATATATTATAATATATTTCTAATTTAATTTAAAGATAAAAGTGCGATTTATAGCTAAATTTATAGGCTTTTTTCTGGTATTTTTGTCGATTTTGGTGATGCTTGGCTATATTTACTATGGTTACGACCTGCCAAATATTCAAGATTATCTAGATTCGAGGTCTGAAAAAGTTGTGCAAATTAACTATTCTAATGGTAATCAGATAACCAGATATGGTAGTTCTAATCGATCTAAAGCGGAATTTTACGAGCTGCCTACTCATTTAATAAATGCTGTTATAGCAGTTGAAGATCAGAATTTTTTCAACCATAAGGGCTTTGATTTAAAGGGAATTATAAGAGCTTTTTCAGTTAATCATCAATCTGGTAAAATTGTTCAGGGCGGAAGTACTATAACTCAACAACTTGCAAAAATTCTATTTTTAGGACCTGAAAAAAAGATGAAAAGGAAAATTAAGGAATTAATACTAGCCTTCAGACTAGAATCTGCCTTAACAAAAGAACAGATAATAACCCTATATTTAAATAATACTTATTTTGGATCTGGCAATTACGGGGTTTCGGCTGCTTCAAAATATTATTTTGGTAAGGATGTTTCTGAGATATCCTTAAAAGAGTCAACTTTGTTAGCAGCTTTGCTAAAAGCGCCTTCAACATTATCAAATGTCGCAAATAGAGATATAGCTAATCAAAGGGCGGATTTAGTACTCGAAAAAATGATAAACTCTAAGTTTATAGATGCCAACAGCTATCAAGAATCGATAAGTAGTCCGGTAACTTATAAAAAAAATAGACTTCAGAAGTTTTATTTTGCAGATTATGTTTATAAGAATTATCGTCAATATGCTAAATCCGGTAATTATGAAAAGGTTAATATCCAAACAACGCTAGATGAGGATTTTCAAAATATAGTCGAAAATGAGCTAAATATTTTTCTTGCAAGTTATGAAAAGACCATGGACGGAGCCGAAATATCTGTTGTAGTAGTTGATAAAAATGGATCAATTAAGGCTATGTCCGGTGGTAAGGATTATCAGAAAAGTCAATTTAACCGAGCAATATATGCAAAAAGACAAATTGGCTCTTTGTATAAAACTTTTATCTATCTATACGCATTTGAAAATGGATTTACTCCAAATGATAAAATAGAAGATAAAAAATTAGAATTTGCTGATGGCTGGGAACCAAAAAATTACGATGATAAATATCGCGGCAAAGTTAATTTGTTAAATGCTTTTTCAAATTCTCTTAATTCTGTGTCCATTCAACTTTCCAAAGAGCTTGGTGTAAAAAATATTGCAAAATTTGCTAATAAAATGGGAGTTGATTTAGATCCAGGATCTTTGGACTTAACATCTTCACTTGGATCTTTTGAAGATAGCTTGCTTAATATGACTTGTGCGTATGCTGCTATAATAAACAATGGATCTGCGGTTATTCCTAGTTCAATTATAAAAATTGAAGATGAAAATTTTGGAAATTTATACAGCAAGGAATCTTCTGGATTGCCAAGGTTAATATCAAATAGATCCCTAAAATATATCAAAAGCTCTTTGCAAAGCGTTATAGAGCAAGGAACTGGAGTAAAAGCCAGAGTTGAAAATGTTAAAATCATGGGAAAAACTGGCACTTCGCAAAATAATCGAGATGCTTGGTTTATTGGTTTAAATGAGGATGTTGCTATTGGGGTTTGGATTGGAAATGATGACGGGACTCCTACTAAAGGCATTACAGGGGGGTCTTTGCCAGCAATATTATTTGCAAATATTATGCAGAAAGTTAATCAATTAAAGTAAAAATGGGTTTATTTAGATTAATTACAGTAGTATTTTTTGCACTATTGGCTTCGCATAGCACTTCCTACGCCAAAGCCTATATCGAAAAAATCGGCTATACAAACTCCAATAGATTATATGTAGAGGTAAGTAAAAAAACTCGATTTAAAGTATTTTCGCTAAAAAATCCTGATCGAATTGTTGTTGATATATTTGATGCTAGCGGTTCTGGAATTAAAACACCTAAATATATCAAAAATGTAAAATCAGTCAGATTCTCAAGCGATCCCAATAAAGTTAGAATAGTCTTTGATTTAAGTAAGCCAATTAACATAAGCTCCTCCTCATACACAAAATTAAGGGGCGACAAATATGGTAAAATCACAATTATAACTTCAGATAGCAGTAAAATATCTTCGCAAAGCTTTGCGCAAAAAACCTCACAATCTTACGAAAAGAAAAAATCTAAGCCAATTATAGTTATTGATGCTGGACATGGAGGAAAAGACCCAGGGGCGCTTGGTAGGTATTTAAGAACCAAAGAAAAAATAATAACCTTATCATATGCTAAAGAATTGTACAAATCTTTAAAAAGAACTGGAAAATATAAGGTATATTTAACAAGAGACAATGATAAGTTTATTTCCTTAAAATTTAGGGTAGAAAAAGCTCGAAAATTAAATGCCGATTTATTTATATCTTTACATGCCAATTCGTCTCCAAATAGAAGGGCCCAGGGCTTTTCGGTCTATACTTTATCTGAGACAGCTTCAGATAAAGAGGCAGAAAAGTTAGCTGCAAGAGAAAATATGTCAGGAGCAATAGCTGGTATGACTTTTAAAGGCACTCATCAAGATATTGCGCGAACTTTGATTGACCTTTCTCAAAGAAATGCCATGAATCATTCCTCTAGGTTTGCAAATTTAGCAATTAATACTATTCAGGGGCAAAATATTAAAACAATACATAATACCCACAGATTTGCTGGATTCGCAGTACTTACGGCTCCTGATATGGTGTCTATATTGATTGAGCTTGGTTATTTGACAAATAAATCTGAAGAAAAGCAGCTTAACAACATTCACCATAAGAGAAAGGTTGTAAAAGGCATACAAAATGCAATAGATGAATATTTTAAATTCAAAAATTAATGGACATTATAATTGATAAATAATAGAATTAAAGAAATACCATTTTATAGATATGAAAAAAAAATTAGTTAAATATATTGTAATTTCCGGAATGCTGTTTGCTATAGCTATAGGGGTATTTATAATATATTTAATAAGTAAAAACATTAAAGACCTTCCAAACTATGAATCGCTTCGTGATTACGAGCCGATAATTACAACAAGGTTATATGCTGCCGATGGAAAATTGATAAGCGAATATTCTAAAGAAAAAAGGGTTTTTATTCCAATAGAAATGATGTCTCAGGACCTCAAAAATGCTTTCATTGCTGCTGAAGATTCTTCTTTTTATAGAAATTCTGGCATAGATATATTAGCGATTTTTAGAACTGCTATAAAAAATACTATTTCTTTCGTATTTGCAGGTTCAGAAAGGATGGGTGGTGCTTCAACAATAACTCAACAGGTAGTAAAAAACTTTCTCTTAACAAAAGAGAGGACCATTGAAAGAAAAATAAAAGAAGCAATATTAGCAATTCGAATTACTAAAGAATTTGAAAAAGAAAAAATACTAGAATTATATCTAAATCAAATATATCTTGGATCTGGATCCTACGGAGTAGCAGCAGCATCAGAAGTCTATTTTGATAAATCACTAGACGACCTAGAGATCGAGGAATATGCTTTGCTGGCAACGCTACCTAAGGCTCCTTCAAAATTAGATCCAAGAAAAAATATTGCAAAAGCAAAAATCAGAAGAGACTGGGTAATTTCTAGAATGTATGACGAAGGGTTTATAACTCTTGAACAGGAAAAGGCCGCCAAAGAAAAGCCAATAGTGCTCAAACTATCTAAAAATGACAAAGATATTGCTCAAGCTGATTATTTTGCAGATTCAGTAAAATCAGAACTTACTAAATTATATGGATCAGACGATGTATTTGAAAATGGTATATTTGTTCGAACAACGCTAAATTCTGAATATCAAAAATATGCAAACCAGGCTATAAAAACAGGAATAGAAAGCTATGACAGAAGACATGGTTACCGGGGAGCATTAAAGAATGTCAAGAACTTCAAGGATAAAACTGACGAGGAAATTGTCGAACTCTTAAATGAGTTTGACCCAGAAAAGGCCCACGACCCCTCCTGGAAAAAAGCCATCGTAACATCCTTAGAAAAAGATCGTGCATTTATCTTTACTGAAGAGTCAAAAATCGGCACAATCTCTCTAGAAGATATTACTTGGGCAACAAAATATATTGAAGTTGACAAGGTTGGTCCTCCAATTAGAAAAGCGGATGATGTTTTTGATGTTGGAGACATCATAATGGTTGAAAGATCCATAAACGAAGACCTAATATCGGAAGACAAAATGATAACATCTGATATAGAAGTTACCGAGGAGTATTCCTTGAGGCAAATTCCAGAAGTTAACGGGGCTATATTAGTTATGGACCCTCACACTGGAAGGGTTTTGGCCATGATGGGTGGTTATATAGATCTGCCAAATCAATTTAACAGAGCCATTCAGGCAAGTAGACAGCCTGGCTCAACCATGAAGACCTTTGGCTATTTAACTGCTCTGGAAAATGGTATGACCCCAGCATCTATAATAGTAGATGAGCCAATTACCTTAGATCAAGGAGATGATTTACCTCCATACAGCCCAAGTAACTATTCTGGAGAATTTTACGGCCCAACAACCTTAAGAACCGGCCTTGAGAAGTCAAGAAATGTAACCACTGTTAGAATGGCTGATCAAATTGGTCTTGATAAGGTTGCAAAAATGGTTAAAGATTTAGGGGTCAATGAAGATCCAAAGATTATTCACTCTTTAGTTTTAGGGTCAACCGAAACCAGCCTTATGAAGCTTATCAGGGCCTATTCAATAATGATAAATGGTGGTTATAAGATTGAACCGTCTATGATCGAGAAAATCCAAGATAGATCTGGAAAAACAATATACAAAAGAGACGACAGAAGCTGCCCAAGCTGTCAAATAGATAATGCCATAGAAAATAAAGACTTTTTCCCTGACCTTATAAATGAAAGAGATAGGTTGCTTGATGAGGCTAGCTCTTATCAAATTACATATATGCTTCAAGGCGTTGTGGAGAGAGGAACCGCAAGAAAAGCTAGATCCGTAGGTAGAATAATTGGTGGAAAAACTGGAACAACAAACAATTCTTACGATTCATGGTTTGTTGGATTTACCCCAGATTTAATTGTTGGAGTTTATGTAGGATTTGATCAACCAAAGAATCTAGGGAAATATGAGACTGGATCTTCTATTGCTTTACCTATATTTAATGATTTTATGAAAAGCGCACTTAAAAATACCCCATCAACTCCATTTAGAGTGCCACCATCGATAAAATTTGTTAAAATAGATAGATTAACCGGCAAGCTTCCAAAATATAATACCGATAAAAGAAACCTATTCTTTGAGGCATTTAGAGAAACTGATGATGTGTATAAAATATTATCAAATGATGATAATGATAGCATCTTTAAGTTTAGATCTAATAAAGAAGAAGTTAAGGGTGAGGGGCGATTAATGGAAGATGAAAGCCCAATGGGAATATATTAATAGTCTACAATCTTGTCTAGTAGCTTTTTAAGAAAGCCAACCTCCTTGTGCTCAAAGCTAGATTTTATTTTATCTTTTGTAACAAGTTTCTTTAAAAAGATTAACATTCCAATCGATGAAGAGAATTCCAGGCGATTAATATCTTCAGCGTTAGAAAAACCTTCCAAATCAAAAGGATGAGCAACCCTGGTGTTTTTCGAAAAAATCTCATTAGCAACTTGATCAATTCCAATAATATTAGCAGTTCCACCAGTAAGTATCACATTGCTAAATATAAAATCTGGTATTTTAGCGCTTTCAATTGAAGATTTAACAGTTTCAAATATTTCCTCCAATCTGCATTTAATGATCTCTCGAAGATCTCCTTTGGTCATTTTAAGCATGGAGGTTTCATCTTGGTTGCTAATTCTATATTTTATAATCTCCTTTTTTGCACTTTGAGATAATATCAATGTGGAATTTAAATTCTTAATTTTTTCAGCATAATCATAATTAACCCCCAATATTGTCGAAATATCTTTGGTTATGTGCTTTCCAGCCATAATAAAGCCTCCACAATGTATCATTTTTCCGTCTATTAAAATAGCGTAAGATGTTACATCTCCTCCTATGTCAATTATTAGATTGCCAACAGATTTTTCACTTTCTGAAACTGAAGCTAAGTAGCTAGAGTAGGGTTCAATAATATAGTTATTGACTGAAATTTGACATGATCTTAAACAATTTTCAATATTTAAAATGTTGGTTCTAGAGGTTGAAACTGCGTGAAATTTGGCGTATAAATACTCTCCAGACATTAATCTTGGGTTTTGAACGGGCATTGAATCGTCAATTTTATATTCCATAGGAATCAAATGAATCATCTCTTTTGAGGTTTTTCTGTAGGAATTTCTGACTTTATTGGCTAAATTAGATATATCTGAAGATTTAACCGAACTAGAAGATATCTTAATTCTCTCTTCGATTCTGTCTGAGTTTAATATACTTCCAGAGATTGAAACTAACAGTTTTTCAATATTGATGTTAGCCATCCTTTCGGCTTCTGAAACGGTATTGATTATTGATTTTTGGACAACCTTCATGTCTGATATAGCGCCTCCTGATACACCTTTCGCTTCCTTCATAGAATAGCCCATAATTCTGACATCGCCATCCGATGACAAAGATGCTATGGTGCATATAATATTGGAAGAACCAATATCAAGACAAGCTATAATTTTCCCTTTTTTTAGTCTACGCATTATAAAAATATAATCATAAGTAACACAATTTAACTTCAAAATTAAAATTATACTAGATTTTGAAATTTAACCAGTATAACCACTAATTACTATATTAACTGTTTTAATCTTTATATTCAAGGTAGATTTTGTTTTTAATTCTAAGATCTATGACCTTAAGGTTGTAAAAAGACCCTTCTGTGTTGTATAATCTTACCAATTTGTTCCAAGAATTCGTTATTTTTGAGCTAGGAAGCTTAATTAGTAGAGAATTATCAAGTCTTAAGTCCCACCTTCTGTTGCCAACCCAGGTCGCAGAATAGATTCTTGCGCTAATTTGTGGATTAATGGCCATTATGTTAAATATTGATTTGACATGCAAATAGGCATTTTTGCCAGATAATACTATCAGATAATCAAACTCCTCTTCATTATCAATTGGAATTATTTGACCATTACTGTCAACTACATAGTATTTATCCAGATCTTTCCATAAAGCAAAAGGAACAAATTCAACAATATTTACATTAATTTTATTAGGAAGTGACCTAAAAATATGTATCGAATCTATCCACTTTTGATCTTGCTTAATCTCTTTTATTAGGTCGTCAAACTCATTTAAAGACTCAGAAGCCTTTTTATTTTGATATTTTTCTTGTATAATTCGAGATATAGCCTCTTTGTCGGATCTCACGGTTCCTTTGGTTACTACAGTAAATTTATTGAAATTAATATCAGTATATTTTGATAGTAAATATATAGATCGATTTTTTGCCTTATCTATATAATGCGGCTTGTAAATATAGATATATAGGCAAAACAAAGCTAAGAGCACAATTAACAGCACAAGAAGCCTCACTAGATTTAAAACTATTTTATTTGACACAAATAGCCTCAACTCTCTAGAGCTAATTTTGCCAAGTCCGGTAATTTTCCTGTATATTTTCCTTATAAATCGCATTTTGCTGTATTTAGTAGGTACTCAACTATTTGAAGAAAGCTAATTCCTTGATATTTTGCAATTTTTGGAAGTAGCGAATTTTCAGTAAAACCAGGGTGAGTATTAATTTCAAGAAAGTAAAATTTTCTCTTTTCTGGGCTGTATATACAGTCAACCCTCGATACTCCACTACAATTTAAGTACTCATGCACCGCCTTGCAGGATTTTAGTAACTCGCTATAAATTTCTTCTGGTATATCTGCTGGCATTATATATTCAGATCCCCCAGAATATTTACTCTCATAGTCATAAAATTTATTTTTAGGCCTAATTTCAATAGCACCAATGGCAGAATTATTCATAACCGCAACTTGAACCTCTTTACCTTTGATATACTCTTCAGCTATCATTCTATCTCCATAGGGCCAATCATATTGATCTATGTCAAAATCGTTTGGTTGTAATATTATATTAACACCAACGCTAGAGCCACTATCCAAAGGCTTTATGACAATTGGGTAACCAATATCAGCTATCTTTTCTTTATTTTTATCAACATCTCCTTTGTGTAAAATATGACCTCTTGGTACATTGATAAGATGCTTTACAAGGCTCAATGTAATCTCTTTATTCATGCAAATAGAGCAGGGTAGTGACGAAGAGTGCGTGTAAGGAATTTGTAAGAAATCCAATATAGATTGAACCCTGCCATCTTCGCCAAACTTGCCATGAAGGGCTATAAAAACAATATCTGGTGCAATTTTTGAAATCTTGTCGATAAAGCTTCTGTCAAAATCCAAGCCAACCGCATTATACCCAGCACTCAAAAGGGCATTTAGCACAGCCTCACCAGACTTCAAGGAAACCTCTCTTTCTTCGTTCCAACCTCCCATTAAAACAAGTATTTTCTTTGATTTTAGCTCACTATTATTCATTTATCACTATTTGGTTTAGAATTATTTGAATCTGAAGAAATGGTATCGATTTTTTTGATATGTGCAATTTGCTTACTGCGCACGGCCTTTTCCTTGTTAATAGCATTTATTTCGTTAGCTTCTTTAAAAACATGCTGACATAAATCCTCAAAATTTAACTTATTCTTAATCGATATAGTGTGAAGCTCCTCCATGGAGTCCATTATCTCAGAAGGAATCGATCCTCCATATTCATTAGCTAGCCACTCAGATTGAAATTCAATAGGGTGAGAATCATCAGATGGCTGACCTATATAAAGATTCACAGGCGCTGTTCCAGATGGAAAGTTACAATTTAAGACAAGTTTCTTTACCATAATTTGAAGAAATAATTAAATTATTATTCAGAAAATCTTTTTTAAAATACTGCATTTTTTGCAATTTGTCAGTATTACCAATTTCAAAAATAGACCCGCCAATAGAGTCAATTAACGCATGACCAGCGGCCACATCCCACTCATTAGTCCTGTGAAGCATTAAAAAGAAGTCAGACCTTCCTTCTAAAATCTCAAAAAACTTAACAGACGAGGACATTTTCTTTATTATATATCCATTTTCATCATAATAAAGATATTTTTCAACAAATTTCTTTATTATTTCATCATTTATTCCTCTACTTGCTACTATTACTGGTTTTGAATCGTCATTTGACTCCAAATCAAGCGATTCCAGCACCAAATTTTTATTTTTATCTATATATGCAGTCTTTCCCATTTTGTATAAGGGGGCGTGAATTATCGAAAATATTGGTTCTCGATCTTTTAATAAGCACAGGTTCACCGTAAATTCATCTTTTCCGCTGCAAAAATTCGAAGTTCCATCAATTGGATCAATTAACCAGTAATAATCATCCTTTAAGTCTTTTGGATTTGGCAAATCAGACTCTTCAGAAACTATTTTAACCTCGGGAGTTATGCTTAAAATACTTTTTTGCAAGAACTCGTCAACTAGTATATCTGAAGTTGAAACTTTACTGCCATCTAGCTTTTTCTTTATTTTAAAATCACTAGATTTCCTTGAAGAAACCGCAATTTCCCCAGCCTCCTTGGCAATTGCTACTAATTTTTCAATATCTTTTTTATTTAGCATTTTTGTATTCCATAGCCAATTCATAATAATTATCAGCCGATACTGCTATATAATCCCTTTCTTTTTGAGTTAAATCACGAAAATATTTAGCTGGATTTCCAACCCAAAGCTGTCCGGATTTAACCACTTTGCCCGGAGTCAAAACAGCCCCAGCAGCAAGCATCGAATACTCCTCAACTATAGCCATATCCATAACCACACTGCCCATACCCACAAAAGCATTGCTTTGAATGGTGCAGGCATGAATAATCGCGCTATGACCAACAGTTACATTATCACCAATAATTGTCGGAGCCCCAGCCTCTCCAGTTTTATTAGCCACATGATTTGGCCTAGTTACATGAATTACTGAATTGTCTTGTATATTGGTATTAGAGCCAATCCTAACATGAGACACATCGCCGCGAACCACGCATCCATACCAAATGCTGGACTTTTCTCCTATGATGGTGTCTCCTGAAATTATTGCATTACTAGCAACAAATGAATTGTCAGCAATAGTAGGAAAGACGCCTCGATAGCTTAAAATATTACTCATCATCACCTCCATTTTTGTTAATATATTTTGAATATAAATCCGGCCTATTATTTTTAGTATATTCGATAGATTTCTCAATTTGCCACTTTCTAATCAAGCCATGATTACCCGAAAGAAGCACCTCTGGAACCTCTCTATCTTGCCAAATATTAGGCTTAGTATATTGTGGATATTCAAGTAAACAAGATTCTCCATCCATTGAAAATGATTCATCAAGTAGGCTTTTCTTATCACCAAGCACCCCAGCAATATTACGGACAATAGCATCTATCACAATATAAGCAGAAATGTCGCCATTAGATAGCACATAATCCCCGATAGAATATTCCTCAACCTCATACTCGTCTATAAATCTTTGATCAACACCCTCATATCTTGGGCAGATTATCGTAATATCATTTAATCTAGATAAATCCTGAGCTATTTTTTGCGTAAATTTTTTACCTTTTGCCGACATGCATATAATTTTGTCTCCTTTTGATACATTATTTGACTTTAAAGCAGCTTCAATAACATCTGGTCTCATCAACATCCCAGAACCACCTCCGCAAATTTTATCATCTATCAGGCGGTGCTTACCAATTGCATAGTCTTTTATGTCAATGGGTTTTAGTGAAAAAATCCCAGCATCAACGGCGTCCTTCATGATCGAATAACCAAAAGGGCCAGGATAAATCTCAGGAAATAATGTAAATATATTAAAATTAACCATTAATTATCATAATTATCAATAAAATTTTGACATTTAAAAAAAAATTTGCAAGAATATATATAGGAAATTATTTTTTGCGCCTTTTTTAATAAATGGTGTTAACTTAATTATAAAACAATGGCAACTCCAAATCAAGAAAAAACATATAATGAATTTGTAAAATTTTACGATTTAGCTGATAATATTGTTTCTGTGGCTTCTAATTCTAACAAGCCATATAATAAAAGTCAGTTTGATGAGGTTGAAAAAACAATACTTTACCTAGAAGAGTCGGTTGACAAGCTTACTCAAAACTATATAGAAATTGTTAAAAACTCACAAGATCATGTTAAAATTGAAGAAGTTAGGGCTATTTTAAATGATATTCAAGACAAATCAAGAAAATGTCGAGAAAATTTAATGAAAATTTATGAGCAAAATAGTTAAATATCTTGTAATTTCATTATTTTTAGCATCTTGCTCTGAAACTGTTGCTCATTACAAGAAAAAAGAGGTGAAGGATTCTGTCTATAAAAATAGACTGGATTTATATGATTCATCTCATTAAAATATTAATTTATGAAATTTAATGATGTCTTAGATAGTTACCAAGGCGATTTAGCCAAAGTTGACGATATAATAAAGCTTCACTGTAAGGGTAAGTCCGACCTTGTCGAAGAAATTGCCAAATATATAACCTCGTCTGGAGGAAAGAAGATTCGGCCCATACTTGTTGCGATTTGCGCAAAATTAACCGACCCTGACTCTAAAGATTACCACAATCTATGTGCAGCAACCGAGCTTATTCACACCGCAACATTGCTTCACGACGATGTGATTGATAATAGTGAACTACGAAGAGGCAAAAAAACCGCAAATTCAATATGGGATAATAAAGCATCGATATTGGTTGGGGACTTTCTTTTTTCTTTAGCGTTTCAGTTAATGGTTAAAACAAAGTCGATATATATTTTGGATATATTGTCTAGGGCTTCAAATTTAATAGCTGATGGCGAAGTAAACCAGCTTGAAAATTCAAACGATCTATCAATTAGTATCGAAAAGTACCTAGAAATAATAGAAGGCAAAACCTCGGTGCTTTTTGCTAGCGCTTGTTCTTCTGGGGCGGCAATTGCTAAAGCAACCAAAGAGCAAGAATTCGCGCTATATCAATATGGTAATAATCTTGGATTGCTATTTCAAATTATTGATGATATTATTGACTACACAAGCAACACTAGTGAGCTTGGCAAGGCTGCTGGGGATGATTTTTTCGAGTCAAAAGTGACTCTGCCTATTATTTTGTGCTACCGAGATGCCAAAGAGCAAGATCGCCAAAAAATTGAAGAGCTTTTTGCTAAAAGTTACGATGGTAAGGCAACTCAGCAAGATCTAGAACAGATTCTTGAGATCTTAAATAGCTATGATTCTTTTGGAAAATCTTTTGAATATGCAAAAGTTTACCACCAAAAGGCCTTAGAATCATTAAAAGCTATACAAGATTCACTAGAAAAGCAACATTTAGTTGAAATTGTCAATTTTGCATTAAATAGAACAAAGTAGATGAAAAAAATCTGTTTATTTATTATTTTTACAGTATTTATGCCACAGAGCCTATTTGCTCAGGTTATTGATAGTTCCTTCTACAATTGGACTGTGTATGAGATGAAATCTGATTCATATGGTAACAAAAAATGCTACATGATCAGTCATCCAGTCAAGAAAAATACCAACCATCATTCTAGAAAAGAACCTTACATAATAATTACTAGATATCAAAATGAAAGATATGAAGAGATAGGAATCTACGGAGGCTATGAATATAAGATAAATAGTAACATATTCATTGCAATAGACGACCTAAAATACACATTTGTTACTAATAAAGATATGGCCTGGACCAAAACTAAAGCCCAAGATAGCTTTATTATTCAAGAAATGCTTAATAAAAGGAATTTATTGGTAAGATCAAATTCTTCCATTGGCACTTTTGCTGTTGATGAATACTCCTTAAAAGGCATTGCTAAAGCATATAATAGAATTAAAACAATTTGCAATTCATAAAATACTTGTATTTTTATTCAAAATATGTTATAATTAAATAGGTGAGGGTAGGCAACGATGTATGCCAATCTGGTCAGGTTAGAAATAAAGCAGCCATAACATATGTTTTTGGGTTACCCTCACTTTATAATAATACTCTAAATAATGAGATGAGCGCAGAAACCGACTATATTGCTCTTGCTAGGAAATACAGGCCGAAGGACTTTAGCGAATTAGTGGGCCAAGAAGTCTTAGTCACAACCCTAACTAATGCAATAAAAAATAACAAGCTGCACCACGCCTATATATTAACTGGTATAAGAGGGGTTGGGAAAACTAGTACTGCAAGAATTATAGCTAAAACCATCAATTGTAGCGATGAAGAATCGGTAAAAACCGGACAATGTTGCAATAAATGTGACAATTGCCTATCAATTAGCAATTATTCACATCAAGATGTAATAGAGATGGATGCTGCAAGTAAAACCGGGGTAGGTGACATAAGGGAAATCATAGAATCGATTGCATATAGCCCAGTTTCTGCTAAATATAAGATATATATTATTGATGAGGTTCACATGCTTTCTAACTCGGCTTTTAATGCTTTATTAAAAACCCTTGAAGAGCCGCCAAAATATGTAAAGTTCATTTTCGCTACAACTGAGATTAAAAAAGTTCCAATTACGATTTTATCAAGATGCCAAAGGTTTGACCTTAGAAGACTCGCAGCGGATGAATTGTCTACTCACATTGGATCAGTGCTACAAAAAGAGGGCTATGAATTCGAGCCTCAAATAACTCAAACAATCGCAAAATATTCAGAAGGATCGGTTAGAGACGCTTTGTCCATTACCGACCAACTAATCTCATTTAACAATTTCAACAAAAAAATTGACCCAGAGATTCTAAATTCAATGCTTGGGATTAATGAAAAGGGTCAAATAGTCGAGCTTTTTGATTTACTTGTAAAATCCAAATATGCAGAATCTTTAGATATATTTGCTAAAATTTATGAAACATCATCAGATTTGTCGCAAATAATTACACAATTGTCATTAATTACCCATGATGTAACCAAATATAAGCTGGTAAATATTGAGCCAAGTGACTATAATAAAGACTCAACGCAAATATTAATCGATATTGCAAAAAAGATACCTTTGTCAAGTCTAAATACTATATGGAAGTTGTTATCTAGAGGCCTCGAAGAGGTTTCAAGGTCAAATATTCCTAAAAATTCCTTTGAGATGCTGTTGATGAGAATTTGCTATGTAAATAACATCGAAAATCTCGAAAATTTGACAAAATCAAATAAAGTTGAAAAAAACCTTGATCATTCCAAAAAAAATTGTAATAATGAAGATAGTCAGGATAGTCTGGCAAATGAAATTTTACAAAATTTTTCAGGTGCTAAAATATTATAAATTATTAAGTCATGGAAAAAGCAAAGGTTCTAGTCGTTGAAGACGAAATTGATATTAGGGAAACTATTTCTGAGATATTGATAGACGAAGGTTTTGATGTAACTCAGGCTGAAAATGGTAAAATAGGGTACCAAGCTTTCAAGAAGATAAATCCTGATATTATTGTTTCTGATATTATGATGCCGGAGATTGATGGCTATGGGCTGCTTGATTTGGTAAGAAAAACTAAAACAAGAAACAATCTGGTTCCTTTTATTTTCTTAACGGCATTAGGTCAAAAGGAAAACATCATCAAGGGCGCAGAATTATCTGCTAACGATTATCTAGTAAAGCCAATTGATTTTGAAATTTTAATTGCAAAAATTAGAGAAAAAACTTCTCATGCAACTAAAGTTAGAAAGAATCATGAATATGGTATTAATAATATTAAGAGTCAAATCTCATCGGCCTTGCCAAATGAGCTAAACCAAAATATTGATTCAAGCATAATGTATTGTGAAAATCTCTTAAATGAACCATACGGACCGTTCCCACATAGAAAATATAAAGAGGATATTTCAAAAATCGCACAAATCTTAAAGAGACTAAAAACTGCTGTAAATAATTATTTGGACGAAGAGGTGATTAATAAAAAGCTAGATCCAAATGAAGAAGTCATGTCTTTAGAGAAATTCTTTAAATCTTCTATAGAAAGATTGCCTGCAAATTTATCTTCAAGGGTAAAATTTTACGAGCCTTATGAATCTGGCGGATTTCCAAATATAAAAATAAACAAGTTTCAATTTGTTTCTATTTTTAAATC
>JAYPPA010000009.1:0-71917 GCA_038131245.1 Rickettsia sp. | reverse complement strand
AAGGAACTGAAATGGTTATGCCTGGTGATAACGTTAAAATCAATGTAGAATTAATTAACCCAATCGCCATGGAAGAAGGTCTTCGCTTCGCTATCCGTGAAGGTGGAAGAACTGTTGGTGCGGGTGTTGTAAGTAAGATTATAAAATAGTTAATGCAGAAAAAATACTGCAATTATAAAAGAATATGAAAAAGGAAAATATTAAAATAAGCCTAGAATCATTCGACAACAAAGTTCTTGACAGGGCTATGTTCGAGATTATTAGTACGGTAAGAAAAACTGGAGCCGAAATAAAAGGACCAGTTCCACTTCCTACTAAAATCAAGAAATTTACTGTCATCAAAGGACCTCACGTTGATAAGGATTCCAGAGAGCAGTTCGAAGTTAGATCATCAAAGAGACTTTTGATTATCACTCCGACTTCTCAAACTGTTGATGCTCTTATGAAATTAAGTCTATCAGCGGGTGTTAGCATTAAAATTGCCTTAAACGAGTCAAAAAACTAGTAATTTATTAATTATGTTAGAATTAATTGGACAAAAAATTGGTATGAGTCATCTATACGATGCGGAAGGCACTGCTTCTCCGATCACTCTTATCAAATTATATGATAATTGTGTCGTAGATCTTCAATCTCAAGAAGAAAAAGATTATGACAAGATTGTTATTGCCTTTGAAAAGGCTGATGCTAAAAAGTTAAACAAAGCCCAAATTGGTCACTTTAACAAAAAATCTGTAGCTTTACATAAAAAAGTTAAAGAATCAAGGATCAAAAAAGGCACTGAATATAAAACAAACGACACTATTTCTATCGATAGTGTTGTTAGTGAAGGTGACATGGTCGCAGTTAGTGGAATTACTGTCGGTAAGGGTTTTGCTGGTGGCATGAAAAGACATGGATTCGCCGGTTTAGAAGCCTCTCACGGTGTTTCTATTTCTCACAGATCTCATGGTTCAATTGGTCAATGTCAAGATCCAGGTAAGGTCTTTAAAGGTAAGAAAATGGCTGGACACATGGGTACTGACAAGGTTACTACTAAAAACTTAAAAGTATTAGTAATTGATAAAGAAAAATCACTAATTGGCGTTAAAGGTGCAGTGCCTGGACATGCTGGTAATGATGTGGTTGTGAAAATTGCTAAAATATAATAAATTATGACTGCAGTTAAAGTAAAAACAATAAATTTCGGCTCAACTAAGCTTCAAGATGGTAAAGAGGTGACGGTTGACGCAAAAATTTCTCAAGAAACCATTGCTTACGCCCTAAGATGGCAGTTAGCAAGAAAAAGATCTGGCTCTGCGAAAGTTAAGTCAATGTCTGAAATTTCTGGAACTACCGCTAAGCCGTACAAACAAAAAGGTACTGGTAATGCGCGTCAAGGTTCAAAAAGATCAGTTCAGTTCGTTGGTGGTAGAACTTGCCACGGACCAACACCAAGATCTTTTGACTTTTCATTGCCAAAAAAGATTGCTAGCAAGGCTTTAGGTGATGCAATTGCAATTAAATTAACTCAAGGTGACTTTATTTTGCATGATAATTCGGTCAAAGAAGTTAAAACTTCATTAGTAAATAAAGCTTTAAAGGCTAATAAAATTAATTCAGCCCTTATTGTTTGCGATTTAGATGATGAAAATAATAAAAATTTAATTCTTTCAGCTAGAAACTTAAAGAATGTTAAAGTTTTGGATTCAAAAGCGGTAAATACTTATGATTTACTAAGATTTGAAAAAATCATCTTAGATGAGAAGACTTTTGACGAAAAAATAATTAAATCACTATAAGAATATGACAGGGATTTTAAATTACGACAAGATTAAGGGTTTAGTTTATACTGAAAAAACTAATAAGCAGTTAGCTGATAACAATAAATATTGTTTTGAAATCGACCCAAAATGCAATAAAAAAGAAATTGCTTCTTTGATTAAGAAGCTTTTTAAAGTTGAAGTACAAAAAGTTAATATCGCCAATATTCGTTCTGAAAATAGAAATTTTAGAGGAATTGCTGGAGTAACTAAAGCTAGAAAAAAAGCAATAGTTACCTTAAAAGAGGGCGATACTATTGAGTTTAATTAGATTATTTATATAGAATTTATAAAAATATATTATGTCTTTAAAAAATTATAAAGCTATTACACCATCTCTTAGAGAGCTTGTAACTATTGACAGGAGTGAGTTGTGGAAAGGTGCTCCATTGAAAATATTGACCAGAAAATCTAAGCAAAAAGCTGGAAGAAACAACATGGGACATATTACCGTTAGACATAAATCTGCCGGTCATAAAAAGTCATACAGAGTTATCGATTTTAAAAGAGATAAATATGATGTAGAAGGAACTGTTGAAAGAATTGAGTATGATCCAAACAGGACTGCATTTATCGCTTTATTAAAATATAGCGACGGTGTTTACTCTTATATCATAGCTCCAGATAAATTAGCAAAAGGTGACAAAGTCATCTCTTCTAGGAAGTTAACCGACATTAAAGTTGGTAATGCACTACCTTTGTCTGAAATTCCTATTGGTACCATTATTCATAATATTGAATTAAAGCCAGGTGCTGGTGGAGTTATTTCTAGATCAGCTGGTTCATATGCACAGCTTGTTGGTAAAGATAGTGGATATGCTCTTGTAAAGCTTCAATCTGGTGAAATTAGACTTTTCCAACTACAGTGTTTGGCCACTATTGGAACTGTATCAAATTCCGATAATAAAAACACTACTATCGGTAAGGCTGGTAGAGCGAGGTGGAAGGGTGTCAGGCCAACAGTTAGAGGTGTTGCGATGAACCCAGTGGATCACCCTCATGGTGGTGGTGAAGGTAGAACTTCTGGTGGTAGACACCCAGTTTCTCCTACCGGTAAACCAACTAAGGGTAAAATTACTAGAAAAAGAAATAAAACTTCAAATGTATTTATTTCAAAATCTAGAAGAAAGAAGTAATTTAATTTTAAAAGAAATCTTGCATTTTGTAAGATTTGATAATATAATATATATTTTTTATGCCAAGATCGTCATGGAAAGTGCCTTTTGTAGATGGATATCTAATTAAAAAGGCTAAAGATTACATAGATTCTTCTAAGAAGCAAGTTATTAAAACTTGGTCTAGAAGGTCTGTTATTTTGCCACAATTTGTTGGCGTTAATTTTGCCGTTCATAATGGTAAAAAATTCATTTCAGTATCAGTTACTGAAGGAATGGTTGGTCACAAATTCGGTGAATTTGCTCCGACTAGAACATTTTATGGGCATGCTGGAAGTAAAACTGTTAAAAAGAAATAAGATATGAGCGAGAAAACTGCTGTTGCATATTTAAAATCGGTAAAGTCAAGTCCTCTGAAGGTGATGAAAGTCGCTAACGGCATAAGAAACATGCCTGTTGCAAGGGCTCTTGATCTATTAAAATTTAGCAAGCTGAGGCTGGCTCCAATTTTAAGAACTTTGGTATATTCAGCGATGTCAAATGCTGAAAACAACCACGATATGGATGTTGATAACCTTTACATTAAAAGAATTGACATCGGTAAAGCTTTTGTTTTAAAAAGATTCCACACTAGAGGTAGAGGAAAATCTAGTAGAATCCTTAAAACCTTCAGTAACATCAGAGTTGTTGTGGCTGAAAAAGAAGAAGAGGCAAAGGAATCTAAAAAGAAAGCTCCTAAAAAAGAAGCTAAGAAAGAAACAAAATCTTCTAAAAAAGAGGCTCCTAAAAAAACTGCAGCCCCTAAAAAAGAGGATAAAAAAGTAGAAAAGAAGGAAACTGCTAAAGAGTCAAAAGCTCCTAAAGTAGAAGATAAAAAGGAAAATAACAATAAAGGAGAATAATTATGGGTCAAAAAGTAAATCCAGTAGGTTTTAGGCTTCTAAATAATAAAAACTGGGATTCAGTTTGGTACGATAATAAAGGTTATGCCCAAAAAATTATCGGCGATATTAAAATTAGACAGTTTATCCAAAAGAAATATGCTCATTGCGGTATTGGTAAGATTGTTATTGAAAGACCTTCAGATAAAATAATTCTTATCATCAAAACTTCTAAACCGGGTGTTTTAATTGGTAAAAAAGGTAATGATATTGAAAAAATCAACCAAGAGGTAGAAAAAATTGCAAACCAAAAGGTTGAAGTGAAAATTGTTGAGATTAGCAAGCCTGACATTAATTCGTCTCTTGTGGCTCAAAACATAGCTAAGCAACTTGAAAATCGATCTGCATTTAAAAAAGTTATGAAAAAGTCAATGCAGTCAGCAATGAAATTTGGCGCTCTTGGTATCAAGGTCAGCGTTTCTGGAAGGCTAGGCGGTGCCGAAATCGCCAGAACTGAATGGTATAAAGAAGGTTCAATTCCTCTTCATACTTTAAGATGTGATATTGACTACGCAATTGCTAATGCTCATACCACCTATGGTGTTATTGGTGTTAAAGTTTGGATTTATAAAGGCTTTGTTGAAAAGAAAAGCAAATTTAATTAATTTGAATTATTTAAGAAATGTTAACTCCGGCAAAAACAAAATACCGCAAGGCTCAGAAAGGCGGTAAAAAAATTAAAGGAAGTGCAACTTCTGGCTTTACTTTATCTAACGGATCTGTTGGATTAAAAGCCCTTGGTTCTGGTAAATTAAACTCTAGACAGATTGAGTCTGCTAGAAAAGTTATTACTAGATATATGAAAAGAGCCGGAAAGCTTTGGATTAAAGTATTTCCTCACACTCCTATTACTACAAAACCTGCAGAGGTTAGAATGGGAAGTGGTAAAGGTAACGTAGAATATTATGTGGCAAAAATTAAGCCAGGCAGAATAATTTTCGAAGTTGATGGTATCGACGGCGAGACTGCTACGGCTGCATTGGTAAAGGCGTCTGCAAAATTGCCTTTTAAAACTAAAATTGTAACCAGAAATTAGATTAATTTTATTTTATATAAAAAATGGTAAATCAAGAGGAAAAAAAGTCCATATTAGCGGATGTAGCAAAGCTTAAAAAGGATCTTATGATGCTTAGAATTAAAGGTTCTTCAGGAGACGCTATCAATTTGAAGGATTACAGGATTAAGAAAAAAGAGATCGCAAGGCTCTTAACTAAGGTTAATGACAAGAATAATAATAAAAAGTAACTATGAAAGTTAAAGTATTGAACATTATTGACGAAAATACATTTAAGGCTGAAGCTACTAGCTATAAAAAGCATCCTAAATATGGAAAATTTATTACTCGTCATAAAAAATATTTAGTTCACTCGGCTGGTAAAAAAGTTGAGGTTGGCTCTGAAGTTGAAATTACAGGCTCTAGACCAATATCAAAAAGAAAAAGATGGGCTTTAGTATAGCTCTAAAATTATAGTAAATTAAAGGGATTATTAGATTATGATTCAAATGGGAACAAAACTTACAGTAGCAGATAACTCAGGCGCAAAGACTGCTAGATGTATTAAAGTTTTAGGCGGAAGCGACCACATGATTAGTGAAATTGCTGACATTATTGTTGTTTCAATAACTAGCGTTGCTCCTGGCTCTAAAGTGAAAAAGGGTGAAGTTGCAAAAGGCGTTATTGTTAGAACAAAAAGTCAAGTTTCAAGACCTGACGGAAGTGTTTTGAAGTTTGATGAAAATGCTATTGTGCTTGTTGATAAAGACGGAGAGCCTATAGGAACTCGTGTTTTTGGTCCTATTTCTCGTGAAGTTAGATCAGCAGGGTTTTTGAAAATTGCTTCACTAGCACCAGAAGTATTGTAAAAATTAAAGATTTGATTATGAACAAGTTCAAAAAAAATGATGAAATTATTGTAATTTCAGGAGCTGATAAAGGAAAGAAAGGAAAAATTTTATCTGTTATTAAAGATAAAGTATTGGTTGAAGGTGTGAATATTAAAACAATTCATAAGAAACCAACTTCACAAGAGCCTGGAAAGATTGAAAAAGTTGAAAAACCGATTCATATTTCCAATATTGCTCATCAAGAAGATGGTAAGCCAGTAAAAGTGAGATTTGAAATTTCTGAAGGTGAAGGAAAGGCTTTCACTAGAAAATCAAGGATTTCTAAGAAATCTGGTAAAAAAATAGATAGTTAAATATTTTAAAAAATGACTACGTTAACTGAAAAATTATATAAAGAATCAATTGCCGAGCTTAAAGAGAAATTCTCTTTAAAGAACGATATGGAAATTCCTCGCCTAAAGTCAATAACTTTAAATGTTGGAATCAAATCAACTGATTCTGATACTAAATTCCTAACTTATTTGGTAACTCAATTATCAAATATTGCTGGACAAAAAGCAGTTTTAACCAAAGCAAGAAAATCAATTGCTACATTTAAATTGCGCGAAGATACGCCAATTGGCTGTAAAGTTACTCTTCGTGGCAAAAAAATGTATGAATTTCTTGATAGATTGGTAAATATTGCCCTACCAAGAATCAGAGATTTTAGAGGCTTGTCTGCAAAAGGTTTTAACCAAAGTGGCCATTATAGCTTTGGTATTAAGGATCACGGAATCTTTATTGAGGTTGATTTAGATAATGTAGTTAAAACATTTGGTATGAATATTAGCATTGCTACGACTTCAAAAAAGAAAGAAGAAGTGCTTTACTTGCTAAAAAGAATCAATTTTCCAATTAAATAATATAATTTATGGCTAAGCAGTCTGCAGTTTTACAAAATGATAAAAGAAAAAAGCTAACTAACCTTCAAAAGGAAAAGAGGGTTAAGTTAAAAGCAATTGCAAAAAATAAAGATCTTTCATTTGATGAAAGGCTTGAGGCGCAAATTAAACTATCTCAATTGCCAAGAAATGGTGCAAAAGATAGAGTTAGAAATAGATGTAGCCTTACTGGAAGACCAAGAGGATATTTTAGATATTTCGGTCTTTCAAGAATTGCCATTAGGGATCTAGCCTCATGGGCTCAGCTTCCAGGGCTAAGAAAGTCAAGTTGGTAATTTATATTAATGAAATAAAGAAGTATAATGACATCGAATCACCCAGTATCAGATATCGCAACTAGAATCAGAAATGGTTATCTTGCTTACAAGAACACCATTTCTTCGCCATCTTCAAAAGTTAGAGTGGCAATTTTAGATATCTTGAAAGAAGAAGGTTATATTACTGGATATAGCAAAAGCAAAGCTGATAATGGAATTGAAAGTCTAGAAATTAGTCTAAAATATTTCAATCAAAAGCCGGTTGTTGAAACTATTGAAGTTGTTTCAAAGCCAGGAAGAAGGATTTATAATAATTGCAAAGATATACCAGTTGTAAGTAATGGGTTAGGAACGGTGCTTGTTTCTACTTCGAAAGGAATTATGACTGATCACCAAGCTAGACAGCAAAAGCTAGGTGGTGAAATTTTACTTAAAATATTCTAATTAATAAGAAAAATGTCTAGAGTAGGAAAATTGCCAGTTACAATACCAGACAACATTAAGGTCACAATTAGTGGCAATATTGTTAGCTTTGATAACGGTAAAATAAAAAATGAATACAAACTTAGTGACGGCGTTCAAGCTGTTCTTGAGGAAAAAGAGTTGAAGCTTAGCGCTATTGACAAAAAAATTCCAAAAGTTTCAATGTTTGTTGGTATGAACAGAAGTAACATTAACAATATCGTAAGCGGTATGGTTAAGGATTTTGAGACTGTTCTTGAGATCAATGGTGTTGGTTACAAAGCCTCTGTGCAAAACGATCTTCTAATACTTGATTTAGGATATAGCCATGAGATTGTATACGTAATTCCTAAGAGCATTAAAGCTGTATTTGAAAAACCTAATTTAATCAAAATTTCTGGTTCTGATAAAGTTCAGGTTGGACAAATTGCTGCTGAAATTATTGCTTTTAGAAAACCTGAACCATATAAAGGTAAAGGTGTTAAGAAGCAAGGGCAAGTTATTCTTCGTAAAGAAGGTAAGAAAAAATAATTTTTGATATGTTAAATAACTACGAAAGAAGAAAATTAAGAGTTCGCTCTAAAATTGACAAAAACAACAAGAGCAAAAGACATAAAATCGTTGTGGCAAGGTCAAACAAGAATTTTCATGCTCAGCTACTTGACCTAAGTGGAAATGTTGTAACATCTTTTTCAACATTAAATCTTAAGGGTGATGAAAAATTGAGCGGAATTGAAAAGGCTAAAAAAGTCGGTCAAGAATTCGCAAAATTATGCAAAGAAAAGAAAATTACTAAAGTAGTTTTCGAAAAAGGAGTTTACAACTATAATGGTAGAGTTAAAGCTATGGCTGAAGCTTGCCGTGAAAGTGGATTAGAATTTTAATTAACAAAATATACTTTAATTATAATGTCAAAGCAACAAGCTAAAAATAACAGCGCAGGTGATTTAGTCGAAAGACTCATTTCGGTAAATAAAGTATCGAAAACCGTTAAAGGTGGTAAAAATTTATCGTTTTCTGCTTTGGTAATCGTTGGAGACAAAAACGGTAAAGTTGGCTATGCAAAAGGAAACGCAGTCGAAGTTACTGATGCAAAAAACAAAGCATTTGAAGCTGCAAAGAAAAAAATGGTTAAAATGTCCTTAAAAGAAGGTCGCACTATTCACCATGATGTTGCTGGTTATTTCTGTTCAGCAAAAGTTTACCTTAGAACTGCCCCTCCAGGTACTGGTGTGATTGCTGGTGGTCCTATGCGTGCAATTTTTGAATGTGCTGGTATTAATGATATCGTAGCAAAATCAGTTGGAACTTCAAATCCATATAACATGGTTGGAGCAACTTTTGATGCGATTGCAAAATTAGCATCACCAAAAAGCGTTGCTGAAAAAAGATCAAAAGAAATTTCTGAGATCGTTCAAAAAAGAAATAGCGCATTAGGGATTGTAAAAACTTCAAAAGAAGAGTCAAAAGAAGGATCGAAAGGTTCTAAAAAAGACTCTAAAAACGAAAATAATTAATAATTAGTTATGGCATTAGAAGATTTTTTAAATAAAAAAGTTATCGTTACTCAAAAAAGAAGCGCTTGCAAGCTTACTAAAAGGCAGCTTGGCTGTTTAGTGGGTCTTGGACTGCGCAGAATTGGCTCATCTAAAGAGCTTGTGTGTGACGAAAGCATTAGGGGTATGATTATCAAAGTATCTCATATCGTTGAAGTTAAACTAGCATAAATAAAAATATTATGACTGAGAATATATTAAATACATTGCCGAAAATCAAAACTCAAGGTAGAAAAAGAGTTGGTCGCGGTATTGGTTCTGGTAAAGGAAAAACTGCCGGAAGAGGTGTTAAAGGACAAAAAGCCAGAACTGGACATCATTCTGTGAAAGGTTTTGAAGGTGGTCAGACTCCAATCTATATGAGACTTCCTAAAAAAGGCTTTAATAATGTCACAGCAAAAGAAACTGTTGCGGTTAATATTAAAGATATCGTAGCCTTGATTGACTCTAAAAAGATTGATGCTAAAAAAGATATTGATAAAAAGGTTCTTAAAGAAGTTGGTTTGATTAAAAATGAAAAAATCCAAACCAAGCTAATTATGACTGGCAAAAAAATTGATCTTCCGAAAGTTAAAATCATAGTTGATAAATATTCTGCCAAAGCTAAAGATTTCGCTTAAGAGAAGAGACAATTGTGTGTTGAAAATGACTTTGGTTAGTTTTCTAAAACTTTAAAATTATTTTTATAAAGTGTCTCAACAATCAAGTAATTCAGATCTAAAAAACAAGATTCTATATACTTTGCTGATACTTCTTATATACCGTTTTGGAACCTTTGTTCCAATTCCAGGTATTGATGTGTCAGTTTTAAAGGCCCTATTTGAAAGCGGCAAGGCTGATATGTTTAACATGATCAATCTGTTTTCTGGTGGCGCAGTTGAAAGAATGAGTATCTTCGCCCTTAACATCATGCCATACATTACTGCTTCAATTATCATGCAACTTCTAACTTCGATGTATAGCGGCTTGGCAGAGTTAAAAAAAGAAGGTCAGTATGGACGCGCAAAAATCAATCAATATACTCGATATCTAACCATATTTTTGGCTATTTTTCAGTCAATCGGGGTTTATTATGCCTTAAGCAACGCTCAAGATAATATTTTCATCTCTGAATCTGATATTTTTCTATATACTACATGTATAAGTCTAGTTGGCGGAACTGTGATGCTAATGTGGTTTGGTGAGAAAATCACTGCTTCTGGGATTGGTAACGGAATTTCTTTGATCATTTTTGTAGGTATAGTTTCATCGCTACCATCAACATTTGCACAAATGTTCGATTTATCAAGAACTGGAGTTTATTCAGCCTTAGCTGTTATTATCTTTTTTGTTGGACTTGCGGCTTTTTTCATGTTTATTTGTTTCGTTGAAAAAACTTACAAGAAAATCAAGATTCAATATTCCAACGCCGCAATGATGAAGTCGTCTGGAATGCAAGATTCGTCGTTCTTGCCGCTTAAAATCAATGCTTCAGGGGTTATTCCACCAATTTTTGCAAGCTCCGTTATCATGTTCCCATCGGCATTCATACAAATGACCGGATCATCTGATAGCCTTATAACATCGGCACTTTCAAGGGGTGGATTCCTGTATTTAGTCATTTTTGCTGCTTTGATTGTATTTTTCACTTTTTTCTACTCAACTATTGTTTTTAACAGTAAAGATGTGTCGGAAAATCTCAAAAAAAGCAACTGCTTCATTTTAGGTATAAGACCAGGTGAAAATACCGCTCTTTATTTAAATAAAATTGTCTCAAGATTAACCCTTTTGGGAGCTATATATCTAGTTATTATCTGCATTCTACCAGAAGTACTAGTTACTCAATATTCGCTTCCTTTAACTATTGGTGGAACAGGGATATTAATTATGGTAAATGTTGTCATGGATCTCATAAATCAGATCCAATCGCACATTTTATCATCGAAATATAATAACAAACCGCGTAAAAGAAGAGTAAAAATTAGAGGTTAAGTGCAATTTTTACTGGATTTTTTAATATTTATTTGTTATAATAGTATATATTTACGAAATTAGTTAAAAAACAGGAATTAAGTAGTTCACAGTGGACTTATCTTAATTCCCAGGATTTTTAGTTAAATTCTAGGAAGATCAAGTCCGAGTAGCGGATCGTACGAAGGTACTTGAGCACACGCAGGAATTGATCTGACGACGGCTTCGCTTTAATTAAATTATAGTAATAATTTAATTAAAAAGTTAGCTAAAAAAACAGGAATTAAGTAGTTCACTATGAGGAATATAATTTTATTAGGCCCACCAGGCTCAGGAAAAGGAACTCAGGGTTCTAAGCTCTCTAAAGAGTTTAATATCCCAGTTTTATCAACTGGTGATGCTTTAAGAAAAGAAGTGTCTGAGGGCTCTAAAATAGGCTTAGAGGCTAAGAAATATATGGATTCTGGTGATTTAGTACCAGATGAGGTAGTTTTAGGGATTGTAAAAAATAGAATTAGTCAAAAAGACTGCGATTCTGGTTTTATTTTGGATGGTTTTCCAAGAAATAGCTCTCAAGCGCAGGAATTGGAAGTTGCTTTAAAGGAAATAGGTAAAAAAATTGACATCGTTTTTAACTTCGAAATTGATGATGAAGAGGTTGTAAAAAGGATTTCTGGCAGGTTTTTTTGCCAAAAATGTCAAGAAATTTACAATAAATTCTTTAAAAAGACTAAAAAAGAAGGAATTTGTGATAATTGTGGTTCAACTGAGTTTTCGCAAAGAAAAGACGATAACGAAGAGACCATTAGAAGTAGGCTCAAGGTGTATCACGAGCAAACTTCAAAATTAATTGAGTTTTATGAAAAAAAAGACTTGATTTTTTCTTTCAATGCTGTAGAATATAGCTCCTTGATTCTACAAAAATTGATAGATAAAGTGAATAATAATAACTAAAATATAACCAAAAGTGGCTAGAATTGCGGGTGTAAACATACCAAAGAATAAAAGATTTGTCATTGCTCTTACCTATATCTATGGAATAGGTCAAACTAGAGCTGAAAAAATATGTGCGAAATTAAAAATCGACCTTAAAAAAAGAACTCAAGACATCTCTGAAGATGTTCTTGCAAAAGTTAGATCCTTACTGGAAGAAGAGTATCCAGTATTGGAAGGTGATTTGAGAAGAAAAACTGCATCTGATGTAAAAAGGCTAATTGATATTGGCTGTTACAGAGGTATCAGGCACGTCAAAAAGCTTCCAGTTAGGGGTCAAAGAACTAGTACCAACGCCAGAACTAGAAAAGGAAGAGGCGTTGCTATTGCAGGTAAGAAAAAAGCAACTAAATAATAAAAAATAATATGGCTAAATACAGTAGTAAAAAAACAGGAAGTAAAAAGAAGAAAAATGTTACAACCGGCGTTGTGCATATTCACGCTAGTTTTAACAACACTATAATTACCGTTGCAGATCTTCAAGGCAATGTTCTTTCTTGGTCTTCAGCTGGAAAGCACGGCTTTAAAGGCTCTAGAAAAGCAACTCCATACGCAGCCCAAGTTGCTACACAAGATGCAGTAGAAACAGCTATGAAGCTATACGGACTCAATACCGTTAGCATCGAAGTAACCGGACCAGGAGTAGGTAGAGAATCAGCTCTTAGAGCTATTCAGGCTGCTGGACTTGGTGCTACTCTTATTACAGATAAAACTTATCATCCTCATAACGGATGTAGACCCGCTAAAAGAAGAAGAGTTTAATTTGGATTTTTATCCTAAATGCTAAAGCTGAAGGCATTTTGGAGTAATAATAATTTTTCAGTTTTAATACTTAATTAAAAGTAAAAAATATGACAGTTTTAAAAGAGAATTGGCACAACTTAACAAAACCAACATCTATAGTTACCAAAGAAGGTGACGACGATATTAGAAAATCTACCTTCGTTATGGAATCTTTTGAAAGAGGTTTTGGTAACACCCTAGGAAACGCTCTTAGAAGAGTCCTTCTTTCTTCACTGACTGGATTTGCAGTTACTTCAATTAAAATTGAAAATGCACTTCATGAATTTGGTGCAATTGATGGAGTAAAAGAAGATGTTATTGATATCATCATGAATATCAAGTCTTTAGCAATCACTAAAAGTACTGCTGATTCTTGCACTTTGAAACTTTCATCTGATAAAGAAGGTCCAGTATATGCTGGTTCAATTCAACTTCCAGCTGGCGTTGAAATTGCTAACAAAGACTTATTGATTTGCACCCTTGCTCAAGGTGGTAAAATTGATATCCAGCTTAATGTTGAGTCTGGCAAAGGATATGTAAGTGCTGATCAAAACAAAAATAATGACCAAGTTGGAATTATTGCAATCGACGCTTTATTCTCTCCGGTTCAAAATGTTGCTTACAAAGTAGAAAATTCAAGGGTTGGTCAAATTACTGATTATGACAAGCTAGTTTTGGATATTGAAACTAATGGTTCAATCACTCCTCGTGATGCTCTTGGTGTTGCTGCGAAAATTCTTCAAGACCAATTGGAAGTGTTTATCAACTTTGATGTTGCTAAAATTGATGCTCCAGTTCAGTCTGAGCAAGGAGACGAGCCAAGATTCAACAAGAATCTACTTAAAACAATTGATGAGCTTGAATTGTCAGTTAGATCTTATAACTGCCTTAAAAACGAAGATATCATCTATGTTGGTGATTTGGTTACTAAAAGTGAATCAGATATGCTAAAAACAGCTAATTTTGGTAGAAAATCTTTGAATGAACTTAAGGATAATCTAAAAAATATGGGCTTAAATTTTGGTATGAAATTACCAGACTGGCCACCTAGCAACCTAGATGACCTTTTGAAGCTTAAAAATAAAGAGCTAGTATAGTCAAAATAGGATTAAATAAATAATTATTTGTTATGTTACATAGAATTAAAGGTAGAAAATTAGGCAGAAATTCTGCACATAGAAAGGCTTTGATAAGAAATCTTGCCATTGCTTTTGTTGAGCATGAATTCATCAAAACAACATTGCCTAAGGCAAAAGAAGTAAAGCCTTTCATCGAAAAGCTTCTTACTTTGTCTAAAAAAGACAATTTGTCAAACAGAAGAAGGGCAATCTCAATTCTTGGCAGTGAGTCAATCGTTAATAAGCTTTTCAAGGACGTTGCTCCTAGAATTGAAAGTAGAAATGGCGGTTATATCAGAATCCTAAAGTGTGGATTCAGAACTGGGGACAAGGCTGACATGGCTATCATGGAATTAGTTGATAGAAAAGCCGAAGAAGAAGTAGCCGAAGAAAAGCCAGCAAAAGCTGCAGCTAAAAAATAACTAAAAAGAATTAATTCATTAAATTATGAAAAAGCAAATTATACAAGATTTTGAAAATACTCAAGCTAAAAAGTCGGTAGAGGCTAGAAAGGAGGCTTTTCCGAAATTCAAAGTAGGCGATACCGTTAGTGTAAAATACAAAATTACCGAAGGTGCAACCACTAGATTACAGGCTTTTCAAGGTGTTGTGATAGCTAAAACTAAATCTGACGACAACTATAATGCGACTTTTACTGTTCGTAAAATCAGCTCTGGTATTGGCGTTGAAAGAAAATTTGTTGCTCATTCTCCATTAGTTTCTTCTATTGAAGTTATGAAAAAAGGTGTTGTTAGAAGAGCAAAACTTTACTATTTAAGGGAACTTACTGGTAAAGCTTCTAGAATCAAGGAAAGACTTGATTTTGCTCAAGATAACTCTTCTGATAAAGCTGAAGAAAAACCTGTGACCCCTAAAAAAGCAACAGCAAAAGCTGAAAAACAATCTTCTGATCAAGAGTAGTATTTAAGGCCTTTAAAATTTGGTCTTAAAGATACTTACTTAATTCTGGAGGTGTGTATTGTAGGTTTTTTCACTTACTTTAAGCCTCCATTTTTTATCTCTTTATTTTCTTAATGGGGTGTTTTATATTATAAAATTAGTACTAGATACTATTTGGCAATTCACCAACCTCTAATTATAGCATATCATGTCAAGTCCAAATTTGTCAACATTTTTTTCAAAAATTCTTTAAAACCCCGTTGACATTTATTTTTGTATCGCTTAATATTGTTATTAGTTAATATTTATTAGTTGATCTAATCGATGAAAGTTTTACCTTATTTACTCACTTTAATTATGCTTAGCTCTTGTGCTGGTAATATTATGCAGTATGGCAAGGTTAAGAAATATAATTCTGGCTCTTCAAGTAACCATACTTTTCTTTTTAAGGTGGAAGGTGAGTTTGTGAAAAAAACCGAATCGGCCAGAATGGACGAAAAACATATGTTGATGAATGAAGAAGAGGTGAATCTTTTGAACAAACTTTTGCTCAGTAACAAAATGTGTCTTGATGATTATAGCTATCCAAACTACGTGATTACTTCAAAGCAAGAAAGGATTTATGATGTTACCTTTGCTAATTTGATTGAGCAAAATTATAATGCCAAGCCGGTTACTCCGCGTACTTACTTTGGTAGATGTGTTTAATTTGCGCGACTAGCTTTTCTGCTACCTCTTTTTTATTAAGCCTTCCAAGATTTAAAGCGCCATCCTTAGTCACAAAATAGGCGTCAGATTGATCGCTGCCGAAAATTTCTCCACCCTTGATATCATTAGCCACAATTAAGTCGCAATTTTTTTTGCTAAGCTTTGACTTGGCATTTTCAATCAAAGCCTCTCCATCCTCAGCAGCAAAGCCAATAACAATTCCCGGCCTTTTTTCTAAATGAGCAACTGTACTTAAAATATCGACATTTTTGACCAATTTTAGGTCTAGCTCGTCATTTTTCTCTTTTTTAAGCTTTATGTCGGAAACTTCCTTCACCCTATAATCAGCCACAGCCGCACAAGAAACAAATACCACATCTTGTAGTTTGCTGCTAAATTCAGTCAGTAAATCATTGACTTTAGCAAGCATTTCGTCTGCGCAAGAGACCCTGTAAACATTTTTTTCATCTAAACCTGTCTCAATCGCAATATTTGCAGCAACAAATCTAACATCGCCTCCAGCCTTTTTTAGGCTTTTAGCGATCTCTACGGCTTGTTTTCCACTTGAACTGTTCGAGATATAGCGAACACTGTCAATTGCCTCTCTGGTGCCTCCTCCTGTCAATATGATGGTTTTTCCAGCTAGGCAAATAGATTTTGCGAAATAATCTTCAATTTCCTGGGCAATTATGGCGATATCTTCCATTTTTCCGACCCCTTCTTCACCGCAAGCCAAAACTCCATCAGCTGGATTCACGATCAAGAATTTGTCAGATTTCCTAAGTTTGGTCACATTTTCAACATTTGCAGCATTTTTCCACATCTTCTCGTTCATTGCTGGGGCGACTAGTACATTTTTATTGCAAGCGCTAATTACGGTCGAAGCCAAATCGTCACAGTAACCATTGGCCATTTTTGCAATAAAATTCGCAGTGGCAGGAGCAACCACCACGAGATCTGCCTCTCGAGATAAGCTAATATGTGTCATCGTGTCAGACTCGTCAAAAAGCTCGGTATACACATTTTCCTTGCCAACCAAGGAATTTACCAGTAATTTTGTTACGAATTCTTGTGCTGATTTTGTCAAAACCACCTTAACTTGGTAAGATTTCTTTTGCAAATCGCGCACCAAATCCAGTGATTTATAAGCGGCAATACTTCCTGTGATAATAACTAAGATTTTTTTCATAATCAATTTTCAATTCCTAATTACCTTTTAAAGGTAAATTGGGTTTATTCATTGTCATTTGCCCCTTCTGCTATTGCATCTAGGCCAAGATGTTTAAAGGCTGATTTAGTGAGCATTCTGCCTCTTGGGGTTTTTTCAATAAAGCCTTGCTGTATCAAGTAAGGTTCGATCGCATCCTCAACAGTGTCTCTTTCTTCGCTAATTGCTGATGCGATTGTGTCAATTCCAACAGGGCCGCCGCTGTAATTGGTTGCAATAAAGCGCAAATAGCGTAAATCACTAGAATCTAAGCCGATCTGGTCGATTTCCAGCTTGCTAAGCGAACTATTTGCAGCTTTTTTGGTGATTATTTCTTTGCCATCATTTAATGCAAAGTCCCTTACTCTTCGAAGTAGTCTGATTGCTATTCTTGGTGTGCCACGGGATCTTTTGGCGATTTCAAATGCACCATCATCTTCGATTTGAATATTTAGTATTTTAGCGTCCCTAAGTATGATTTGCGCCAACTCTTTTTCGTTGTAAAATTCGATTCTCATCAAAATCCCAAAGCGATCGCGCAAGGGATTTGCGATCAGGCCAATTCTAGTCGTAGCCCCAACCAAAGTGAATTTTGGTAAATCAATCTTAATTGCACGCGCAGAGACCCCTTCGCCAATTAAAATATCCAGCTTATAATCCTCCATTGCTGAGTACAAAACCTCTTCGATATTCTTATTTAAACGATGTATTTCGTCAATAAATAGCACATCTCCTTCTTGTAAATTCGTTAAAATTGCCGCTAAATCGCCAGCTTTTGTGATTACTGGGCCAGAAGTTGATTTAAATCCAAAGCCCATTTCATTAGAAATTATTTGCGCCAAAGTTGTTTTGCCAAGTCCCGGTGGTCCGTAAAATATTGCATGATCAAGAGTGTCATTCCTTTTTTTTGCTGATTCAATGAAAACCAACAAGTTGCTTTTGAGCTTTTCTTGACCAAGGAAATCCTTGATTAGGGTAGGGCGTATAGAGTTTTCAGTCAATTCTTCAGCCAGATCCTGAATAACATTTGGGTTTAACTCGTTTTGTTTCATATTAATGCTTTTTTGCGCTTCTAAAAGTCAAATAGCTACTCATATAGACTTTTTCCAATTATATTATAGCCTATCTAGACTATAAAATCAATGAAAATATGCAAGATTAGTAATTAAAGGTAATTTTAATTAGACAAGACTCTTTCTTTTTGATTTCCATTTCAAAAGTTCCGCCCATTAGGCCAATCAAGTCCTTGGTATGTTTAAGTCCAGCGTTTAAATCGTTGACATCACTTCCAAGCATACCAAATTTCTTCATATTTTCTTTATATTCGTCAGTTTCCTTATCTAAAGCCAAGTGATCAGAGCTGCTTCTTATGTAGATTCGTAATTTATCTTGGTTTTCGCTAGAAAATTCCTCAACGCTGATTTTTATTGCACTTTCTTTTTTACTTGTAACAGTCAATTTTGTCAAAATATTTACTAGAATTTGCCTAAGCCTCTTTGAGTCTAGCTTTATCTTATTAATTTCTTTATCAGTTGCATTTTTAATTGTCACGCCTCGTTTTTTTGCAAAGCTTGAGCAGATCTTTATTGATCGATTTATTACCTCAACTACTTCAGTCTTTGATTTTTTGTCAACATTTATCGATCCACTTGAGGTGCGAGAAATATCAAGCAGATCCTCTGTAAGTTGTAGCATATCCGTAACATTTTCGTTGAAATTGCTTATTATTGTTTGAACTTCTTTATTTTTTGTCAATTCCCCAAGTGTTTTTACATCATTTGATATTGAGAAGATCGGACTTCTAATGTCGTGACAAATAGCCTGGAAAAATTCATTTTTCGATGCATTTTCCGCCGCAAGCTTTTTATTGATATCAATTAGCTGCTTTTTCATTGACTCTTCTTTGGAAAATGACTGACTAATTAGGTTAAGCGAATCATAAATTTCGTTCAGCTCTTTATTCAGAGGTTTTTGTATGTTGGTATTAAAATCTTTTCTTGATATTTGTTTAGCAAACTGTGAAAGATGGGATACGGGCTTAATTATCCTTAAATAAAGAATTTTAAATAATATAAAAAACAATATCGCTAAAAGCAACACTATTAACATCTTTTCAATTATCAGATTAGTAATTTGCTCTGAATAGTGCTTACTATCATAGATGACTGCAACTTCGATAGGAAAATTATCATCTTTTTTAAAAACGGAAATATAGCCATCTCCAAAAAACAACCCCTGATTTGTAAGTTTTGTCTCTAAATCACCCTCTTCTAAAGATAAAATTTTTGCCTTATCTTCTATATGACTAATTACAGATTCTGTAATATCTCCAGAGTAAAATAACAAGCTACCTTCTTTAAATATCAAGAAACTCACTTTCTTATCGTTGATTTCCGAGTTCATTTTCTCTTTAATTTTATCAACATCCAGTCCAAAAACCAATGTTCCTAGATATTGAGATTCACCACGAAAAGTTCCAATCGCCACCGGAATTATATATCTTCTTGAGATGGCTCCATAAATAGGAGATCCAAGAACCGCCCCAGTTTGTTTAAATTTTGTAAACCTAAGATAATCTCTTCTAGATACATCGGGTTTATTTTTTAAAATTCCCAATTTTCCATCAATAGCAATTTTGTCATCCTTATTTATCCATGAATAAGAATTCCACGACAAAGAAATGTTGGTATTAGCAGTTGAAGATAGAGAAGATAAAAGCTGGTCGATTTTACTATAGTTGTTACTAATTAATGATATTTTAGAAGAAGCATAATTAAGCTGATATTCTATTTGATTTATCTCATTCTTCATGATATTTTTCAATATCTTAGAGTGACTTATCATCATTTTTTCAACTTCGTCATTTTTATTAACAATAGCAATTGAAGAAAACATGACGCCAGCAATAATTAAGGCGCAGATTAGTAGCTGATAAAACATAAGAAACTTTCTAGCAATGGCGCTTGAAATCTCTTCCTTCTTTTTGTCTTTCTTTTTTCTTATAAATTTCATAAACCTACAGCTGTTACTTTTTCAGAGGGCGAGGATAGTGTACTTGCCTCTGATGGTTGAATTTTTGAGTCTGGGTCTTTTTTGTGCAGACTTATTTTGCTCATAAATTTTACGGCCGCATCAGAAACACAAACCCAACCATTGTCAATAATTTGCTTTTCTTCAAAAGGCAAAGGTAGCTCAGTGCAAGCAAGCACCACCGTCACATCTCTACCATATTTTTTAACAACCCCTTCTATTAGCCCCTGAGCCTTTTTCATTCTTCCTGCTTTAACATCATAAATAGCCTCAGTTACTAGCTTTTGTCCATCCTCATTTGCCGTCACAATCTCTATCCCAGCCTTTTTTAATACCTCGTGATACAATTTATGAGTAGTCGTAGTCGCCTCAGTTCCAAGTAAAAGAACCTTTTTAACCCCTCTTTCTTTTAATTCACTTACCAAAGCATCTCGGTAATCCACAATCTTATCCATATGATCAGCCGCCCAGCCAGGACCGCCATTCACTAGATCCTCTCTCATCAAAATATGATTTGTATTGCATGGAGTAACAACTTTTTCCACGCCAAGAAGATCTGTAAAAAAATACACTTCCTCTGTGTAAAACTTTAAGAAAGACGGCCCCTTGCCGCTAAGATATGGATATTTCCCTGGACAGTTAGTAAGACTAAGATGTGCAATAAAAAAATCATCAAGAGCCCCATCTTTCTCCGCTTTCCTAACAGTGCTCATAAAAAAAGCAGCACTAGCAGCAGGGCCAGCGCCACCTAAAATAAACTTTTTAACTTTACCCTTAAGATCAAATCCACTTTCTCTAAAACAATCCACCCGAACCTCTCTAGTTTCAGAATTTTCCTCTAAAGAATTTTCAACTTCCGAAGGAAGCGTTAGGTCTGAGATTCCGCCAGGGTTGGCATTTTTCAGTCTAGGTTCTTCTTCAGGACCCCTTGGTTTCAAGGATAATTCTATAACTTTTTCAGCCACCTCGCGTAGCGACTCATCATTCACCGGTCTGCTAGCAACATATGTGGTAAGATTTTTGCCAGATATAGCGTGATTTGTTACGCAAATTTGTCCATCTATAATTTTTACAACAATCTCAGCCCCATGGCAATAAGCTATTCTATTTGCAGTTTGTATTCCCTTAACCCCAGCCCCACCTTCATCCTTATGAAGAATATATAAAGTATTTGGGTGGTCATAATCATTTTGAAAGCCAAATTTTTCAGTCCCAACCTGAACCATTATCTCGTTGAGTCGCGCACAAGTTATTGAATCTCGCCCTGCTTTTGCCAATACAGCAATCTCTCTGATGTGCGGTCCCAGGCTTTCATTGGCAACCATAGCAGACCTACTATCAGTCGTCGTCGTTGCAAGAAATGAAGTACTTGTTCTAACGCCGCTTGCACTTCCAGGGCGAGTAGTGGCTGGACTAATATAAGGGCTTGTTGAAAATGGAGAGCTAGAACCAGCCGAAGTCGTAGGACTTACGGTACTAATATTTGTTATAACAGTAGGTGAAGTCGATGAGTTAGTTCCAGGCGTAAATTCCCCTTCTGATTCAGAAGATGAATCGCTGCTTCTGTCCAGCATATCCAACCCACCAAGTAACCTATTTTTATGATGCCTTCCTCTTTCACCTTTCCTGCTCATCTCTTTATTTTGAATAATTAAAGATTAATATCTTGTTTAAATAAGCTTCAGCAAACCAGGACCATCCAAGCCTCTCAGGTTCGTTAAATTGACAAAATCACCTATCAACATCACCAAATACAATATCTTGCGTAGATATTACTGTCACCACATCTGCGAGCATATGTCCTTTAGCCATAAATTCAAGAGCCTGAAGATGCGCAAATCCAGGTGCTCTAATCCTGCATCTATGCGGTTTATTCGCCCCTTCAGAAATTAAATAAACGCCAAATTCCCCCTTCGGAGCCTCAACGCACCCATAAGCCTCACCTTTTGGCACATGATAACCTTCGGTATAAAGCTTGAAATGGTGAATTACCGCCTCCATCGACCCTTTCAAATCATACCTAGAAGGTGGAGCAATCTTCCCGTCATCAGTAAACACCGGCCCTTCAGGTATTTGCTCGATACATTGTTTGATTATTTTGATTGATTCGTACATTTCTTGAACCCTAATTAAGTAACGATCATAAGAGTCACCATTTTTCCCGATTGGAATATCAAAATCCATTCTATCATAAACCTCGTAAGGCTGCGATTTTCTTAAATCCCAAGCAACCCCAGAACCGCGAAGCATTGGTCCAGTAAAACCCCAATCAAGAGCCTCTTCCTTAGTCACAACGCCAATTTCACACATTCTTTGTTTGAAAATCCGATTTTCACTCAATAGATTCTCCATATCTTTTAAGAAGCCCGGAAATTTTTCAGCAAACTCAGAAATTTCCTCCAAAAGACCATCTGGCAAGTCTTGACTAACCCCTCCAGGCCTGATATAAGCGGCGTGCATCCGCGAACCACTGACTTTTTCGTAAAAACCCATCATTTTTTCCCTTTCTTCAAACATCCACAGCAAAGGAGTCATAGCCCCAACGTCCAAAGCCTGGGTCGTAATCGCCATAATATGATTCAAAATCCGGGTAATTTCCGAAAATAACACGCGAATATAGCTAGCTCGCTCAGGAATCTTGCAGCCTAAAAGCTTTTCCACGCAAAGAGCAAAAGCATGCTCTTGGCACATCGGTGATACATAGTCAAGCCTGTCAAAATAAGGCACCGCCTGTAAATAGGTTTTATACTCGATAAGTTTCTCAGTCCCACGATGAAGCAGCCCAATATGTGGATCCGCCTTAGTCACAATCTCACCATCCATCTCCAAGACAAGTCTCAAAACCCCATGGGCAGCCGGATGCTGTGGCCCAAAGTTAATCGTCATCCTTTTACTTTCAGGATTTTCGCAATTCTCCTCAACTGATTCTACCTGATATTGTTTCGTCATATTTGCAAATAATTACATCATAAAATATAATACAAATTTTAACATAAACACATTATTTTTGCAAGAAATATTTATTTCCAATCTCAATTTCTCGACCCAAAATAACCGGCAAAATCCCGCTGCTATGCCCTAAAAAGCCATTATTTTCAATAAATACCGCAATATTAAGGCCTTTTTCCTCAATATTTCTAATAAATTTATCAATCGCAATATTGATATTTTTAATCAAATTTTCATCTTCAATAAATTGATAAAAATTACCCAGTAAAATCGCTTTAGGAAAAGCTCTAGATTCGGCCATAATAGTCAAAAACTGCGTAAAAACTCGGTCCAATTTCTCGCCTTTTTCTTCAATATCTTCTAAAAGCAGAATTTTTCCGTCCCAATTTACCTGATTTTGAGTTGCCAAATCATGCGCCAAAACACTAACACATCCACCAACCAGCTCACCAGAAACCTCTTTTTCACCCAAAATATGTGAAATTTCAAGTTTTTGCCAAAAATCTAGCATTTTTCTATCATTTTCGGCCAAAATAAGCTCAAAAACCGCATCTTCACTATGTTTTTGCAGCTTTCCTTGGCTTAATTGCCGAAGCATCGGTCCGTAAATCGTCTCCCACCCGAAGTTCTGCCTAAAAAATGTCGCCAGTGCAGTAATATCGCTAAATCCGATAAATTGCTTAGTTTGTTCTATTTTTTGGTTTTTATCAAAAAATTCCAGCAAATCCGCACTGCCATAGCCACCACAGCTGCACCAAATCGCGCTAGAATCACTCGCCTCAATCGCCATTTTTAGCTGGTCAAAGCGCGTTTTACCACTACTTGCTGGGAACTTATTTGCCGCTTCTTTTTCTACTGCAATCTGCTCAGCCAAAAAACAGCGCGATCTAAAGCCTTTTTCAGCCAAATATTCTTGAATTCTCGCCAATTCCTCAAAAGTCACTGGAGAGGCTGGGGACACTATATCTATTAGATCTCCTTTTTTCAATTTTTTGATCATTTTTTAAGATTTTTTTACTAATAAACTTAATTCTATTATTTATTCACCAAAAAGCAATTTTTTCTTGCAAAATATTTTGAAATATGCTATAATATATAATGGAATATTGTATGCATTTTTTACTTATTTTTTTTATAAAATTATAAGATTAATTGTATGACATTATAATTTGATAAGGTCAAAAATAAAAGCTCGATAAAATAGCAAAACTTTGCAATAGTATGCTGATGATTGAGCTTATTTAAAAAAATAAAAATGACTAGAGAGAAAATTAAAATTTTTGATACAACATTAAGAGACGGAGAGCAAGCCCCTGGTGCTGCGATGAACTTAGAAGAAAAGATACTTATTGCCAAAACTCTAGAAAAAATGGGTGTTGATGTGATTGAAGCTGGCTTTCCTGCTGCTTCTAATGGTGACTTTAAGGCTGTGAACGAAATTGCTAAAGTTGTAAAAAATTCTACCGTTTGTGGCCTTGCTCGCGCCAAAAAAAGCGACATAGAGCGAACCGCGCAGGCTGTGCGTGACGCTGCTCGTCCATGTATTCATACATTTATTGCTACAAGTCCAATTCACATGCAATATAAGTTGAAGATGGATGAAGCGCAAGTTTTAGAGGCTATCACCGACAGCGTTTCTTTGGCTAAAAGCTATGTTGATGAAGTTGATTGGTCCCCAGAAGACGCCACGCGCTCGAATCGTGATTTTTTGTTCAAAGCAATTGAAGTCGCAATTAAGGCTGGTGCGACTACGGTTAATATTCCTGACACTGTTGGCTATTCGACTCCGAATGAATTTTACGACTTAATCAAGGCTATAAAAGACAATGTTGCCAACATCGATAAAGCCATAATTTCAACCCATTGTCATAATGATTTAGGCTTGGCTGTGGCTAATTCCTTGGCTGGGGTTGCTGCTGGGGCTAGGCAAATTGAATGCACAATTAACGGAATTGGCGAAAGAGCCGGTAATGCTGCATTAGAAGAAATCGTCATGGCCATAAAAACTCGTAGTGATTTTTACAATTTTGAGACCAATATCGACACCAAAATGATTATGCGTGCCTCGAAATTAGTTTCAAATATTACTGGTTTTGCGGTACAGTATAACAAGGCTATTGTTGGTGCCAACGCCTTTGCTCATGAAAGCGGAATTCACCAAGATGGCATGTTAAAAAATCGCCAGACCTATGAAATCATGACTCCGGAATCTATCGGTTTAGAAAAAACTTCTCTTACTTTGGGTAAATTGTCGGGTAGGGCGGCTTTTAAAGACCGTTTGAGTCAGATTGGCTATGATTTAAGTGAAGAAAAATTCGGTGAAGCTTTCTCTAAATTCAAGGAGTTGGCTGATAAGCAAAAGGAAATTTTAGATGAAGACATTATTTCTTTGGTTGATGATTCGATCACGCACGCTAATTCTAAAATTGAATTAACCGATTTGCATGTTGATTGCGGCAAAAAAGATCAAGCTAAAGTCAAAATTGCCATAAAAATCGATAAAAAAATCAAAGAATGTGAGTTTTCTTCGAAATTTGGTCCAGTTGATGCGATTTTTGGTGCAATTAAAAATTTAATTCCGCACGAAGCAACTCTTGAATTATATCAAGTTAATGCAGTCACTTCTGGAACAGATGCTCAGGCTACTGCAAATGTGCGCTTAAAAAAAGACGGAAAAATCTACAGCGCCTCTGGTTCTAGTACTGATGTACTTGAGGCCTCGGCAATTGCTTACCTTAACAGCTTGGAGAAGTTGATCGGTTAAGAGATCATAAAATCTACAACCCTCATTTCGCAGCTTGATTGCAAGATAAAACTCGACATCACCTAGGGGTAAAAAAACACCTGTTGAAAACAAAAAAATATTTCTCAAAATTTTAATGGATTTTTAATTTTACTTGTTGTTTAATAGTAGTATGTCGTAAAAAATAACAAAAATAAATTATGTTCTTTAAATTTTCTTTTTCTTCCAAGGATATCGCCATTGATCTTGGAACTGCAAATACTTTGGTTTATGTTAAGGAGCAGGGCGTGGTACTAAATGAACCATCTGTTGTTGCTGTCATGCATGAAAACGGTAAGATGATACCTTGCGCGTTTGGTAATACTGCAAAAATGATGCTTGGAAGAACCCCAGCGAAAATTGATGCAATTAGACCACTAAAAGATGGTGTGATTGCTGATTTTAGGGTTGCTGCGGAAATGATCAAGCATTTCATCCGCGAAGTTAATCAAACTAAAAGCTGGATTGGGCCTCTAATCATAATTTGTGTTCCTTCTGGATCTACTCCGGTTGAAAGACGCGCTATCCAAGATGCTGCTGAAGGCGCTGGGGCTAATGAAGTTTTCTTAATAGAAGAGCCAATGGCCGCTGCGATTGGATCTAATTTGCCGGTCACCGAGCCGACTGGTTCTATGATTGTTGATATTGGTGGTGGTACAACTGAGGTTGGAATTTTGTCGCTTGGGGGGATTGTCTACTCAAGATCTGTAAGGGTTGGTGGTGATAAAATGGATGATGCAATTATCTCTTATATCAGGCGTTATCACAATTTACTGATTGGTGAATCTACTGCTGAAAAAATTAAAAAAGCCATTGGTGCGGCTTGTCCACCAGAAGAAGGTGATGGCGAAACCATCGAAGTTAAAGGTCGCGATTTAGCAACTGGAATTCCAAAAGAAATGGTTTTAACTGAAAAACAAATCGCTGAAAGTTTAATGGAGCCAGTCGAGCAAATTATCGAAGCCATCAAAGTCGCTTTGGAATGTACTCCGCCTGAACTTTCTTCAGATATAGTAGAAAAAGGAATCGTGTTAAGTGGCGGTGGTTCTATGCTTAAAAATCTTGATTATGTAGTTCGTCAAGCAACCGGATTGCCAGTATTTGTTGCTCAAGATCCACTACTATGCGTAGTTAATGGTTGCGGTAAAGTTCTAGAAAATATGAAGCTATTTAGGGCAGTTCTTTTCCGTCAAGATTAGTGCAAATCTTCAAGACTTTTGTTAAATGAAGCAATATCTCAGACCAGAACAGGCAAGGTTCAATAAATATAATATCGCTAGTCATTTTATTAATTTCCTTAATAAAATAGAGCTATATTTTCTGGTTTTTTTGTGCCTTATTTTCATTTCCATGTCAAGATCTGATCACATTGTTACTAGATATATTTCAAGCGCCATTTTTAGCGCCTCCACCCCAATCGTCAACATTTTTAGCTATCCTTTTAAAACCGTATATACTTTAATTCTTGATTTTCAAGAGTTAGTTGATGCAAAAAAACAAAATGTCACTTTAAGAAAAGAAAATCAAGAGTTAAGAAAAATACTAGTTAACACAATCTATATTAAAAATGAGAATAAAGAGTTAAAGGAAATTCTAAAATTCGTAGTTCCAAAAAGTACCAACTATATGACTGTGCAAATTGTTGGCAGATCCTATGGCTTATTTAATCACAACTTCACAGTTAAGCATCCCGATGATGCTTCGATTAAAACTGGATCAATCGTCGTTTACAAAAAAAGTGTTGTTGGAAGGGTTGTACAAACATTTGCCGGAAAGTCCAGGGTTATGCTTTTAACTGATGCAAAGTCCAGAATTCCTGTCGTTTCTGCTGATTCTCGTGCTAGAGGAATACTGACTGGCTATAATTCAAGTGAGATGGAAATAAGATATTTGTCAAAAAATCATGGAATTACTCAAGGTGAGCTTGTATTTACCTCAAGTGATGGCGACCAAATTCCGCCAGGAATATTGGCCGGCGTAGTAACAAAAGTCGAGCTAGACAGAGTATTTGTCAAGCTTGCCGAAAATATAAATAATATTGATTATTTGACCATTTTACAATATTAAGGCATTTTCTTGCTATTTTAAATAATATCTGCTATAATATTGTTATAAATATTAATAAATAATTAAAAAGGTGAAGGTAGCAGTAATTACATTCCCAGCTTCCAACTGTGATCGTGATGCGATTACAACTTTGGAAAAATATACCAGTAAGGTTGATAACATCTGGCACAAAGAGTCTAAGCTCGATAATGGGTATGATTTGATTATTTTGCCAGGCGGTTTTTCCTATGGCGATTACTTGAGATGTGGCGCAATGGCCAAAATATCTCCAGTGATGAGTGAAGTAAAAAGGCTTGCGGGTCGTGGAACAAGGGTGCTTGGAATTTGTAATGGTTTTCAGATTCTAACCGAGATTGGTCTTTTACCAGGTGCTTTAATGCGCAATCGCGATATGAAATTTATTTGCCGCGACGTCCATCTTCGAGTTGAAAATAACCAAAATAGCTTTACCAAAGACTATAAACTAGGTCAGGTTGTGCGCATTCCAATAGCTCACGCCGATGGTAATTACTTTGCCGATCCTGAGACTTTAAAGTCACTTGAAGATGGTGGCAATATAGTTTTTCGCTATGCTGATAAAAACGGCAATGTTACTGATGATAGTAACCCCAACGGTTCACAGCTTAACATAGCTGGGATTTGTAATGAAAACGGTAATGTTCTTGGTATGATGCCTCACCCAGAAAGGGCTGTTGATCGACAAACCGGCTCGACGGATGGGGTAGCCATGTTCAAAGGCCTATTTTTTTAAATTTAGGCATCGTAGTTTGATCCCTAAATCACCAATTGATTCGTCCAAGTATCACCCATACGAGACCTCATCAATTGGCAATTTATAAATCAAACTACTTGGTCTAAAAATTGAATAAAACCATATAAAGTGAATATTTTACAAGAAATATATCAACATAAGCTAATCGAAGTTAGAAATCGCAAAAAACACACCCCAGTAGAGGCTATCTGTAAGAAAATTGACTGCAAGCGTCAGATTCTTGACTTTGCTGGTGCTTTAAAAGCAAAAAATGCCCAGAATCAAAACGCGCTAATTTGTGAAATTAAAAAAGCCTCGCCATCAAAAGGCTTAATCAGAGCAGATTTTGACCCGGTAAAAATTGCCAAAACCTACCAAAAAGCCGGCGCAGCTTGCATCTCAGTCTTAACTGACGAAAAATATTTTAAAGGCAGTCTTGAAAATCTCGCCGCAGTAAGAAAAGCCACGACCCTTCCCATTTTACGCAAAGATTTTATCGCGGATGCTTATCAAATCTATGAAGCAAAGCTTGCCGGGGCTGATTGTATTTTGCTTATTGTGGCGATGCTTGACGATGAAAAGCTTCTTGAATTGGAAGAAATTGCCATAAATTCTGGACTTTCGGTTTTAATCGAAGTCCACAGTGAAGAAGAGCTAAAGCGCGCTCTTAAAATGCAAAGCAAGTTAATTGGAATTAATAATCGCAACCTTAAAACTTTAAAAGTTGATATTAATACCTCAATAAATCTCGCCAAGCAGATCCCTGATGATCGCATCATAATCGGCGAAAGTGGCATTAAATCGCGCTCTGACATCGAAAAGCTAAACGCTGGTGGAATAAATTCATTCCTAATTGGCGAGCATTTTATGTTGTCAGATGATATTGGCGACGAAGTTAAAAAGTTTTTGTAGCTAAAGCTGCCTAACTTGCTCAAAATGGTTACTTTTGGTAAAAAAATAGGAAATTATGTTTAAAATAGCAGTAATAGGAAGACCAAATGTCGGCAAATCAACCCTCTTTAACAAGCTCGTTGGAAAATCCTTTGCCATGACCGACGACTACGCTGGGGTAACTCGTGACCGCAAGGAATCCAGAGCGCAGCTTGGCGACATTTCCTTCGTTGCTATTGACACTGCGGGCCTTGAAAATGAAATTAAAGGTGACGATATGACTGAAAAAATGGTCGAGCAAACCTACTACGCAGTCGCAGACGCCGATCTATGTCTATTCGTAGTTGATGGCAAACATGGAGTTGAAAATAAGGACAAATATTTCGCCAAGTGGCTCCACAAAACCAAAAAAGATGTCGTTTTAGTCGCTAATAAATGTGAAAATAGCTCTGGATTTGATGACGGTTGGGCTAATGAATATTACGCTCTTGGTTTTGACGAACCGATTGGCATTTCCGCAGAGCACAAGCTTGGATTTGGTGAACTTTACGAAAAAATTGTGCCATTTTACAAAAAATATCAAGAAAAATTCGAAGATTTAGACGAAGAAGTAACCGCACCCGACCTTCAAGTCGCAATTATCGGCCGTCCGAACGCCGGAAAATCAACTTTGCTAAATCGCATCATCAATCAAGAGCGCCTAGTCACCGGCGAACGCGCTGGGATTACTCGCGATTCAATTGCTATCGATCACACTTACAAGGATCACAAAATTCGCTTCATTGATACTGCCGGAATCCGCCGCAAAGCTCACATCAAAGAAAAGCTCGAAAAAATGTCAGCCTCAGACAGTTTCCGCGCTCTTCGATTCGCCCACATCGCGGTCCTTCTCATGGATGCAAATTCCTTGGTTGACCACCAAGATATGGCGCTTGCCAGCGAGGTGTTAAAAGAGGGAAGGGCGTTGATTTTTGCGGTCAATAAAATTGACACTGTTGATGGAGATAAAGAGCATTTCCTAAGGCAAGTCAGAACGCAGCTTAGCGAGCTTTTTAGTGAAGTAGATGGTGCCGCTATCCTTGGAATTTCTTCAAAAACCGGCTATAATGTTGATAAATTGATGAGCTACATCCTCAAAACTTACCAGCAATGGCAAATTCGAATCCCAACTAGTAAGCTCAACGATTGGCTACTCGACACTGTTGCTCACCACCCACCAAAGCTCCACAAAGGGCGCGACACTAAGGTGAAGTATATTACCCAAATCAAAACTCGCCCACCGACTTTTGCGGTTTTCACTAATCATCCAAAGGTCCTGAACTCTGATTATAAGCGCTATCTCACCAATTCTTTGCGTCGCGACTTTAACCTCGGCCTTTCGCCAATTAGGATGTTAGTTCGAAAATCTGAAAATCCTTACGCCGACCGCGCCAAGAAAAAGAAATAATCTATTATTGATCGCGATCTCCTCGCGCCAAAGCCTCTCCACCATAATTCACAGCCCCGCCAGCAGGACTATTTGGCCTAAATCCAGGGACTCTTGAAGAAGGAAGTTTGGCCTGCTTCATCTCATCAATCGCCTCCCTTACATTTGGATTCAACTCCTTCAAAATAGTAATAACCTTTTGAGCCCCAGGATGCTCTGACTCGACAACACCCCTCAAAAAAGACTCTATCTTGCCACCTTTTTTTGGCTCTGGCATATCTTTGAGGTTGGATTTCTCCAAAACCTCAAAAGGCCCCAAATCATCAGTAATTCTTGCAATTCTATTTATCATCTCAATTGCAACATCTGTATGACCATAAAAAACAGCGGAAAACAGCGCAGTCACACCTCTCCTACAAGCAACAGAAAAATCCGCCCCAGAATCTAGCAAACTCTTTACCACAGCAAAATCACCATCAACAGCAGCAAAATGCAGCGCCGTATATCCCGTAATCTCATCTATTGAATCAGGGTTCGCACCAGCAGCCAAAAGCCTCATGACAAGAGTAGGATTCTTCACATAAGTAGCAATATTTAAAGGAGTAAAATTATAAACAAAATCAGATTCACCCTTGTAAACAAACCTGCATTTACCCTCAAGGTTCGCCCCGGCACTAATTAACTCCTCCACAATTTCCTGGTAATTATGTCTAACAGCATGATGTATTGGGGCGACTCCGAATCTATTTTTTTTATTAACATCAGCCCCAGCCGCTATCAAAGCCACAACAGCAACAATATCCCCTTTATAAGCAGCAACAATCAACGCAGTAGACCCATTAAGATCCTGGCAATTAATAATGTCATGACAATCAGATTCAGATTCCTCAATTTCTTTTATTTGCGCCGATAAATGAGCTGGAATTTTTCCGGACATGCTTTCTTGAACTTTCGGCCCAAGATTTCTTGCCAACTCGTAAAAAGCCTTGTCTTTCTTGGCCGCCTCAAGAAGAAGATGTTTTATTTGTGATTTTGTAAAAAACATTGAATTTCGGACTTCATAAATTTTATAACGCTCTCCATTTCAATTATGACATATTAAATTATCTTTGTCAATTCAAAAGCAAAAATTTACAAAGATACTGTAGCGATTCAATACATTAACAAGTGAATTTTTAAAGATACAAGCTATTCTCTTTCCAAAGAAGCAGCTTCCAACACAGCCGCAGCCCCAGATTGACCTCTAGCAGGAGAAGGGGTCGCATTCGGCTGAACCACCTCTTCCTCCATAACATCCAAAGCTGGATTTTTTTCAATCCCATTTTCCTCGCAATACTCATCCCACTGCTTCTTGACATCTAATATATGATGTTTAACAAAATCACCCACATCGCACAATCTTTGTAAGGCTAAAACAGCGCGCTCATTATTCGATTGCATGAGATTGGTTATTAAAGAAAACATCGAATCTGTGATTCCCCAATCTTTTCCATTTCTTTCAATCAAGCTTGATTTAATCAAATAAGCAAGTCGCGCGCGATCATCAACATTATCCCTCTCATGCAAAGCGTGAATAAGTTCAATTGCAATATTTGGATTTTCATTTAAATTAGTATCGCAGGCCAAATAAAGCGCAGTAAAGCCTTCATCATTAGATTTAGTAGGATCAGCCCCAGCTCTTAACAATAATTTTACCCCATCTAAGTTCACAGTCTCAGCAGTCACATAAAGCGGCGAAAAATTTCCAGTGGCTGATAATTCAACATCAGCCCCAAAATCTATTAAAAGCTGCATCATCGGTAAGTCTTCATTTTTTGTAGCTGTATATAAGGCTGTTGCGTCGTTATTGTAAGGATTTGTTGCATCAACATTGGCTCCTGCTTCTAGTAAATCTCTTGCAATATTTATATATCCAAAAGCGACTGCTAACTCTAAGGCGCCTGCTCCTTCTGAATCAATCTTATTAACATCAGCCCCCTTAGAAATCAAGTATCGCACGGTGTATTCTTCACCAAATTCAGCGGCCAAGTGCAAAAGAGTTTTTCCTTTTTGGGTAATTTTTGTATCAACTTCTATGCGACCATCTACCAAAAGAGGCATTGATTGTTGTAGATATTCTGACTCAAAAAATAACGGTATTTCATCTTCCGGTTTTCCTGGGCGTGCTGGTCCGGGCGGTAGTGGTTTTTTTTGTTTTTCAAGAAATTGAGCCTGAGTGTCATTTTTAGAGAGAGCCTCAACTTTAGACATTATTTGCAGTATATCACCATCTTCTTGATATCTTCTGGCGGATCTTTGTAAAGGTGCTGCATCCATAAATTGACCAACGGCAAATTCATCTATATCCATTATTTGCGTAGGGTCTTGCAATTGATGATTGCTTGGCACAATATTTCCCTTTTGTTTATTATCTGATGAGCCTAACATATCTTAAGAATTTCATTAATTAGATTCGACATCTAAATTAATCTTAGAACATTCTTGTTTGCAAGCAAAGTAATCTTTTTAAAATCAGGGCAGGGTGTAGCGCTTTTCATTTTTTGACGCAGGTGTCTTTAGTTGTAAGTTCGGTTTTAGAAAAGTATTAATCTAGAGTAATTAATGACTATCGCCATATCTTTTTCCAGCCGCAGATCCTCTATCATCAGCCGCAGCCCCAGCTCTAGGACTTTCAACATAAGGCCCAGGTTCAGCCACAGCCGCATCTCTTTCAGCAATTTTCTGTGTCAGTAACTCTAAAACACTCTCTTTTCTAGCTTTAATTTCAGGGTCCTCCTCTCGCGCTATTGCTTTAGTCGTTACTTTCAAAGGTGAAAGTCCACCTCTACCTTCAATATCAACATCTTTTTGCTCCAGTAAAAACTTTACAACTTCAACATGACCAAGGGATGCCGCCAATGCTAGTGGAGTTGCTGGCTTATGTCCAGCTAAGGTCACCAATGGATCCAGATTTACACCTCTAGCAAACAACACTTCCATAACTCTAACTTGATTATACTGAGCAGCAATATAAGCTGCCGGGGCGTCACCTTTTACAGGTCCATTTAAAACTTCAATAGGATCTTTACCATCTTCTAAAAAAGCATCTATACGAGCCATAACTCTTGAACCATCATGTTTAGCGGCAACATAAATCATTTCCTGCACATTTTTTGCTAAAAATGCTACAGCCTCAAGCTGACCAAATTCGGTCGCTCTTTGTAGTGGCGTCATGCCATCTCGCAGTGATATTTTAAGTTCAACTCCTTGACCTTTTAATTTTTCTAAAATTTCTACATAACCAAATTTTGCTGCTGTAAATATTGCGCCCCTATAACCATGGTCTGCGCCTTTTTTCATTATTCTGTCCATTAAAAAGGCAGCAATTTCTTCATGGCCATTTTCTTTAGCTAAATGAATAGCGGTCTGACCAGCTCTATTTGTTGGATTTATTTTTGCGCCGCATTCATCTACTAAAAATCTGGCTGTCTTAAGCCATCCTCGCGTTGCCGCTCTATGTAGCATGGTTTCACCATCTTCTAAATCACTAAATTCATCAATTTCATCAGCAATACCATTAGTATTTTCTCTAGCAGCTTCTTTTAGCATTTCCTTCATTAAATATACGGCAAGATCTTCATGTCCATTTGCTAGCGCCATTTGAAGTGCATTTTTACCATTTTCATCTTTTAGTAATGTTGATGCGCCGCATTGTTCTATTAACAGTTTGACAAAACTCAGATGACCATTCTCAGCCGCTAAATGCAACATGGTTTTGCCATTTTCGACAGAGTTGGGGTCAAAGATTCCTTTAAAATCTTCATAGTTAAATTTAACATCTGTAACTCTTCTGCCGCCAAGTTCAGCCATAGCTATAACTAAGCTTTGTATTATATCATCGTGACCATGTCTTGCTGCATAATGTAATGGGCTTTGCAGGAAGTCATTCTGTTTTATAGCTATTGTACCTCTGGACCCATGTTTAGCTAAGTTTCTAGATAAGTCCATGCGAAGTTGTGTGGCTCTATATAAAGGCGTTACCCCTTCACCATCTCGAGCATCTGGATTGGCGCCATACTCCAATAATTTTATTGCAAGATCTTTACGACCAGCCTCGATAGCTAAAATTAATGCAGTAGTATAATGGTCGCCGACTTTTAGCGGTGCATTTACACCAATTTCTTGAAGTCGAGATTCAATGCCATCGCGATCATCGTCATCAACATTAACCATATATGAAAAATCTTCTGCGAAATCTGAAAAGTCCCCAGGCATCTATTTTGTAATAAATTAATATTACATAAATCCTAAACCTCATCAACTTTTTTGTCAACATAAACTTCTAGGGTTTTATTGACTTTTTTTAAGATAAACTCTTCGCTGGCGGCCTCTAATTCCTTTTGCTTAGCCGCAATCTCATCTTTATCTTGTGAATTTTGCGCCAGATCTTCAAGCTGCGCCAGTTTTTCTTCAATTGCATTTTTTTCTTCAGCAGTAACCATGTCCGGATATTGCCTTAAGTCACGCCGCATGAAATCAACATTTTGCCGCGCTTCACGAATAGTTTCAGCCAAAAGCCGAGCAGTCATGTCCTCTTTAGAATGCTGCAATGAATCGATCAGCATCTCCTTAACTTGACCATCATCAAGCCCGTAAGTAGGCTTCACCTGAATTTCTTGTACCTTTCCAGTAAATTCTTCCTTTGCTGTCACTGTCAATAAACCATCAGCATCAACCGTAAAAGTCACCAAAACCCGCGCCAGACCAGCCCTCATCGCTGGAATTCCAGTAATTTCAAAATGCGCCAAACTCCTGCAATCCTTGGCGAACTCGCGCTCGCCCTGCACAATGTGAAGCTTCAACCCCGTTTGATTATCCGCATAAGTCGTAAATTCCTTGGCCATCGAAATCGGAATAGTGGTATTTCGCGCGATGATTTTGTCGACAATTCCGCCCATCATCTCAACCCCAAGCGAAAGTGGAAGTACATCCAAAAGCAAAGCATTTCCTTTGCCACTTAAATTATAAGCCTGTAAAACCGCCCCCTGTCCAACTACGCAGTCCGGATCATGATCATCAAAAATTTTCGCTTCACTAAAAATCTCTTTCAATTTTTCTTTAATCAGCCTGATTCGGCTCGATCCACCGACCAAAATTACTCCTTTTATCTCATTTTTTTCATCACCAATCTCTAATTCAAGCTCTTCAATTAAATTTTTAGTAATATTTATGGTTTTTTCAATCAGTGGAGTGATTATTTTTACAAATTCATCATAATTTATCACTATTTTGACAGAATCTATTGTCAATTCTTGAGATTTTTTGTTAGAAAATCTTTCTTTTATTGATTTCGCAGTTTTAATTAACTCAGATTTATGGATGTTTTTTAGGGCAGGGTGCTTTTCGGTCAAAGCCACAGCCAAAGCCTCATCAACATCATCGCCGCCCAGTTCATTATCGCCGCTAACTCCTAAAACTCGAAAAACCCCTTTTTGCATTTTTAAAATCGACACATCAAAAGTCCCGCCACCTAAATCATAAACTGCATAAGTTCCTTCCGTTTTATTATCAAGCCCATAAGCCAGAGCCGCCGCAGTCGGCTCATTCACAAGCCTCACCACCTCAATTCCTGCTAACCTGGCAGAAAATTTCACCGCATTTTTCGCCGCTTCATCAAAATATGCCGGCACAGTAATCACGGCTTTTAACGGCTCTTCATCATCGAACTCAGTCAAATTCCCCTCTTTTAGAGGAGTGGTAGGCGAAGCCTGAAGGGGTGTTTTTTGCAACGCACTAAGTGCCAAGTCTCTTAAATATCCAAGAATCCGCGCCGCAATTTCTTCTGGACTAAATAATTTTTCGCCAATCTGAATTTTCAAGCCATCCTCACCTTCTTTTATAATTTCAAAGTCATATTGGTTATTTTTTGCATCCTTAAAGCCCTTACCAAGAAGCCTTTTTATTGATTTGATTTTTACGCCGTCAATTTCTACTACAGAAGGGTGTAGTTCGCCACCATTTTCTCCTTTAAAAAAGCGCACCTCATCATTCACAACAATCCCAACTAGTGAATTTGTCGTACCAAAATCAATCCCGACAATTGGCAATTCATCAGTTTTTGTGGTCCCATCCGCCTTGGCATAGGTGGGCTCTTCTATTTTTAAAAGTGGCATAATTTATATTTTTTTTAAATCTTTTAGCGCTTTTTTCAAATATTTTACTCTTATCAGACTCTGCGCAGCTTTTTCTAGCTCATTTTTATCATAAAAATCCCTAGATTCAATCAAAGCCTCATCAATTTTTTTTGATATTTCACTTAAATCAGCACCACCTTCCAAAATTTTTTCCTGCAACTCCATAACTTCTTGTAAAACAGACACATCAACCTTCGGAGCTTTCTCATCATCATTGATATTAATGTCTTTTATTTGCAGCAAATGTGCAATTCTCGAAATTTCATCACTTAAAACCTCAAAACCCTCATTAAAAGCCATTGATTTTTCAATTTCCTCAACCCCAGCCTTATCGGGGTGAAAATTTCGTTGAAATTCGTGATATTTTTCCTCAAGTAAGTCTAGATCAATATCGATTTCTTCTTTTATTTCAAATATTTTAAAGTAATTCATTATTTTTTATTTTTTTTCTCCCACCTATGTCATTTAAAGCCCCATATGTCACATTTTAAAAGCCCTATATGTCACATTTTAAAAGCCCCATATGTCATTTCGAAGCGAAGCTGAGAAATCCCTTGTTAATTACGACCAAGATTTTCAATTATAAATCTCTAGACCTATTTTCAGCTAACAAGGGATCTCTCACTAATGTTCGAGATGACATAAGTAGTTTAAAACCAGAAAAAATCTATGATTTTTTCAAACAAACCCTTGCTAATTTTCGGTTCGCAATTTATTTGCGAGAGAAAATCCGACCAGTCCTCAAATCTAACAATCGCTAAAGCTATTGTTAGATTTTATTATACTTTGAAACTCTCGCCACATCCACATCTACCCTTCTCATTTGGATTTACAAAGTCAAAACCAGCCTCTAATTCCTGTTCTTTATAAACCATTTCAGAGCCAATCAAAAACATCGAAATCTTCGGATCAATGTAAACATCAATGTCCCCAGCCTTTACTACATCATCAAATTTCGTAATATTTTTGTCTTTCACAGCATATTCAATCGCGTAAGACAATCCAGAGCAACCACGAGTTCTAACACCAACGCGAATTCCTTCGCAAGGCTCTTTGCGAGCTTTCAATAAAGCATCAAGTTGAATCCTTGCCTCATCAGAAACAGTCACATAATCCACAATCGGATTACCATTTTTGCTTGTATTATTATTAAAACTAAAGCTCATTAATTAGCATTATTTTTTCTATAGTCCTCGATCGCCGCTTTAATAGCTTCTTCAGCCAAAACCGAACAGTGAATTTTTACCGGCGGCAAAGAAAGCTCCTGACTAATCTCTTTATTCGTAATTTTTTCAGCCTCATCAATATTTTGCCCTTTAATCCATTCAGTAGCAAGCGAACTAGAAGCAATCGCCGAACCACAACCAAAAGTCTTGAATTTAGCATCTTTAATAACGCCGTCCTCGACTTTTATTTGCAATTTCATCACATCCCCACAAGCCGGAGCCCCAACCAAACCAGTCCCAACACCAGATTCTTCTTTACCAAAAGATCCAACATTTTTTGGATTTTCGTAATGTTCTAATAATTTTTTTGAATATGCCATAGTTTTTTATTTAAGTTAAAATAAATTTAAATTAATGTGATTTCCATTGAATTGAATTAATATCAATTCCTTCCTCAATCATTTCCCATAAAGGCGAAAGATCGCGAAGCTTCTGAACCTTTGACTTCACAACCTTTATTGCAAAATCAATCTCTTCTTCAGTCGTAAATTTCCCAATTCCAAAGCGAATCGAAGTATGCGCCAAATCATCATCAAGACCAAGCGCATGTAGCACATATGATGGCTCCAAGCTCGCCGAAGTACAAGCAGACCCACTAGAAACCGCCAAATCCTTAATCGCCATAATCATCGATTCACCCTCAATTCCAGCAAAACTCAAATTCAAATTACCAGGAAACCGCGCTTCACGGTCGCCATTCAAATAAATCTTCGGAATTTCCATTATCGCATCATAAAACTTATCGCTAAGCTTCTTTATGTGCTCATAATTTTCCTTCATCTCAAGCTTCGCCAGCCGCGCAGCCTCACCAAGCCCAGCCACCAAAGAAGTCGGCAAAGTCCCAGAACGAATCCCTCTTTCCTGGCCACCACCAGAAATAATCGGCTTCAAGCGAACTCTTGGTTTTCTGCGAACAAAAAGCGCTCCAATTCCCTTTGGTCCATAAATTTTATGTCCAGAAATACTCATTAAATCAATATTCATCTCATTAACATCAAGCTCAATTTTCCCAAACGCCTGAGCCGCATCAGTATGAAAAAACGCACCTTTCTTGCGACATAGCGCCCCAATTTCCTTAAGCGGCTGAATCACGCCAATCTCATTATTTACCGCCATAATTGACACAATCGCTGTTTTGTCGGTAATAGTCTTTTCAAGCAACTCAAGATCAACAAGCCCATTTTTCTGCACCGGTAAAAAAGTCACCTCAAAACCTTCCTGTTCTAAATCTCGAGCTGAATTTATCACGCATTTATGTTCAGTTGCAAGTGTCACTATGTGATTCTTTTTATCTTTATAAAAACGCGCCACACCTTTAATCGCCGCATTATTCGACTCAGTCGCCCCAGAAGTAAAAAACACCTCTTTTTTATTCGCCCCAATCAAATCAGCCACATGGCCACGCGCAATTTCCACGATTTCTTCCGCTTTCCAGCCATATTCATGCGACCTAGAATGTGGATTTCCAAAATCATTTGTCATGACATCGGTAATTTTCTTCACAACTCTTGGATCGATCGGTGTTGTTGACTGGTAATCTAAATAAATCGGTAATTTCATTGTTATTTAATTTTATTATAATAATTCCTTAAAACTTCCAAAAATTTCTTCGCTTCTTCCATCGTATTTTCCGCGCATAAACTCACTCTAATTGCGCTTGTAAATTCTTTGTCAACCCCCATCGCTTCAATAACTCTTGAAGGTTTAGTTGAGCCAGAAGAGCAGGCCGAGCCACCACTCACCGCAATTCCATTCAAATCAAAATGAATCATTTGCGTTTGACTATCTGCACCTTTTAAAGCAAAAAAGCTCGTATTTTTCGTCCGATTGGCATTTTCGCCAAAAATCCTCACATTACCTCCAGCCATTTTTTTCACCTCATCTTCAATAAAATCCCTTATTTTAGCCACTTTTTCCAGTTTTTTCAGCTTTTCAGGCAATTTTGTCATGCAAAACCCAAAACCAGCAACCCCAGCCACATTCAAGCTTCCACTCCTTTTGCCTCTTTCTTGTCCACCGCCAAAAATAATCGGCTTAATATCAAGTCCGCGCCTCACAAATAAAGCCCCAACGCCCTGTGGACCATTGATTTTATGCGAAGAAACAGAGGCAAAATCAACATTTAAATCCTCTAAATCAACCTCAATTTTACCGCAAGCCTGCACCAAATCAGAGTGTACAAGTCCACCTTTTTGATGAACAAGCTGCGCAATCTCCTTTAAAGGCTGAATAACCCCAGTTTCGCTGTTGGCATACATCACCGAAACCAAAAAATTCTTACCCTTAAGGTCCTCAATCTTGCGCTTTAACTCCTCAATATCAATTACACCATCCTCACAAACCCCAATTTCAGTAATCCTAGCACCCTTCGGACGAGTATTATAAATCGAGCTATGCTCAAATTTGGTAAATAAAATCTCCTCATAATCATCACCAAAAAGCGCCATATTATTCGCCTCAGTCCCGCCACCGGTAAAAAAAACATCATAATTAGCCCCGTTCAAAGCCTCAGATGCATTCAAGCGAGCATTCTCAACAATCATCGCAGCCTCACGCCCCAAAGAATGCGAAGCAGAAGGGTTGTAGCTATACTCATAGACCTCCAACATGTATTTCAAAGCCTCTTTACAAAGCTTAGTTGTCGCATTGTTATCAAAATTAATTACATTTACCATATTTTAGGCGTAATCATTGTTGTGTATATCTAAAATCGAAATCGACCCTAAATATTTATTAATATTATTCTCTAATCCCTTCCAAAGTCTATGAGTTTTACATTTTGAACCAGGTTCAGCAGCCTTAGATCCACACCCAGCCTCAGACCCAATTGAACATGAGGTCATTTTGATATTTTCCCCAGTCGCAGCAATTATATCGCTAACCATGATGTTTTCTGGTTCTTTTTTTAAGAAATAACCCCCACCAGGGCCTTTTTTAGAGTCAACTATATCATATTTCTTCAAATTTGAGAAGATTTGCTCTAAATAAGCCAAGGAAATACCTTGTCTCTTAGCGATCGACTCAAGTCTAACTGCCTTTGGCGCAGCATCAGACTCTAATATTTCGTACAAATCTATTACTGCGGTAACCGCATATCTTCCTTTTGTTGTTAAAATCATAAAATTTTTACCTTTTTTATCAACATCTATATATTTAATTATATAATAACCAACTTAAAAAGTCAAGTATTATTTAAAAAATATGCTTGACATTTAAAATGTTATGTTATAATATAACATTATGGAATTTTTATTAAACATTAAATAAATTAAAAAATGAAGAGCTTTAAAACTGCCATTATCATTTCATTAATATTATTTTCATCAACCGCATTTGCTAATAATACCAAAAAATTAGATTCAATTGTGGTCACTGCTAACCCACTTGGTCGCTCGTCAAATGAAATTTCTAGGCCAGTAACCATGCTCGCCGGAGATGATCTAGTGCGTAAATCGCAACCAACAATAGGCGAGACTCTGTCTAAAGAACCAGGAATTCGCTCAACTTACTTCGGCCCAGGCGCAAGTCGCCCAGTAATTCGCGGCCTAGAAGGAGATCAGATCATGGTTTTACAAAATGGCGTGGGTAATATCGATGCTTCGGCTGTAAGCGTTGATCATAATGTTGCAATTGACCCACTAACCATTGAAAGAATTGAAGTTGTTCGAGGCCCAGCCGCTCTACTTTACGGCTCAAGAGCAGTTGGCGGCGTAGTGAACATCATCGATAACCGCATCCCAAGCCAGCCAATCGACGAAACAGTTACTGGTGTTTCGGATGTGCGCTATAATACTGCCAATAAAGAGCGCTCCGGTTCAATTTTGCTTGAAGGCGGAGTCGAAAATTACGCTTGGCATGTTAATGGCTTTAAGCGCATCACTGATGACATTGACATTCCTGGCTTTGCAAGATCTGAAAGGCTTCGCGGAGAATCTCCTGCTGCTACAGAAGATCGTAACGAATTAAAAAATAGTCAAACCAACAGTAATGGTGGAACTTTCGGCCTTTCAAGATTCTTTGACAATGATAAAGGTTATTTCGGAGCCTCCATCACCAGATTTGAAAACGCCTATGGCAGTGTGTCTGAGCCGAATGTGACTATTGACATGGATCAAACGCGGTACGATTTTGCTGGACTTTATAAAAAGCCAATTAACGCCATTAAAGAAGTAAAATTCAAAGCAGGAATTTCCGAGTATAAACACACCGAGTTCGAAGGAAGCACAGTCGGCACCGTTTTCAAAAATGATGGCTATGACGGTCGCATAGAAGTCGTTCATGAAAAAATCGGCGACTTTGAAGGAGCCATTGGCCTTCAGTCATCTAAAAGTGACTTTTCGGCCCTTGGTGACGAGGCTTTCTTGCCAACAACCACTACTAGAAACAATTCAGTTTTTATTCTTGAAGAAGCCCCCGTCACCAGATCAACCACTTTAGAACTTGGCGCAAGAGCCGACATGCAAGAAATTGACAAAGAGTCAAGCACTGCTTTTGGAGTGGCTGATTCACGAAAAGACACAACCGCAAGTGGCTCTATCGGCTTTGTTTACAAGCCAACAGAAAAATATTCAGCAGCACTTTCAACTTCATACACACAGCGCGCACCAAATGCCCAAGAGCTTTACGCCAATGGTAACCATGTCGCCACCAGCACTTTCGAAGTTGGAAATAAAAACATAAATGTACAAAAATCCACCGGAGTCGACCTCTCATTTCGTAAAGAACAAGGCTCAGCCACCGGCGAAGTTAACTTCTTCTACAATAATTTCCAGGATTTTATAACTTTAGCCGCATCAGGAAGTAACGATGTTGATTCTGGTAATCCAATTTACAACTATGTGAACTTGCCAGCAAAATTCTTCGGCGCAGAAGTCAAAGCATTATTCGACGCTTACCAAAGTGGCGCTCATAAAGTAAATCTTGAAGCCAGGGGTGACTATGTTGAAGCCAGAAATCGCAATACCGGCGAACCTTTACCACGCATTTCCCCAGCCAGAATAGGCGGCAGTGCAATTTACGAATATAGCAAAATAAGCCTCAGGCTGGACGCAGACTACACCTTCTCGCAAAAACACACTCCTGCAAACGAGCGTCCTACTGACGGATTTTGGATGCTAGACCTTGGCGCGGATTATGAAGTAAACTTTGGCCCAACTAGTTCACTACTATATGTAAAAGCCACCAACCTTCTTAACGAAGAGGCTCGAAATCACACCTCATTCATCAAGGATCAGGCTCCACTTATGGGTAGATCGTTTATGGTTGGCTTAAGAACCGCATTTTAAATAGTCATATTTTGGTGATTTTGGCGTTATTCAATATTTCTGAAATTCATGTAGATTTACCTACACTAAAATTCCAGAAATATTCAATGCCTACAAATCCTTCAAAATATGACTATTTAAAATATCATTTAATATTTAATAGTCAATGTTAAAAAAAATAGAAAAGTACAATTCACCGCTAGTTCTTTCTCTGATTTTTCACCTAATCTTGGCGCTAATCATTGTCTTTAGTCTTGCAAGGCCGGTTAAGCAAGAGGTAAATATTAGCGTCAGCATCGTTTCTTCTCCAGACATTTCAGGGCTCTATGCTAGTAAAAAGAAAATCTCGCATGATCATAAAAAAGATGAAAAACATGAAATACCCACGCTTAAATCTTCTTCGGATAATTCAAATAACACTAAAAATGAAGATGAAAAAGACAAAGAGTCATCCAAAAAACAAGTAATTAACGACCTTTCATATAGCAAAGAAATTTACAAGATTGGTTCAAAACAAAATCCTACTCCGTCATATCCAAGAATGGCAAAATTAAGGAATTACCAAGGAATAGTAGAAGTTTGCGCAATATCTGATTCAAAAGGAAATGTTGTCGATGTCGAGCTTCACAGCTCAAGTGGCTACTCTATTTTGGATAATTCAGCCCTTAAAACCCTGAAAAAATGGAAATTCGACATGAAAAAAGCCTCAAAAGACGAGATTAATGACCACCAACTTTATAGAATCATAATTCCAATTAGTTTTGTAATTAAGTAGAAGCTTCACATTTGCCACAAACCCCATCAATCTCAATCGAAATATTACTTGGTTTAAAGCTATTTTTGTCAGCAATATTGTGAATCTCCTTAGTAATAACACCGCTATTACAGCATTCCTGGATATTATTACACTTATTGCAGATCAAAAAATAGCATTGAGCATGTTTTTTAGCAGGGTGGCTACAGGCTGCATAACTATTCGAGCTGTGCAATTTGTGAATTAAGCCGCTTTCCAGTAGGAAATCTAAGGTTCGATAGACCGTTGACGGTTTTGCTGAAGAGTCCTCTTTTTGCAAGTCACTCAATATGTCATAAGCCTTAATCGGACTGTGGTTCTGAGAGATTATCTCAAAAACCCTTTTCCTTAAGGAGGTAAAGCGCAAATTATTCTCCAGACACAGTAAATCAGCCTGATTAAGAGCTTCCTCTATGCATTTATCGTGATCTGAGCAATTTTTCGTCATTTTTGGCCAACATTAATTATAATGTTATATTATAACAGCTTATATTCAATATTTCAATAAAAAATCCAAAAACTTTCAAAATTACTTGACATTTTAAATAAAATCCCCTATAATATTATTTCAAGCTATAAAAACACCTTTTCTAGTTTAGGTGAAATATAAATTAACCGATGAGTTACTAGACCTCGTCAATGAAGGATAAACATGTCTGCACAAGAAAAAAAACAAGAATTACTAGTAAAAGAAATTGCTGAACAAGAATCAATCTTCGCTCAAGAAGATTTCACAAGTTTACTTGATGAATTTGAAAATCTAGGTCAAAAATTTAAAGAAGGAAATGTTGTAAAAGGTGTGATCGTTGGAATTGACGATCGTTCAGTTTCCGTTGACATTGGTGCAAAATCAATTGGTTTTATTGACTCAAACGAATTTAGAAGAGACCCTGACATAAAAGTAGGTGATGTAGTTGACGTCTTCTTGCTTCGCCTTGAAGATAGAAGAGGCGACCTAATTATTAGCCGCGAAAACGCTAGAAGGCTTAATAATTGGAATTACCTAAGAACTTGCATGGAAGAAAAAATCGACATCGAGGCTGAAATTATTGGTCGCGTTAAAGGTGGTTACGCTGTTGATTATCAAGGAATTATCTGTTTCTTACCAAGAAGTCAAGTCGACACAATGTTGATAACTGATGATGAATTCTTGATTAATAAAGTTGAAAAACTTCAAGTTCTTAAAATCGACGACATTAGAGGTAATATCGTTGTATCTAGAAGAGCTATCCTAGAAATCCAAAGAAATGCTGAAAAAGATAAAGTATTAGCTAAAATCCAAGTTGGAGACACTCTAGACGGTGTTGTAAAAAATATCACTGATTACGGTGCATTTATCGACTTTGGAAGTTTCGACGGCCTACTACACTTAACCGATATCTCTTGGTGCCGTGTTCGTCACCCATCAGAAGTGCTTAAAATCGGTCAAGAAGTTACCGTTCAAGTCATTAAATATGATGAAAAAACTAAGCGTGTATCACTTGGCATGAAACAATTACAGAAAAACCCTTGGGAATCTATTTCTGAAAAATACCCAATCGGCAGTACTGTTAAAGGTCAAGTAACTAACCTTACTAACTATGGTGCCTTTATCGAAATCGAAAAAGGAATTGAAGGACTTGTCCATGTTTCTGAAATGAGCTGGCTTAAAAACAACTCTTTACCAAACAAATTCTTAGCTCAAGGTCAAGAAGTAGAAGTTATGGTCTTGGATATCAATCCACAAAACCACAGAATTTCTCTTGGCATTAAGCAATGTGAGAAAAACCCTTGGCAGATCTTCTCTGAAAGCCACAAAGTTGGTGATATCGTCGAAGGTGTTGTTAGAAATTACACTGAATTTGGTCTATTTATCGGCTTTGACAGCGGAGTTGACGGACTTGTTCACATGTCAGACGTTACCGAAGAAGGCAACCCAGAAGAAGTCGTGAAAAGCTTCAAAAAGGATGATAAAATCAAAGCCATGGTTCTTGGTTCAAATCACGAGAAAGAAAGAATTTCTCTTGGCCTAAGACAGCTTGATAATAAAGACTTCCAAAAAGAATTTGATAGACTTGACGTTGACCAAGTTGTCTCTTGTTCTGTTGTTAATGTCAAAAAAGACTTCATAGAAGTTGAACTTGATCTTGGCTTGAAAGCTGTTATTAAAAGGCTTGATCTGTCTTCATCTAAAGCTGAGCAAAGAACTGATAAATATTCTGTTGGCGACATTATTGAAGCTAAAGTTACTCTTTTCAATAAGATTAGCGGAAAAATTCTTCTTTCAGTAAAAGAACTAGAAGCTGAGCAAAAAGAAGCTCACATCTATTCTGATACTCAAACTGGACAGACTATCGGTGATGTGGCTGGCGATCTTCTTAAACAAGTAGGTAAAGCCGCTAAAGAATCTGAGAAAAAAGAAGAAAAAGAAAGTAAGTAATCTTATTTAAGGGGCTTCAAAACCCCTTCCAAACCTTCACCTAGCCACCGACACAGTTCGTGATTAGGTGAGGGTTAATTTCCCCTTTACTTTTACCAAAAAACATGCAATAATTAGTTTATAATAACCAATAAACTATAGCTAGCATGTCTGACTTATCAAATAATCTTGCAATTCTATCGCATTTAAAAGACAAAGTTTACAAATGGAAGAATATTTCCATCTTGTTAATTGCAATAATAGTTATATTACTTTTTCGAACATTCTTTGAAGAGTCAATTTCACCAAGCATTGAGACCGGTTCTTACATTGCTGAAATCGAAATCGAAGGAGCTATCTTTGAAAATGAATATCGCAGTAAAATCCTAAAAAAAATCAAAGAAGACTCTTCAGTAAAAGCCCTAATAATCAACATCAACAGCCCTGGAGGCTCAATCGTTGGCAGTGAAATTCTTTATGGTGAATTAAAAGATATCGCCAAAAGCAAACCAATAGTGGCTGTAATGAATTCGGTTGCTGCTTCTGGGGGATATATGGTGGCTATTGCATCGGATCACATCATTGCTCATAACGGTACTTTAACTGGTTCAATCGGTGTTTTAATGCAGTCTGCAGAAATGGTTGACTTAGCAAAAAAAATTGGTGTTAATTTTAAAACCTATAAATCAGCCCCGCTTAAAGCCACCCCGTCACCGTTTGAAAGACCTAATGAAATTGTCGACAGAGTCATTCAATCATCAATTAAAGATAGCGCGAATTTCTTCTTCGACCTTGTCAAAAAAGAAAGAGGCGAAAGATTAAAGGATTCCAATCATTCAATAGCCTTTGATGGAAGAGTTTTTACTGGCAGACAAGCTTTAAAAATCGGTTTAGTTGATGAAATTGGCAATAAAAATTCAGCAATTGTCCATCTTAATAAAAAATATAAAATAAATATAAGCGATCTTAAGGTCAAAAAAGTTGACCTAGAAAAGCCACAAGACGCACTATTTAAAAGACTTTCGGGGTCTTTACCATTTTTTGGAAGCGAAAATAATTCCAATAATAAAATAATGGCGATCTTGCCTTTTTAAATTAAATATGTTATAATCTCATTTTCTATTTGATTTTAAAATTTTATAGGATAATATATAACATATAAAGCTTTTAAAAGCTTGTTTAGATAGATCGTTGATCTATTGTAATATTAATAAATATTTGTTTTTATGACTAATAATGATATTTTTGAAAGAGTGAAAAAGATTATTATCAATCACCTTGGAGTTGAAGAATCAAAAGTTACTGAAACCGCTGGTTTCATTGACGATCTTGGTGCAGACAGCCTTGATCAAGTTGAACTTGTTATGGCATTTGAAGAGGAGTTCGGTGTAGAAATCCCTGATGATGCTGCTGAGAAAATCACTACAGTAGGTACTGCTGTTAAATACATCTCAGAAAACGTTTAGTCATATTGACAATTTAAATTGTAATTAATGACTAGCGATCATGTCGTAAAGATAACGGGACTCAAAAAGTCTTATCATGAAAAGTTAGTCATTGATAACATAAATTTGGATATTAAAACTGGTCAAATCTTTTCTCTTATTGGGCTTAACGGCCAAGGTAAGACCAGTCTTATTAAGTCATTGCTTGATTTGAGTAGCTTTGACTCTGGAAAGGTCTGTGTCTTTGGTAAAGATTCATCTGATCCAGATTCTCGCTTAAACCTTTTTTATCTTCCTGAAAAGTTTCAACCTTCGGCTGACCTTAAGGGAATTGAGTTCTTGAAATTCAATTGCAATCTTCATGGCTCTAAAATCAACCTAAAAAAGCTTAAAGACCTGTGCAAAGAACTTGACTTAAAGGAGATTATTTTGCACGAAAAAGTTACCACATACTCTAAAGGTATGATTCAAAAGCTTGGGTTAATTAGTGCTTTTCTTTCCGACTCAGATTTAATAATTTTTGATGAGCCAATGAGTGGTCTAGATCCAAAGGCCAGGAAAAATCTAAAAGATCTAATGGTTGGATTTTGTAAAAACAGCAATAAAACCATCTTTTTTACCTCACATATTCTTTCTGATATTGAAGAAATATGCAGCCATGTTGCTATTTTGCACGATACGAAAATCAGATATTCTGGAGAGGTAAAGGACTTTATCAAAAAATACCAAGGTAAGAGTTTTGAAGATAAGTTTCTAAATCTAATCGAAGGGTAGGTGCTTTAAAACATCTCTACTGACTAATCTGAAGCCTTAATTTTTCAATCAAGTTAGAAAAGCTAGCATCTTTTTCCATTTCTTTTTCAATGGACTTCACCGCATAAATCACAGTTGCATGGTTTTTATTAAATTCCTTGCCGATTTTTGGCAAACTAAGTGAAGTCAAGGTTTTTGAGAAATACATCGCAATTTGCCTAGCTTTTGCAACATCCTTGCTGCGATTTGCCTGTGAAAGCAAGATAGGTTTCATATTAAAATATGTACAAATAACCTTCTTGATTAACTTAATTGAAATATTGCCGTCACAAGAATTATTGTACTCAGCTAAGATATTATCAATCATTTCTCTGGAGATTTGCTCTTCCTCCAAGATAGAATTAGCGGCAATTTTTCTAATTGCGCCATCCAAATCGCGAATCGATAGCTTTAATTTGCTAGCCATAAGCTCCAACATCTCATTTTTAATCTCAAGATTCATCATCTTCGCCTTTTCCTTTAAAAGATCGAATCGGTCGTTAAAGTCTGGCTTTTTAAAGTTAATAATCATTCCACCCGAAATTCTTGACTTGAGTTTTTCATCGATAGACTCAAGGTCAGAAGGGCTGCGATCGCACACTAAAATCACTTGCTTATTATTTTCCACCAAATGATTAAAGCTATGCATAAATTCTTCTTGCGTGCTTTTTTTACCGGCAATAAACTGTACATCATCAATAATTAACACATCAACCGAGCGAAACTGCTCCTTAAAGTTCATCATGTCGTTACTTCTAACGGATTTTACAAAGTGAAACATGAATTTTTCAGCAGAAAGATACACCACCTTTTTGCTTTTATCGGCGCTTTTGATGTGCCAGGCAATGGCTTGAGCTAAATGCGTTTTCCCCATCCCGACACTTCCATGAATAAATAATGGAATTGCTTCATCAAACAATTCTAGCTGATTGTTATCAACCCCAGCGGCAATTTTCGCCATTTTTAAGGCAAATCTGTTATATTTTGCACTAACAAAATTCTCAAAATTGTATTTTTGATTAAGTTCAGTTCCAAACGAAAAGACATTATCATGTTTGGAAAGGTTAACTAATTTACTTTCGGTCTTGGCGATCCCAACTTTTGGACTATCAGAGTCAATTTTACTGATAATGTTAACTTTTTTAATCGCCGGGTTAAATTTCTTTGCAGATTTTAAAAGATTATTCTCAGCTTTTGCTCCTTCAACAAATTCACGCAGCGCCCAATCTCTAACAAACTTTGATGGAGCCAAAAATGTCACCTCACTTTTACTAATATCGGTAATTTCCAAAGGCTCAATCCATTTACTAAATATATCTTCGTCAAAATCAGCTTTGATAGTGCTAAGTAAAACCGCTTTTTGATTCAAGAAACTTTCTTTTATTTCCGCCTTGAGACCCATTGCTTCTTCACTGTTTCGCATCAAGTCTTTACCTTCAATATTTTCTAAAATTTCCTTAGTCTGTTTCATTACTTTTTACTTTTTACTGTTTCCATGGTAGGTTTTCCGCTTTCCATCCATCAATAGTCGATCTATGACCTTTGTCGTTAGATCTTCCTTCGAATCCAGATATCAAGTTATAACAATTTTTAAAACCAAGCTGTGTACAGTACATTGCTGCCTCTAAGGATCTAGCTCCGCTTCTGCACATAAAAATTAATTTTAAGTCTCTTATGTCACCAGTTGCAAGTCCATTTAATTCTTTTTCTAGGGTAATTTGAAATCTAGGATTAATTGCCATAGCTGGAAAAGTTTTCCACGGCAATAAGATCACCTTACCAGAAATTTTGCTTAAATCTACTTGTCCAACAAATATATGCTCCGCATCAGTTCTAACATCAACTAAAACCGAATCATTATTTTTTAAAGCCTCATAAGCATCACTAGAATCAATTTCTTTTATATCTATCATACAATTTAATTTTACTACTATTATTGCCGCCGCACAATCGGCATTACTACTAAAACCGTGCAATTGGCATTACTACTAAATAATTACTTTTTATTTTTTATTAACAACTAATTTTATCTTTAATTTTTTAATAGAGCCTCTTAATTCTCATTAAAAACTAATCTATTAACTTTTTTAATTTATAAAAAATAAATAATTTATTAACATCTAAATTCTGCCATTTTTCTTCTCTTTAGTAAAGTAATTTATTTTAACTTTTTGCAAATAATTTTCTTGACACTAACCAAAGTCAGAAAAATACTGCATCAAAAAAACGCTACACTTCTAAAAAAAATAATAAAATTTTAGTGTTTGCAAAAAATACACGACACTTTTACTTATAAAAAAAGGATTTTTTCTAAGAGCCAATTACAAGGTTAAAAATACAGCGCAGCTTTTAATCATCATCGTGTAAAATCCTACTCGCAGAACCTTCCAGATCATCATATTGCTTGCTTTTTAAGCTCCAGATAAAAGCCACAAGACCTATCAGAGAAATAAAAACCGTAATTGGGATGAGGTAAATCAGTATATCCATGACACCAAAACCTATTCAAAATTAAATCCAATATTTAAAATAATAATACATCAAAAAAACTTATCAGTCAAGTACCAAAAAATTATTTTTTTACCACCCTTAGGGAATTTAAAACAACAATTAGCGAAGAGCTTGACATTGCTAGCGCAGCCACCATCGGATTAACCATTCCCAATACCGCAAAAGGCATTGCCAAAAAATTATATATTAAGCAAAAAAGCAAATTCTGCTTAATAATTTTCCTAGACCTGCTAGCTAAATTTATAAAATCCAAAATCGGCATCAAATCCTCTCGAGCAATAATCACATCAGCCACATTTTGCGCCAAACCAGATGCTTTAGAAAACGAAATTGAAACATCCGCCAAAGCCATAACTCCAGCATCATTAATCCCATCTCCTACAAAAGCCACTGACCCATTTTTTTGCCTTAAATCCTTCAAAATTTCAACCTTTTCAAGTGGATTTTTTTCAGCAAAAAACTGCTCAAAGCCAAGACTCTTGGCGACTTTTAAAACCACGCTTTCATCATCTCCTGAAAGCAAAACTTTTTTAGCATCAAGTTTTCCTAAAAACTTTGCAGCATCTTGTTTTAGCTCATCTTCAAAATAAAAAGCCACCACATCGCCTTTAAATGATAAAAAACTGGCCGAAAAGTTCCCATCAATTTCATTTAAAAATTCTTCAGCAAAACCATCGACAAAATCTCTCTTGCCAAGCTTTGCTGCTTTGCCTTCAAATTCACCAGCAACACCAAAACCCTTTTTTTCTGTTGCTAAAAGTAAAGCGCTATCGCCGCCATCATTACAAGCCTCATAAATCGCTTTTGCAAATGGATGAGAGCTATTTTTCGCCAAATTACTTGCAATTTGCAAATATTTTTTTCGCTCATTTTCATTAAGTTTGCGATTTAATCCTTTAAAACCAACCAATTTTGGTCTACCATATGTCAAAGTTCCCGTTTTATCAAAAGCAAAAACCTTAACTTTAGCTATTTTTTCCAAAGCTTCTCCTGATTTAATTATAATCCCATTTTTAAGCGCACTAGAAATAGTCAGCGATTGCGCAATTGGCACCGCCAAAGCCAAAGCGCACGGACAGGTAATCACCAAAACCGCAATCGCATTTAAAAGCGCATCTTGACCAATAAGCCCTCCTAAAAAATACCAGCCACAAAAAGTCGCAAGCGCCACCAAATGTACCACCGGCGTGTAATATCCGGCCAAGCGATCAGCAAGTCTCACAAACCGACCTTTGCAATTTTCACCTTCCTCCACAATGTCCTGGATCTGTTTCAACAAACTTTCCTGTTGAATATTGGTCACCTTTATCTTCAGAGAATTCCCCTCATTAATCGCCGAAGCGAAAACCTTCGCGCCTTTTTTAACCAAAACCGACCTAGACTCACCAGTAATCACCGCATTATTAAGCTCAGACTCGCCTTCGATCACCACGCCATCCGCAGCCACCTTCTCACCGGCTTGCACAAGCAGCACCATCCCCTCCTTAATATTTTTCGCAGCCACAATCCGCACTCCTCCATCCTCATCAACAACTCGCGCAAAATTCGCGCTCAGCAAAGAAAATTCCCGACTAACATTAAACGCCTTCCTGCGCGCCTTAAAATCAAAATAGCGCCCAATCAGCAGAAAAAAACACAGCATCAACGCCGAATCAAAATAAACATGGTTCGCATCATCGAAAATCTGGTAAAAACCAACTGATAAAGTCAGTAAAATCGCTGTTGAGATCGTCACATCCATGTTCATTCGCTTAAATTTTAGCGCCTGAAATGCTGACCTAAAAAAAACCGAAGAAGCATAAATAGTGCAGGGTAAGGCAATCCCAGCCATCGTAAAATTCACCGCATTACGCATTTGCCGACCCATTTCACCGGCATCATAAAGCCAAAGCGCAATCGAAAATAGCATAATATTGCCAGCGCCAAAACCCGCAACAGCCAATTTACGAACCAATTCACTTGAATATTCCTCTTCTTCTTGCGCCAAAACCTCTTCATCAAAAGGATAGAGTCGATATCCGACCTTTTCAATAAGTCTCACCAGCTCAAGTCCCCGATCTTCATCGCCTACCCATTTTAGCCGCAAATACCTCTTCGCCAGATTCACCCGCGCCAATTTTACCCCCGATTCCTTGCGCAAAATATTCTCGATAAGCCACACACAGGCCGCGCAGTGCAGCCCATCAATCGCCAACAATAACTCAAAATCACCATCCTTGCCACGAGTCAAAAAACTCGCCAAATCCATTTCATGAGGCTCTTCGGGCTTTAATTTGCGAATTTTCTCGTCGTTAATTCGCGCCTCGTAATAGCTCGAAAGCCCAAGATCGTTAACCAGCGCAAACGCCCCCTTGCAACCCGCACAGCAAAACCGCTCAGCCACAATTTGAGCCCCAGAAACTTCCTCCCCACAATGTACACAAGAAATTTTCGCCATTACCTAATCACGTAACGTTTAACCGACTGAAAAACATTTTCACCTCTCATAGCCACAAATTCAAAGTCCCACTGACCCTTTTTTGCAAAAAATATTTTCCCAAAGTAACAGCCTTTTTCCTCAGTCAGATTCTGCGAAAAATCATCACCAGCCTGAACCGGGCGCCTTAATTTCACCAGCAATTTCGCATCTGAAATTTTTCCCCCCTTATCATCAAGCAAACAAACTTTCAAAAAAGCCACCCCACTTTTCCCCTGTTTTAACCTCGATTCAAACTTCCACCCAAGGCTTTTTTGCTCCTTAACTTTTTGCAAAACCTCGTTATAATCCTTACCTTTTTGATATGAATCTTTAGTCACAACCCCACGCGAAGTCTTGCTCGCCAAACTAAAAAACACAATATCCACAGCAATAAAAGTCGCAAAAAACGCCACAAAAATCCATGGAATCATCCCAGCTTTATTTTTTTTATCAATTTTCGCCATTTTAAATGTAAATTAAAGTTACCAATCCCCTTATTTTACCATAGCTGGAGTAAAAAAGCAACACCTCGTCATTGTGTTGAAATTTAGGCGACGCCCACAATCCAGAAACATAAAGATAAAACCAACCAATTTCCTTGACTATTTCTAATATTTATGTTAAAATAAAATCATAAATAAAAAAATATTAAAAATGAGTAAAATTACCAAAGACCTAACTTTAGGTCCACTACCAGCATCAAAGAAGATCCACATAAAAAGCAAAAGATTTCCCGATGTAAAAGTCGCAATGCGCGAAATCGAGCTTTCCAAAACTTCCGAAGTAAAAAAATTCACCTGCTACGACACTTCTGGAATTTACTCCGACCCTGAAAAAATGGACAAAATCGACCTAAATAAAGGTCTACCAAAACTTCGTGAAAAGTGGATTATGGAAAGAGGTGATGTCGAAGAATACCAAGGCAGAAATGTCAAACCAGAAGACAACGGAGTAACTCTGGGCCGAAAACCATCAGCCCCAGAGTTTGACCTAAAAGCCGTCAATTTCAAACCAAAAAAAGCCAAAAAAGGCCAAAGAGTCACTCAGCTTGCCTACGCAAAAGCCGGAATAATCACCAAAGAAATGGAATATGTCGCAATTCGCGAAAACATGAACCGCGAAAAGCTCCTAAAATCACAAAAAACCAGAAATCTCGGCGGAGAATCCTTCGGCGCACAAATCCCCGAAATAGTCACAGCCGAGTTCGTCCGCGATGAAATTGCCAGAGGCCGCGCAATCATCCCAAACAACATCAATCACCCCGAAAGCGAGCCAATGATCATCGGCCGCAACTTCCTCGTTAAAATCAACACAAACATCGGCAACTCCGCAATTTTTTCCGGAGTCGAAGAAGAAGTCGAAAAAATGATCTGGTCCACGCGCTGGGGCGGCGACACACTCATGGATCTTTCCACCGGCAAAAACATCCACAACATCCGCGAATGGATCATCCGCAACTGTCCAGTTCCGGTCGGCACCGTTCCAATCTATCAAGCCTTAGAAAAAGTTGGCGGAGTCGCCGAAGACCTTACCTACGAAATTTTCCGCGACACCCTCGTCGAGCAATGCGAGCAGGGCGTCGACTACTTCACAATTCACGCTGGCGTAAAATTAGAATATGTGCCGCTCACCGCCAAAAGAGTCACCGGAATCGTCTCGCGCGGTGGCTCAATCATGGCAAAATGGTGCTTAGCCCACCACAAAGAAAATTTCCTCTACGAAAATTTCGAAGACATTTGCGACTTGCTCAATCAATATGATGTGTCATTTTCACTAGGAGACGGCCTACGCCCAGGATCAATCGCCGACGCCAACGACGAAGCACAATTCGGCGAACTCGAAACTCTTGGCGAACTCACTAAAATCGCCCTCGAAAAAGACTGCCAAGTCATGATTGAAGGGCCGGGCCATGTTCCAATGCACATGATCAAAGAAAACATGGAAAAGCAACTCAAGCACTGCTCCGAAGCGCCATTTTATACGCTTGGGCCACTCACCACCGACATCGCACCGGGCTACGACCACATCACCTCCGCCATCGGCGCAGCAATGATCGGCTGGTATGGCACCGCCATGCTTTGTTATGTCACGCCAAAAGAACATCTCGGCTTGCCAAATAAAGACGATGTGCGCACCGGAGTAATCACCTACAAACTCGCAGCCCACGCCGCCGATCTCGCCAAAGGTAACAAACTCGCGCGCCTTCACGATGATGAATTAAGTAAAGCGCGCTTTGAATTTCGCTGGCAAGACCAATTCAACCTAGCCCTAGACCCAGAGCTGGCAATGTCTTATCACGATGAAACGCTTCCTGCTGATGGCGCTAAAGTTGCACATTTCTGCTCAATGTGTGGACCAAAATTCTGCTCAATGAAAATCTCACAAGATGTTCGCGATTACGCTAAAGAACAAGAAAAAGCCAAAACCGGAATGCAAGAAATGTCCGAAAAATTCAAGGAGTCAGGCTCGCAAATCTACCTTGAGAAGAATTAATTACTCGTCATTTCTAGGAGCCGCAGGCGACACGGCAATCCAGAAAAACCCTAACTAGTTTTTGGTTCATGGCTTTGCCATGAGAGAAAACACAACCCTAAACTAAAAGAAATATCGCGAAGCGAAATTATCTTTTAATATAAAAAAAGTATAAATTAACCCAATTATAGCATACGATGTCAAATTCAAATTTGCAAGAAAAAATTTCAAAAATCTTAAATAAAAAATCAAAAATTCTAAAAAATTTACTGCAACATTTCGCAACACCAACCTAACTTTTTGTGCTAATTCATTGTCTAATTTTTACTTAATATTCTATCATCTAAAGTAGTGTAACTTTTAAATTTGATTAATATTTAGTGTCAAAAAATTCGTCATTAAACATTGCCGATATAGAGTCAAAGATCGCCGGATACCGCAGCTTCTTCGACTCTACAAAAGAAGTTAACGAACAGATTTTTCATCAAGAAAGATTAACATCAAGTCAAAATGCTTTCCTGGAAATTTTAAAAGAATTTGATAATTACGCAAAATCCAATCGCAATCCAGAAAAAAATGATGAAACTATTTCAAAAATTACTAGCTACATCCAAAATTTAGACGGAATTGAAAATGAAATTAGAATCGAACAGGAAATAAGGTTAAGCTCCAACAACTCATCAAAAATGAGTAGTATATTTCACCACGGGCACTCTCTAACCTGCCCAATATTGCCTGAAAAACCCAAGAAGACTATTTTTGAAAAATCAAATGACTTTTATTTTTCGCAAATTGACATCGAAAATGATTTTGAAGAAGAGGCTAAGGCTAAATTAACTGATGAAGAAATTCATCAAAAAGTTAATCAAATAATTGCGCAAGAAAAGTCGCCAAAGCCCAATTCCGAAGCTTTTGTGCTGTTTTCAATTTTATCTAATTTAGCAGCTAAAAACAATTATCAAAACTTAATATTAAAAAAAGAATCTTCCAAAGATGATCCGCATAAAGACTTATTTTTTCAAGTCTCGATCAAAGGCTCTTCAAGTAAAGAGCGAGAAAAAATCGTTAGAGTGGCTAGGTCAAAAGACGGGGATTTTGCAATTTTTTCTAGATCTCATGATCGCAACTTTTACGAAGCAAAAGAAAATTCCGGCGCGTTATTTAATAAAGTTTTGAAGGAAATTTACTTAAATTCGGACCTCAAACACTTAATTTTAAGCACAAAACTTTGTAAAATAGCCAATGGTTTTTATATCGATGAATCAGGAAAGGTTGTAACTTACGAGCCGGATAAAGAGTCTTTGACTGTTATAGAGCCGCACAATCTTTCCAAGTCTGATTGTAAAATTATCGAAAATGAAGTTGATTTAGAGTCTATTTATCAGCTTTTGACTGATGATTCTTATCAAAAAGCCACTCAAGCGGAAGTTTTAGGAAATAAATTGCGATTAATATCGCCAAAAAATACTGATTCTTGCAAAAAATCCTTTGCCCTTGCAAATAATAGTGGCTTGATTCAAATTTATCAAAAGCTTCCAAGTGGCATTTTTGATATTGCTAAAAATTCAGATCAAATTTTGGAATTTGCCAAAAATCTAGAATATGATCTGAAGGAAATTTTGATATTTACTTCATTTTCTTCAGCCTTAAAGGGCAATTGGGACCTGTTAAATAAGGTTAGTCTTGACCATAGAATAACCAAAAAATCAATAATTGAGCATATAAATTCTTGTATTTTAACATCTGATTCTAATCCTTTTGATATTAACTTTTTAGCAAAAATAGCCGCCAATGTTCCTTCTTTAAATTATCATGTTACAAAATTAACAATCGAGAATCGATCACATTTTTTACCACAAATAATTTATGGCCACTTAGAGCCAAATCCTTACGCTTTTTCTTTTGTGATTAAGCTTTTTTCGCGTCATCCAAATTTTCTTGATTCTGACCACGAAAAGGATGAGCAGATATACCATCACCATGTCCAAGAGTCGCTCGGGTTTATTACGCACTGCATTGTAAATTCAAGAGATATTGATTTTGACCAAGAAAAATTCGCTAATGAGGAGGATTTTTTCATTTCCTACACTAATTGCTTGTCAAGATTCACACGCCAGATTCTCTTGCCAAACCAGCAAGATATTTCTGGTTTGATAAATGTTATTCATCGCTCATTTTTAAGACTTATTGAATTAGCGCCAAGCGCCGCCTTGCCAAAGTCAAATGGCCATTTAGTATTTCCTTTGATTACTAAGATTCTCAATTCTTTTTCGCATCAATCTAAAATTGGGTTTTTACTACAAGATTTGATGATTAAGGCTTTAAAAAATGCTAAAATCGACAAAAATTCAACAGAATTTACGGTCATTATCCTGAAAATTTGCTCAGCATTAATAAAGCAAGGTGATTTTTCGCAAGAATCCATAGTCGCCTTTAAGCAACTAATCGAAGCGTGCAAACACAATGAAAACTTAGTAAATCTAGTCGAAATTTCCTTAAGTCAATTATTTTGCGCTACCGATAACGAAAAGGAAAGGGTTGCTGCTTTTCAAAATTTCTCAATTCAAGAAAGACTCAGCGCATTGTCCGTGTTAGATTTTCACTCAAACTCCTTAGATCATCACCCAGATTTAAGCGCTAGCAAAGCCTTATCGGTAAGTCCAACCTATTTGGAACATAGCGAATTTTCTTCTTTTTTAAGGTCCACTAGAAGAGAGTTGAATCTTCTCTCGGTTGATCTTTCATCGCCAAATAAAAATCAAAAAATAGCCAAGTTAATTCGCACTTTAGAAAATAAATATCAACATAGTAAGGTTGATCTAGTAACTTTTGCTCAAACATTTTTTGATTACGAAAATTTCATCACCAAAACTATAATTACCAATCAAGATGGTAAGGTTTTGTACCGCATTGGCGACTCTATTTATGATTTTGTTGCTATGCCAATTAGGTATTTTTTCGCCCAAGAGCCAGCCATGCTCGAATTTTTACTATCCGAAATTGAAATTCTTAATGTTGCAGCTCAAGATCATGGTCTAAACCTTAATTCTTTGGATGATGTTTCAATTTTAAATAGGTTAAAGCCAAGAATAAAATCTGCAATCAAAAAAATCGTTAATCATATTCATCAAAATAACCCAAATCATCCATATTTAACATTTTTGAAAGGATTTAATCAATCAAGTGAAGATGAAATGCTTTCTTGCGCTGAAACTTTCTTGGAAGATAATCACCCAAATCAATTTATTCTTAAATCTTCTGAAAAAACTTTGACCGTAAAGCTTGCGCCAGATTTTGTAACTTACCAATCAAATTATCAAATTGAAATATTAAAGTTAGAATCCGCGCCGTCAAATCCACTTGCAACTTTGCAAGTTTCCGGCTCAATTAGCGTTAATTATGTCAATAATTCCAAAATCACCAATAATTCTTACATACATAGCCTAAAAAATCGCAATCTTGACATAAAAATAAGCGACTCCATCCGAAAATTCATCGCCCTAAACGCAAGCGCTCAGCAATTTGATGATATTTTTTACGACATTGTGACTGATCCGATAATAGCTAACGGCCTAAATAGCCTCTGCGTCGATGAAAAATCGCGCTACCATAAAATATCGGTAAGCAGCCACGAAGAGCAATTCTACATCCCAAGAAATAGCGCCGGAGGCTTCGTCTTCACTGTAAATCACAGCAATGACCGCCTCATTAAAAGCATCATCTTGCATGAAGCACTTTACCAATATGATGTAATCCAAAAAAGCTACTACCAAATATCGCCATTCTTGACTCCTGCTAACTTCAAAGAGCTTGCGATCCGCCTTGATCATCTTTCAAAATTATGCAGATCCATTAATGTCAGCACCAGGCCGCTTCGCGATGCATTTTGCGAGTTAAGAAACACTAAATTTGGCAAAAAATCCCAAATCGAAGAAGTAAGATCCGCCAAACAATACAACTTTAAATTCAGATCAATCGGCAAATTAGAAAGCGGCAAAAAACTCTATCTCGACGAAAATGGCAGACTATTAGTCAACACATCTTTGTCATCATTAAAACTCACACCAATTTGCCATCCACAGCCACACATGATTGAAAAATTACCAATCGAAGAAGTCTCACCAGACTTCGATCTAACTTTCATGGCCCAGCATTTTGACCACCAAAAAAAGCCATTTCACCGCTTTTGTTCAACCTTTAAGGTAAAAGTCAGAACAATCGGCACTTATCAAGATGTAAAAAATAATATAATTACTATTTATCAAGACAGTCAAGGCAGAAGATTTAAGTCAATCAAAAAATCTTCAAAAATACAAGAAATACTCGACCTGGATTTGGAAATTCAATCCCAAAAATTGCAAAAAATTCTTGATTCATTCACTCAAAGAGCCGCTATTCATGAAATTTTTGATCCAAAAAAGCCACAAGAATTAATAAAAAATAGTAACGAGGTCACAATTGGCAAAATCCAGCATCTAAAAACCTCGAAAGACAAAGATCCTATCGAAATACGCCAAATTACCGCTAAATCTTGCGTAAAATCGCCGCAAAAATCTTTTCACATCGATCGATTCGCAGCAATTTACACCAAAACTAAGCAAGGTCGAATTCAAAAAAGCGATCTAAGTAATCTTGAGCCAGATTTGCGCAAAATTATTTTTCATTGCCTTGATTTGTCTTTCGATAATATTCGTCTCAAGAAAATTTACCAACTTTTGGAAAAAAATAATAGCCATGACAAAAAAACCGTTAATCTTAAGCCATTTAACGCCAGCAAGGCCCATATTTTTGTTAAAAATGGCATAAAATATGCACTTTTCAAAGAAGATAAATCCGAAGATCACCATCTAATGTGCCTAGATTATGAAAAAGGTGTTAAAAAGTCCAAAACCGGCATAATTTATGATCCAGATTCGATCAAATTAATTACTTCAAACCTCGAAAGAAAGGCTTTATTTGACGACATAAACCCTGGAGTTTACTTAATTTACGGTGAAAAACATCTTCACATTAAACAAGAAGAATATTTTAACCTCACAATTAAATCTTTTAATATAAGTAATTTCAAAAAAACTACTTCTCAAGATCAAACCATCGCCATCGATTCAAAATTGCGCATTTTATACAAAAACCCAGGTGAAAAAGATTATAATATTGCAACTTATTCGCAGTCAAAAAAATTAATACCATATTTTTATCAATGTGCCACTGAATCTTTAATTAAATTGGAAGATTGGAAAACTCACTACATTAATCTTATGTCTAAAAAACAACCAAGTTCAAAACCGCGCGCCAAAAATATACAAAAAAATAAACAGCAACCAAGCTATATCACCGTTGAACAACTCCATCAGCAATAAATTTAATTGTTTCAAAAAAAACAAAAGTAAAAAAAAGTTAAATTTCCTCTTCACAATTAAAATAAATAGTTTAATATCAAACTATATACATTTTTTCCTTTACTTAATTCTAAAAATGTGCTATAATTAGAGTTAAGTAGTAAAATAAATAAATAAGACATGCCATTCTTCGAAAGATATATAGGTAGATCAAGTCAATATATATTAAGAGCCCCAGCTGATGACGAAGGTGGTGCGGCTGCTGCGGGGTTGGGAGAAGAAGAAAGTCTTGTGGATTTTCTTATGAGAGCCATAAAGCCTGAAAGTATTAGCTTAAAGTTGTTAAGAAGTGAAAAGTCTAAATTTTCAGGAAGTCGTGGAGATTTTACTCTTAATGCTCGTTTTGTTATCGAAGGACCACCTGAGTCAGAACCATCGAAATATGTGGTAAAGTTATTTTTAAAAGAAAATGGTGAAGAGGTTAAAATCGTGGCTACAGGAGGGTCTGAAAAAGGCACTGAGTGTATTTTGAATCTAAAAACCGGAGAAATTTCATCAGAAAAAGAGTCGGCTCAAGTAACTCAACTTATAGAGAATATAAAAAGTGCTACTGCAATCGATAAGGAATATGAAAAAAAGTACGGTTATAAAAATCGGCTAATAAAAGAAATCCAGGAAATATCTCAGGAAGTTATTGCCCCGCCACCTCCAAGAGCTGCTTTTGCCACACCAGAAGTGAATCCAGTGCCATCAAAAACATCTGGTCATGCGATTGGTGCTGCTAGTGATGCGGCTGCTGTGGGGTCAGTAGAAGAAGAAAGGCAAAGGGAATTCGAGAGGGAGTTGAGCGAATTTACAGCATCATCAGAATACGAAAAAGCTATAACCATGCCATTAAGATCAGGAGCCGCCGCTTCTGCTGCTCCAAGACCATCGGCGACTGGTGAAGATAAAAATTTCCTGCAAGCACTCGCCGATTCAGGAATTCTAGAAATACATAATCCTGATACAACTGTAGAATTTCCCATTTATATTAATGGAACAATGGGCGCTGGAGAATATGTCATTAAGCTGCGCACACCAGAAGTCCATGAACATGAGGGAGGGGCGGCCGTCAAAGAACTTGGGGTTGTAATACATAAAAAAACCGACGATGGTAATGAAAACGATATATTCATTACTATCCAAGATGGCAAGGTGGTAACCGGCCATCATAGTGATAAAAGAGTTGCTCTTCAGGATGTTTTTGAAAATCTCACTGTGCTTGGAAGAGGTCAACCCGTCCCCGCTGGAAAAGGCTACATAAGAGAGCTTGATTTTGATAGGCTTATATTAGTATTAAATCAACATGCAAAAAGTCATCATGATGCCGCTAGTGCCTCGTTTGCTTCTGCGCCAGCAAGGCCAGGTCCAGCAAGATCAGGATCTAGAAGGCGAGAAACCGGCACTATAGTAGGTGCTGCACCATCACCAGCCTCAGCCGACCCAGGCTCGCCTCCAGGAAGAAGAGCAACTGGGGAGCTTATTCGTAAACCCACTCCAAGAAGAGATGAAGTTGAAGAAAAAAGAGCCGCTGCCGTAAGATCCGCAGGATCAACCCCATCTGGCCGCCGCGCAACTGTCGCTGGTGGTGATGGTGCAGCGGGCCCAGTAAAGCCAGAGGAACCATCTCGCAGAAGAGCCACTACAGCCGACGGACCTCCGCCAACTAGAAGCGGTACAAGAACCCTTCCTATTGTAGGTAGGATACCAACGCAAGTACCTGGCTCAGTCAGGCGCGAAACACCCCTTGGTCAAGATACAGGAGCCGCCGCAGCCGCCGCACCAACTATAGGTCCGCGTCGATACCCCGCCCCAGCTACTGGAAAACCAGCCGCCACAGCAACAGCAAGAAGGCATGCAAGATCCCTTCCTACTGTAGGCGGGATACCACCAAAAGCCGCCGCCGCTGCAGTCGCATCCGCTAAACCAAAATTCGTCGCACCTCCTCCTCCAGTCGCATCCGCTGCCGCCCCAACTAGAGGCGCTGCCCCAGCCGCAGCCGAAGACAGAGTCGCACCAGACGAAATCGCCGCTATTAAAGCTTACATAGCACAACTAAAAGAGCTCGGCATAAAAAATGTTGGTATCGACTTCGATCTAACCATGACTGGTGAGCATATTCATAAGCAGGAAGGAAAGTTTTTTGGTGGAAATGCTTTTGGCACAAAAGAGGCCGCCGACGCCTTTACAAAGAGCCGAGATCTTGCCAAAATGAAAGAAGAAGGTATTATACCGCGCCCAGAATATATCAAAGCCTTTCTTGCTGAGTTAAAAAGAGCCGAAATAAAAAGTCACATCGTCACCCATGGTAATCTAGATGTTGTAAAGCATGTTGTTGATACTTATGGTATTGGTGGTGATCTAGCATCTATTTGCGCTAAGGGGGCTAAAAAATCCGTTAAAGAAGCTGGCAAGTGGACGGATATGGCTGGATATAAAGACAAGCTTGAGGCTCTTCAAAGCATGGACAATCCTTTGTTAATCGACGACACTGAAGTAAAAAGAACTGTCCAAGCTGCTGTAGATCACACCAATGCCTACGGTCCAAGATTAATAACTCAATTCGGTGTTGGTACCGACGGAAAAGCACAAGGACATGATCAGACGGGCTTTCACATGGGCTCGCCTGGTTGGGCAAAATGCCTCGAGATTCACACTGAAATTGCCGCCACAGCTGTCGCAAAAAAAAGAGAAGCCGCCGCAGCAGAAAAATCAGCCGCCGCACCACCTCTACCGCCAAGGCCATCTGCTGCCGCCACCCCAGCCCCAGCAAGGGAAGAAGGTGATCCACTCGTTCCTTTGAGTGAATTTGCGGAGTCTAGAAAAGTGCTCAAAGAGCAACGGGTCGAAGAACTAATGGGTAAAATATCAGTTCAAAGAAATCCAGCAGGAGAGGCCAGTTCTCAAAGTCGAAACTGTTCCATGATTCTATCTGGAAATATAGTTGGCGAGATAAGTCTTGGGGATTCAATTAGATATAAAGTAACGATTGAGCCTGGATCGGCCGACGCTAAAAAATATAAAATAGAAAGATACTCCATATCTAGCCAGGCATTTCAAAAAATTGGAACATTGACTGATAGCCCTGATCATGGGCTTTCATTTGAATTGACACCAGGAAATGAAAGGTTAGCCCTAAGCTTCTTGGAAAAATTATCTAAGGATGAGTTTGCGATATATAAAGGTGTGCAAGCACGAGAAGCCGCCGCCGAATCAGACGGCGAAGAGGTGCCACCTCCTCCTCCACCAGGAAAACATTCTGTATTTTATAAATCTCCAACAAGATCACCCGCACCCGCCCCAACCTTCGATCCACCATCAAGGCTTTCTGCAGCACCCGCTGCATCAGACCTAAGTAGAAGAGCCAGTGCAGACGCCGCTCCAAAACCAGCCGCCGCCCCAGAGCCTGAAGTTGCTGAAGGATCAATTGTGCTTGTCGATTATTTACAATCACTATTGACTGATGGTAAAGAATATAAAGAAACTAAACCTCAAGTTGTGGCAAATATAACAGTTGGTGGCCAAAATATGTCTATCCTTCTGCAGGTCTCTCAAGAAAATGGTAAGATAGTTTTTGTCGCAGTCCCTGAGGGTGCTAAAAATAGTGATAAAAAGCATTGTTTTATTAGTGATAGCGGGCCATCTCCTGAAGGCGCTAACAATAAAGATACACTTAAAGCCATTCAATCAATGATATCTCCAGATAGTCAGAGGAAAATCGAAGAAGAATTTAAAAAAACTGTTGCAGAAAAACTAATAGAAGCAGAAGTCGCCGCCGCAAGAACACCAGTCTCCGCTAGAGCCTCTGATTCAGGCGCAAGAAGACCAGCTGTCACTGGGGGTGATCGACCACCCACTTCAAGCAAATCGGGTCCAGCTAGAGCATCATCGGCACCAAAACCACCAGACGCCCCAGAGCCAAAAGATCAGCCAATAGTTGAGGGTGCCTTAGATTTACCTGGTGAAGTTAAGGCTCATTTCAAAACAAATAATGTTTCCGATACATGTGCTGTACGAAGAGACGAGCTAGGCGCAATCCCTATTCCAACCGAGAGCTTGGAAGGTTTTGGGGATATTAAAGTTCCAGCAACAAAAAAACCAATAAAACTAAGTTTAGAAGTAGTAAATGCTAAAGATGGTTCAGGTAAAAAAATTCTTGTTGTCAATTATCACGCTAGTGGCGACAAATCTGCAGAAGGTGACGCAGAAAGAGACGAAGAGCTTAAATATATAGCTGAGATAGTTAAGCGATACAATACAATGCAGACCGATGAATCTTTAAAGGTCGCGGATTATTTATTGGTGGGCGATTTTAATCGACATGCCTATAAAGTTACAGAGGCCACAGCGGATCAACTGGCCACTTTCAAAAAAAGCTCAGAAGTCCCACAAGCAATATTAGGACAAGGCTTACCGATAGAAACCATCGGAGTATCCCAGCCTGTTAAAAAAGCACGAGGCGATATTGTCAACAACAGGGAAAATCTTTACCTAAATGTTCAAAATGACAAAAGTAGGGTTGTCGATATTAGTTCAACCATGTTTGTTGTTGGTGGAAAAATTCCTAGCGAAGAAGAATCTGTGACTATCGCGGCAAATGCCGTTGGTAGAGCTGCAGAATTAGCAGATGGATTCACAGACCAAGATGCATATCTTGAGTTTTCTGAATCACCAGAGTTAAATAAAACCGACCACGCACCAGCAAGTGCAACATTTAGAGGCGTTAAGGTTAAGGCTATTGGCAATATGTCAACTGCTGGCAAGAAAGGCTTTAACTCTTTGAAAGAGGCATTTAATCTTGAGCATGAAGACTTTGCTGCTTTTGAAGGAGATAAGGAGGCGATCTCTCAACTTATTCTTCAAAGAGAGTACGAGTCCACTATGGAGCTATTTCAATTGTTGGCCGCTGCTCGTGCTGAGCAGCCTGGCGCTAACATGGGTGTATTGAGTAAATATTACGATGTTGATACTGGGCAGCTTAAACCAGAGGCGTTTAAAGCTAACGGTAAGGCGCTACAAGAATTTTACAGGGAAATTGACCAAGTAATTACCGATGGTGGTAAAACGGGGAAAAAAGGTGGAGTAGTTCATGGATCTTTGCAAGATATTCTTAAGGCTTGGCAAGAGACTGCGCAATTTAAAGCGGTTAACAGATTATTTAATAGTCCTTTACCGGGTGGTGAAGATGTTGCAGGCTATGTTACCGCTATTCAAGGAAGTACGCGTAGTCCATTTCGCGCAATCGCTGAGTACATATCTGAAAGGACAAAGTGCCAATTAGCTGGTGGATTTTTATCAAGAGTCGGTGGCCAGGAAGATTGCAATAATGCGGTTATTGAACAGGGTCAAGCTAAAGCAATGGCTGAGGCTGCCCGTGACTTCGATTATGTGACTGCTACTGAATCCAGTACGGTAAAAAATGAAAAAGGTAAATTTGCTTCAAAAGGTCGGCTATTCTATCCAGAAGTATTCAAAGCTGAAGCAGCAAAGTTAGGTGCATCAGTACCCGAAGTTCTCTCTGTAAGACCAGGTGCTGGAAGGGTATTGCCAAGAGTAAGAGGGTCAGTCGCAAGACCACCAGTCGCCACTACTAGGGGTGATCGACCTTCGGTCTCAAGAAGATCTAGAGTATTTGGCACCTCTCCAGCTGTTGCACCAACCTCCGCTCGCGCCACATCCCCAACAGCACGAGCCGCGCGCGCACCAGGTCTATATATACTAGGTAGGGACGACTTTTCTGATGCCATGGATGAGGCAAAAGGGAAATATGCAAAATACGAAATAGCTCAGCTCAAAACAGAAGTAGACCATCTAAAAGGAGAAAATGAGGTAATGCAAGCCCGTTATAAGGAAATTGGCTTATTGAGAGGTAGGGATATAATTGAAGTTCATCAATTTGTTAGAGAAAGGGCGGACATTAAAGGTTTTTCTGAAGAAGGGGCAGCAGAAGATCGGGTTCCTCTAGAAGTGTTGCTCAAAGAGATTATTAGGGGCCTAGAAGGTTATCGACATGAGAATGTTCCACATCTTTCTCTTCCGGTAGGGGAGGTGAGAACCGCTGACGGAGGTTCTTTGAAAATAATAGCTCATGCCTCTTTAGAAAAAACCAGCATAGACATATCTGAAGATATACAAGGTCGGTCAGGAACTAGAAAATGTACGTTATATCCAGGGGGTTTTGATCGTACAGAAGTGCTAGGAAGAAGATTTGCCCCTACATTAGGTGGCGCTACAGTTAGTCAAGCAAGAGCTGATCATATTAGGCGTTTTGTTGAAGAGGCAAAACAATATTATGTAGAAAAAAGTAATTATCATCGTGCAATGATTGAACTGGAGCCGGCTTTTGATGTCGCTACAGAGGTGCTGGAAGAAAAACAACGAGAAGCCGCCGCTACAGCAAAAGCTCGCGGCAGAAGGATGTCGTCATCATCAAGAGGCTCTACAGCCGCATCCAGAACATCAGTCGCCTCCACTTTGGATGGACCACCTCCGCCTACTTCAGGCAGAGGACCATCTACAGCTTCTGCTACAAGGCCAGGCATTGGAAGGAGATTGCCAACAGTGAGTAGACCACCAGCAAAACCCCCTGCAAGAACATCTACTGCAGGCGCGAGAGGACCATCAACCGCCTCTACAAGAACATCTGTAGACCCAGCATCTCCACCGCCATCGGCAAAACCACCAGTCGCCTCCTCTGCAAGAGATTCTGGACCACCAAGACCATCAACCTCCTCCACTTTGGATGGATTACCAGCTTCAGGCAGAAGGTCTACAGCCTCTACTGCAGGTAGCTCAAGACCGCCAGTAGAACCCCCTGTAAGCGCAAGAGCATCTTCAGGCACAGGAAGAGGTCCAGCTATGGATCCAGGTACTGCCGCAACAAAAATACAAGCAGCTTATAGAGGACATAGAGACAGGGGTCCTACCTCTTCATCGATAGGTTCAGGCGGAGGAGGTTCGCTTTCACCAACAGGTCCAGGCGGAGGAGGTTCGCCTTCACCAGACGCTCTAACTGAAGAGCGGGATTTATTGGCTCAAATCTTCGCCGCTATAAGGTCTGGAGATCCAGAGCAAGTTAAGCAAGTTGTAACCACTACAGATAGAGGTGAAGTTTCAATGGGACTCCTCCTAGTAAAAGCCGCCGAGATAGACGAACGAAATCAAGCTGATTACGATGCCAAAGGTGGCAAAGGCACGAAACCAGTAAAGATCATCAACATGCAAGAGCATGGAGCGGGCAGCGAGAGTCCACTATACGCCGCTGTTAAAGCTAATGATATTAGCATCGTAAGGGCGCTACTTGATGCCGGTGTAAATCCTGCAGGCTCTGAAGTGGCAGGAAAAAAGGCTGTAGATTTAGCAGAAGAACAAAATGAAAATATTTATAGTCTAATCAGAAATCACGCCGCTATCATCATTCAAACCAACCGAAGGGGTTATTTAGCAAGAAAAAGTCATCCTGGATTATCATCAACAGGGCGCCCCCTTGTAGATGAGGTACCAGAAGATGAGCCTGAAGATGAACTTCCAGATGAAGAATTCGATCTCGACACAGTGGGCGATCTAGATGCTATATCTACTCCAGACGAATTCGACGCGCACAGCAAAGAAATCCTTGCCGCTACCTATATCTTAATGAATAGCGACCGCGCAAGGGTGGATTACCAAAACAGACCTGACAAAAAACAATTTAGAGACTATGCCAAGGATGCTTGCCATGCTTTATATGGTGGCGAAACTTCCTCTCAGGACTTTAAAGCATACTTAGCTAAGTGCAAGACATACTCGCATGGTAAAATTCCTGTTAGAGGAGATCTATTACCGCAAGAAGGCGAAATAGAAGCAATGACCAAAAGGCTTAAGGGTATAAAAGCTCAACATCCTGACACTATTGAACTTGAGGCGGCTCAAATACAGCGGCCAATCGTATCGAATCCCGATGTCGGAGAAATTTTAGGAATCCGTGAAGGGTTTGGGGTTAATGATTCCTCTAACTACTACCTGGAATTCGCCGGCCTTGCTATCAAAGATCTAGAGATTGACGCTGAAAAAAGGCGATTATTTTACGCCAATTTCCGCGGTTGTAATTTTGATGGAAATACTTGCAAAATTGATGGTGGCAAAGAGTTCCTTGACACCTCATCATTTCATAATTGCCAGGCTCTGGATGGTTTGGATGGAGAGAGAAGAGAATTTTATGCGAAAAGAGATGAACATGATTTTCATGGTATGGAAGGAATTATCTATGGTTCTGATACATATAGATACGAAGAACAAGACGCCACCTCCGCCTTTGGACCTCATTATAATAAAACCAGTAGGGGGGCAGATCGCTCAACGGGAAGCGATTCTCATAGGGTTGTTACAGATGCTCCATATGAAGATTCTCAGCTTGAAGGTCCTGGCTTTTTCAAATATCAAGGGGAAGAGCAGCTTGATGACTATGGAAATCCAATTCCGAGCATCGAAAAAAGAGACGACGATAAAGGAGCTTACCTAGCTGTCGAAAGAGCCGATGGCAAGCCAATTCCAAAAGGCGAAGACTCAGTCTCGTCTACATCCGCCGCAGCCAGAGCCGCAGCCTCATCCTCCAGTACGCTAAAAACAGGAGGAGGCTCCTCTTTATCTACATCCGCCGCCGCAGCCGCAAGAGCTGCCGAAGCCGCCAGAGCCGCAGCTGAAGCAGACGCAAGAGCTAGAGCCGCAGAAGCCGCAAGAGCTGCCGAAGCCGCCAGAGCCGCTGAAGTCGCCAGAGTCGCAGCTGAAGCAGACGCAAGAGCCAGAGCCGCCGCAGACGAAGCCGACAGAGCCAGAGCCGCCGCAGAAGAAGAAGCCGCCGCAAGAGCCGCCGCAGCTGAAGCAGACGCAAGAGCCAGAGCCGCAGCAGAAGCCGCAGAAATTGAAGTAGCAAGAATCGAAGCCGAATTAGCAACTGCTCGTGGAGGGATAACTGCCGCAGAAATGTTTGCTGCAACAAGAGCAACAGGAGGCGCAGGAGGTGCTAGCTCTATAAGAGATGCAGCTTCAAGAGATGCAGATTCAAGAGTAGGTTCTTCAGCTTTCGCTATTGGCGAGACTACCATTAGGGATGCTTCTGCAAAAGATGCCATCTCTAGACCAAGAGCCCCATCCCCAACTCATGATGGAAGTTTTTCAGAATTAGGAGCTCTAGCCCCTAGTGAAGTTCGTGATTTAGAGGCTGAATTAGTAGCCGCCTCAGCCGCAGCCGCAGCCGCAAGAGACACAAGAGATGCCACAGAAGATATGCTCACCGCTGCAGAAGAAGGGGCGGAAGAAGCCGCAAGAATCGCAGACGAAGCCGCAACGGCCGCCGCAGAAGCCGCCGCAGACGCAGAAAGGGCCGAAGTCGAAGCCGCAAAACTAGAAAGAATCGCCGCAAGAGCCGCCACCGTAGAAAGAGAAGCCGCAGATGAAGCCGCTGCCACCGCCGCAGAAGTCGCCGCTGAAGCAGACGCAAGAGCCGTCGCCGCAAAACCTAGTAGAGGAAGTTCAGGCGCCGAATTACCTACCTCTGCAAGAGCTTCAGGTATACCAAGTCCGACACCATTCTCCTCCTCATCAGCCGGTGCCGCAGGTGCCGCCTACCCAAGAGATAGGAGATCAAACTCTACAGGTCAACCACCAAGAAGATCATTCGGATCTACATCTTCTCTAGATGAAGAAAGTTATCGAAATGACGCAGGTGGAATAGCTTTCGCCGATAGAACTAGAAGACGCACAGGAGTTACAGGATTTACAGGATCAAACTCTACAGGTCAACCATCAGGAGGATTATTCAGATCTAGATCAGGTGCCGCAGGTGCCGCCTACCCAAGAGATAGGAGATCAAACTCTACAGGTCAACCATCAGGAGGGTTATTCGGATCTAGATCAAGTGCCGCTGGTGATAGAGTCGATAGAACTAGAAGACACGCAGGATTTACAGGAATTGCAGGATTAAACTCTACATCTTCTCTAGATGCAGAAAGCGATCTAAGTTACGGAGGTGGAATAGGTGCTGAAGCCACGCACGCAAGAAGTAGAAGAGGAAACCCTGAAGATGCTGCTTTAATGGAAAGGGTAGCAGCCTTAAGTGAAGACAAGTCCGATACTCCTTCCTTAACAGACGACGTCGAAGCCGCCGCTGACGCCGCCGCAAGAAAAGCCGCCACAAGAGAAACTGCTGCAAGAGATGCCGCAGCTAAAGCCGCAAGAGAAGCTGAAGCCGCAAGAGCCGCAACAGCTAAAGCCGAAGCTGAAAGAAGAGCCGCAAGAGCCGCCGCCGAAGCCGACGCAAGAAGAGCCGCCGCCGCAAAAGCTGCAGCCTCTAAACCAGCCGCACCAAAACCAGCTGAATTAAAAGCAAGACTTGCTGCCGCAACCTCTGAACCAAGGTCACCAGCCGCCCCAGCAGACGACAGCAACCCTTTCGCAGCCCCTAAATCAGCCGCACCAAAACCAGCCGCCGCAGCAGCAGACGCCAGCAACCCTTTCGCAGCCTCTAAATCAGCCGCACCAAAACCAGCCGCC
>JAYPPA010000008.1:65109-72567 GCA_038131245.1 Rickettsia sp. | reverse complement strand
TATCTCTTTTTTCTCTTTCTTCAGCGGCCATTAACTCTTGAGCCACAGCATCAGCCTCAGCCTCAGTCCTAGCGCCCGCACCAGTTTCAGCCTCAACCTCAACCTCAGATCCATTTTGCCTTTCTTCTATTATCTTTATAATTCTTGCTGCAGCTTCTTTTGCTTTTTCATTTTGAAGCTTGACATCTTCAGTTGTAAAAATCTCATCCACTTCCTTTAATATTTCTTCTTCGCTAAGGCTATTTTTATATTCATGCTTAAGCATCATATTTATAGCAAGAACCAGCATTTCTTCATCCTCAATCTTCAGCAAAGCTGTTGCCAAAGGAGAAAAGTCAAGCTCATTTTCCTGATGAATATCTGCACCATTTTCAAGTAAAAGCTCTATAATATTAAGATAGAAATCCTCATAACCAGAGCTCTCTCCAAAATTTTTTGGATCGCAAATTAAGTGAAGAGGGGTGTCTCCATCATCATTCGCGCAATTTACTTCTTCCGGGTTGTTTTTCAACACTTCTGATATTAAGTCATTCCAGAGATTCATAGTCAATCTATGTATTACATGGTCACCAAAATCTCCTGAAATTGCCGTAAGATCTGCACCATTACTAATCAAAATCATGGCCTTATCAAGCATTCCAAATTCAATGGCCCACATCAAAGGTGTCATTCCTGCACTTTCAACTTCGAGATCAGCCCCTGCATCTATTAAAATTTTAAGAATCTCAGGGTCTTCAATTGATGATACATTAGGGTCTTCAATTGTCATCTCAGGGTTAAAATTAGTAACACAGTGTATGATTGCAAAAGCACTATTACTGTCATCTTGTCCATTCACATCAGCCCCAGCCTCAAGTAAAGCTCTAACGATCCCAGATCTTCTCATTTTTACAGCGTAGGTTAGTGGGGTATTTTCAAATTGCTCGTCTTCCTCTTCTTTCGAGACTGACCTAATCATCTCAAAGTCAACGCCTTGACTTATCATCTCATTAGCAAGAACATCATCACCATCCATAATTGCCTGAAATAAAAGACCTGTTCTGATGTTTATTTTTCTGTCTTCTTCATTTTGAGCCACAGGGGACCCTGAGGGTTGTAAATTTTTTGACATTATTATGAAAAATTAATTAACTCTACAATTTAATGATAAGTGGCATAATTCTTATTAACAATCTTAAGATGTCAAAAATAATCTCAATTGTAGCATTTTAGATCAAATATTAGCGCCCCTCGTCGCCTTTAGTGTGACGACCTAAAAGGGTAGTAGCATCCTTAAATGCACTATTTTGAGAGCTAATATCTCCAGTATTAGGGCTGCGATCAAACTTAACAAAGGACGGAGTAAGGCTTTCCGATCCACTTCTAGAATTTAGATTAGCAAAAGTAATCCTTTTTTTTGCAGGTTCAACTCGTGTTGCTGGGCTATTTGACAATACTGCAACACCTTCAGTTAAAGAAGCTGGAGACGAAGACGCTGCGCTACTAGATGCTGTTTGCCTAGGCGGAGTCGGCGTATCTTCGATTTTTAAAGTGGATATTGCCGCCGGTGGCAAATGCTCACTAGATACAACCCTTTTAGATGATTCTCTCCTTCTTCTTGAGGCGGGTTTTTCTCCGCCAAAAGTTGACAAGGAGGCTGTACCAGAAGACTTACTGTCTGATTTTCGAAATTCCCTGAGCTGTTTAGAAGCTCCATGAAACCTCGATCTCAACATGGCGTTTTCCGATTTCTCCCTTTGCAGCTCAGACGCTAAACTTTGTAGCTCAGCCGTTAAATAGTTTATCCTTCGTTGTTGCTCATCTAAAGCCCTTCGAAGGATTTCATTATTACTAGCCTGAGGATTAGGAGGAGGAGCAGGGTGCCCACCATAACTAGCAGCACCACCATAGCGAGGTGGCTGCTGTGCATATCCATAAGCAACAGGCGAAGGAGTGGGTGATGGAGAAAAATATCCATAAGAAACAGGCGATGATGTTGGGGTATAATATGGCACAGCTAATGGTGGAGCTGCACAAATATTTCCCCACTGGTCGTAATAATTTCCATAATTGTCAAAATAAGCAGGCGTAGAAGCTACCGAAGGTGAGGAATAACCATGTGCAAATCCTGCATTTGCTACTGCTTGTTGAAACATTGCCTCCTCATCTGGAAAAGTTTCAGCTCCAGAATTTGTCATTATTTCACCTTTTACAGGCTCTTCGAAAGAAGCACTGTTCGCACCATCAGTCGCAGCAAATCCACCAGGAGGAGCACTCGCCGCAGCTATTCTTTCCTCTCTTTTTTGCCTAGCTCTTTCTTGAGCAGTAGCATCGGCCTTTACTGCGTCTCTAGTTCTTTTTGCCGCCGCTTCTAAAATCCTTTTTTGTGCCGATTCGGCGATTGATTTTGCTGTCTGTAATCTATTCTTCCTATATTCAGACATTGCTTCACCAGCCACAGCCGCATCTCGAAAAACCCCTTTTAACTCTTCCATTTTCGCCGCCTCAGCTTCAGCCGCCGCCTCAGCTCTTTTCTTCGCCGCATATTCCTCTTCCACCTTTTTCTGCTCCTTTAATAAGGCCGCTCTCCTAAATCTCGCCTCAGCTTCTTCTTGAGCCGCCTTATCATCCTCGCGTTTTTTTGCAGCCGCATCATTACCAGCTTTAGCCGCCACTTGCCAAATTCTTTGTGCTTCATTATTAGCCGCAACCTTAAAAGCCGCATTGCGATTTTTTTCTTCCAATTTAGCTTTCGCAGCCGCCTCTTTAGCTTTTCTATCAATTTCCTCAGCTACAATTTGAGCAGCCATAGCATCTGAAACATCATCACCTTCCTGTTTTTTAAGCTTAGCTTGCGCTTCATTTTCTTTTTGTCTCTCTTTTGACAATGTTTCTGTAAACAAACTTCTCTTAAATTCTCGCAAGCTTTGATCAGTAATTAAAGTCACAGGATACTGACCAGCCTCATTCTTCAAAGTAATATCAGCCCCAAATCGACGCAAAAGATCAACCATCGGCTTATCATTTTGTGTACACGCATTATGCAAAGCAGTATTACCATATGCATCTTTCGCATTTATTAAGTCCGCCAAAATTCCCTGACTACGCATTTTTAACAACATATCTTCAGTCAATCCAAGCTCGAGCTTTGTCTTCGCCGCTTGATGCAAAAATGTTTCACCTTTCTCGGTTTTTAATGATAAATCAATATAAGGAGTGTTAAGTAACATTCTTACAGTCAAATCTCTCCTAATTTTTTCCTCAGCCTCACCTTGTCCATTAATCATCATTGCAACAAAAAGGATACAGATCCCATCTTTATCTTGAGCATTTATAGTATCATTTTTTTCATCTCGATCTAGTTCAGATAATTTACCAAGCAGATATTTTAAAATTGCCAAGGACTTAAACTGCGCGCAAGTTATAATTCCATTTTGTAGCTGCCCCGGATCGCTTTTAAAGTCTGGAAAGGTTACAAAATGCTTTAAAAATTTTAAATTATCATATTGATAAGCAAAAAAAGTTGCAGTAATACCTTCATCTCCAGCTCTTTCAGAAAGTTCAGGTTCAGAATTTTCAACAACAAAATCAACTTTTGCCTTTATAACCTCTTCATCTTCTTCTCGACAACAAGCAGCAATTTCATGAAAAATAGTTCCATTATTTTCCGTCAAAGCATCCATCTTCGCCCCTTGAGAAATAAGATACTCAGCAAGTCCAAACTTTCCCTTCAATACTGCAATATGCAGCGGCGTCCTTACCCCATAATGCTCAACAATATTTCTGTCTTTACAATCAATATCACCAACGCCAGTCTCAATTAAAGCTTGCGCAATCTTTAAAGCCTGCTCATTAGTCGCCTTTCCCCTTGCCAGAATTTGCAAAGGATATTGCTCGGAATCATCCAAACTTCTCGCCAGCGCAGGATTTTGTCGCAGTAATTCTAAAGCCTTTGTATCATTGCCATAAAAACAAGCTTCGTGCAGCAAAAACTTTGATTCATCTTCTTTTATAGGTACAAACCCTCGTTTTATATTCTTCTTTTTACCACTAGGCATTTTTTTCAAAAATCATTAATATTATACCTCTCTTTTACCTGGTCTGCCAGGACTTCCAGCCGGACTAGCAACAGGACTTTCAATTTTAGCACTACCACTTAAAGACCTGGACATTTCCACCGGACTAGCCCCAGCCGCACCACCACCAGCAGAAACCGGAGACGCAGCAGAAGAAGACATAGCAGGGCTCATATACACACTTCTATCGCTTCTAACCCTCTTAATTTCTGGACTCACTCTTCTTTGAAGCCCAGGACTAGATATTGTTCTTTGCGGCGTTGGTGAACTTACCTCGTCCCTTTCTTCTAGCTGCTCGCGAAGATCCTCATTATCTGCCACCAACTCCCTAAGCATCGATTTTAAATCTAAAGTTTCACCTTGCAATTTCCAATTTTCACTGCCAAGCTTAAGCATCTCACTCCTCAATCTAGCTACTTGTTTCTCTAGTTCCCAATTTCTATCCTCTGCGCGCCACCTCGCATCTCTTTGTGCGATAACTTCAGTCCTTAAATCTTCAACTTCAACCCTTCTTAACTCCTCAGCCTCAGCTTTCGCCAATCTTTCATCCTCCATCCTTCTAAGCTCTTTTTCAAAGAGACTTTCCGTGGCAGGTATTTCACGGACATCCTCTAAATCATCCGCAAATCTAACTCCTTGCCTTCCTGTAATCCTGTGACTTATCGCGGCTTCATGCCCTCTCATTGTATGTTTATTAAATTATTTTAAATATTTCTATAATTTAATAATAAGTCACACTATTTTTTTAGCAAAATATTATCGCAAAGATTAGTTAAAAGTGTAGCATTTTGGATCACAAAATAATTTTTCGATTTTTTTCTTGAAATTTATCTCTTGACATCATATGCTATAATAAATGATTATGGTTTCGCATTTTTTAAGCACCACCCTTGACGCAGTGGAAATTTGTCATCCTGAGCGCTAGTTTTTATTATTTTCCTTTAGAAAAATTTAGAAAAACTAAGCGTAGGATCTCTTTCGATAAGTTCGCTTTAAAACGGCATCTTCGGACCTTTTCCACCCATCAATTTTGAAAGGTCCATATTTTCATCTTGCGCCATCGCCTCTAATTCATTTTGATCGAATTTGCCGACTTTTTTCATCATTTTGCTCATCTGTTTGTATTTTTTAAGTAGCCGATTCACCTCTTGAATATTACTCCCAGCCCCGGCCGCAATCCTACGCTTTCTCGACGAGTTCAAAAGATCCGGTTTTTGCCGCTCGGCCGCAGTCATCGACAAAATAAGCGCCTCTTGTCGCTTAAATTCTTCTTGCGCGCCTTCTAATTTATCCAAATGCCCAGACCCAAGTTTCGACATACCAGGAATAAATTTCATGATTCCGCCCATGCCACCCATCTTCTTCATATTGCGAAGCTGTGACAGTAGGTCTTCCAAATCAAAATTCCCCTTCTTGAATTTCGCTTGCGCCTTCTCCATCTCTTTTTCATCCAAAACCTCTTGCGCCTTTTCCACCAAAGACACCATGTCACCCATCCCAACAATTCGCGACGCAATTCTTTGCGGGTCAAATTCCTCAAAATCACCAATTCCTTCACCAACACCAATGAATTTTATCGCGCACCCAGTAACTTCGCGCATCGTTAGCGCCACGCCGCCTCTTGAATCACCATCCAGCCTCGTTAGCACAATCCCGGTAAGCCCCAATTTCTCATGAAAATTCGTCGCAACATTAATCGCATCTTGCCCAATCATCGCATCCACTACCAATAAAACCTCATGCGCGCCGGAAAGTTTCTTGATCTGGGCCACTTCTTCCATCATCTTCTCATCGATTGAAGTGCGACCAGCACTATCTAAAATAACAACATCATGGCCAAAATCTTTAGCATGTTTTAGCGCTCTTTTGCAACCATCAAGCGGCTTTTCATCAGCAACAATCGCCAAAGAGTCAACCTCAGCCTTTTTGGCCATAATCTCAAGCTGCTCTTTTGCCGCCGGACGATACGCGTCAAGCGACGCCACCAAAACTTTTTTGCCATGTTTATTTTTCAGCCTAAGCGCCAACTTCGCCGCACTTGTGGTCTTACCAGCACCTTGCAAACCAGCCATTAAAATCACCGCTGGCGGCTTGACTTCAAAATTTATTTCAGATTTTTCACTCCCAAGAAGCTCCACCAAACAATCATTGACAATCTTGACGATCATCTGTCCAGCAGTCACACTTTTTATGACTTGTTCACCATTTGCTCTTTGCTTAACTTTTTCAATGAAATCTTTAGCAACCTGCAAAGAAACATCTGCTTCCAATAATGCGACGCGAATTTCCCTCAAGGTTTCGTTTAAATCGTCCTCGCCAATGAATTTCTTGCCAGAAATCTTGTCGAAAACTTTACCGATATTGTTAGAAAAATTATTAAACATTTTTAGGTTCTATGTCATCCTGAGGCTTAGTGCAACTGCTAGCTTAGTTGTACTTACGCCGTAGGATCTCATTCAACAAATAGGGTTCATCTATCAAAACCCTAAAGCGAAATTTTTCTACTCAACTATTTCGCTTCCAGCAAAGAAGTACGCGATCTCGATCTTCGCATTTTCTTCACTATCAGATCCATGAACTGAATTAGCCTCAATCGATTCAGCAAATTTCTTGCGAATTGTGCCTTCATCAGCATCCTTAGGATTGGTTGCTCCCATAATTTCGCGATTTTTCAAAACTGCATTTTCACCTTTAAGAACCTGTACTACAACTGGTCCAGAGATCATGAACTTCACCAAATCACCAAAGAAAGGGCGCTCTTTGTGGACTTCATAGAACTTCTCAGCCATAGCCTTGCTAAGCTGGATTCTTTTTTGAGCAACAATTTGAAGACCATTTTCTTCAAAAATTGCATTAATCGCCCCAGTTAAATTGCGCTTCGTAGCGTCTGGTTTTATAATTGAAAAAGTATATTGAATAGCCATTTTAGTTAAATTAATTGATATATATTTATATTATATAGTAGTTTATTAAAATTGTCAAGAAAAACCCCTTGAATTTCACTAAAAGCTATGATATAATATAGTAGTATAAAAATAAAACCAATAAAAAATGACAAAAAACTTAATTTCGTTAGATGAATTATACAATATTGTAAAAGAGAGAGTCGATAATAAAGACCCTGAATCCTATAGCTATAAAATAGCTAAAAAAGGCGCGGAGGTTGCTGGACGAAAAGTTGGCGAAGAAGCCATCGAAGTCGTCATGGCTGGATTAATCGACGAAATGGATGGTAGTGACCAAACTCGCCAAGATTTAATCGGTGAAGTGGCTGATCTATACTATCATAGCTTAATTTTACTTGCTCAAAGAGGAATTTCTTTCGAAGAAGTTTTGGAAGAGTTAGATAAAAGAAACCAGGCAAATAAGTAATGCAAAAGACCGACAAAATCACATTATCAGA
>JAYPPA010000008.1:34680-65009 GCA_038131245.1 Rickettsia sp. | reverse complement strand
AAGGCGCTTGATGAAAAGCCTTGGCGCACCGCCTATGTTCAGGCCTGCCGAAGGCCGACCGATACTCGCTATGCGCAAAATCCAAATAGGCTAGGGCATTATTACCAGTTCCAGGTTCTTCTTAAGCCTGCGCCAGATAATTTGCGCGAACTTTATTTAGGAAGTCTCGACGAAATTAGTCTTGATGTTAAAAATAACGACATCCGCTTTATCGAAGATGATTGGGAGAATCCATCGGTGGGAGCCGCCGGTCTTGGCTTTGAAGTTTGGTTTAATGGTATGGAGGTCACGCAATTCACTTATTTCCAGCAAGTCGGCGGTCTTGAATGTAAGATTGTTGCTGGGGAGTTAACTTACGGCCTTGAAAGGCTTGCGATGCATATTCAAGGCGTCGATAATATTCTGGATATTAACTGGAATGGGCTGGAAGGTGACGAAAAAGTCACTTATGGCGATATTTTCTTGGAAACGGAAAAGCAAAATTCTGCTGCGATTCTCGAGCATGCTAATAGTGAAAATCTTTTTCGTTATTTTAAGGAGTATGAAGAGCTAGCAGAGCTTCTTATTGAGAAAAATTTACCAATCCCGGCCTATGAGGCTGCGCTAAAAACGAGTCACTTTTTGAATCTTCTTGACGCCGACGGGGCGCTTTCCGTCACACAGCGTGCTTCTTACATTGGAAGGGTCCGCGATATTGTTAAGAAGGTGTGCTTGCTGCAAAATCCCTCGTAACCCAGTCTAATTCCCCTCTTCTTAAAGAGAGGTGTCCTCAATAACCTCGGCTCTAAAATTCCCCTCTTCTTAAAGAGAGATGTCCTCAATAGCCTCGACTCTAAAATTCCCCTTCCATGAAGGGGTGGCAGCCGAAGGCTGACGGGGTAGCTTTTCATTTTAACAATCTGCGCTCCATAGCCTCTAAAAACCCAAATTTCCACTTGCAACTTATCTCCTTTCGATTATCCTTGACATATGGTTAAAAATATGCTATAATATAAGTAGTAACATTAATTAATTTTAATTTATGCCAGCAGAAGGTGGTGCAGCAGGATCAGCCCCTTTTTCTGATTCAAGAAGGATTAGGGACGAATTTGCAAGAGATGTTGGGCGAAGATCGACAGACGGCAAGGGCGCGCCTGCTGCTGGGTCATTTTTACCGCCTCGCGCCGCCGCAGCTAGGCCTTCCTTCGACCCTGGAATGTATCCAAATAGATCAGCGCGCTTCTCGATTGCCAGTGATGTTGGGCTTACAGCGCGAGGTGGTATTCCTAAAAAATATCAAGAAGATGCTATAGCGATAGATCGAAAAGCTCCAAAAATAGATGATCCCGAGCGATTTTTTCGTGACAAAGTTGCTCAGATGCAAGATGATAATCGCGACAATCCTTCGGGATCTACTGCTTCGATGTATTATTTTGATCCACAAAAAGGAGATATAACTATTGCTAATCTTGGTGACTCAAGGGTTTATTTAACGGTAAAATATGGCGATGAATATAGAACAATTCTACTGACGCAGGATCATAGTCCTAGTCACCCAAAGGTGCAAGCAATAGCAGGAGAAGATCTTGTTGCGGAACAATTTCCAGCGATGGGTGGCAGGCCTGCATATATCAAGTACTCAATCAAGCACAAAGACGATCCATCAAGAACTTACGGCGTTGGCGGAGCTATTGGCGACAATGGTTTTTCAATGTTAAGAGAGCCTGATATTTTTACTATTAACATCAAAAGTTTAGCTAAAACTATATTTCAAGGAGCTGTGACAGATGAATCACAGCTTGAATTTGTCATAATTAATGCTTGTGATGGCTTAACAAATGACGCTAGGGATCAAAATTACGATTGGAGTTTTTTTGATGATAATGGTGAGATTTCTATAACAAGGCGAGATGTTGTTTTGCCTGAGAACGGTCTTTCAAATATTGTTAAGCGCTTTTGGGATGAAGAAAACCTATCTAAAAAGTTGGCGGATGATGCAAATCAAGAAAATCCCGGCGACAATGTTTCTGTTAGTTCTTTTAAATTTATGGCTAGTGAACTTGGTCCAGAATCACAATTGCATCCAGTGGTCGGCGTAGTTTTTGATGGCCATAGTCGTAACACAGATATAGCTCAATCAACAGTGCAAACTAACTGTCTTACATATATAAAAAGAGAGATCAATAGTTTGAGATCAAGAGGATCTGCGGCGGCACCTGCCAGAGCAGCTGCAGCAGATCTAAGTGACATGACGGAAGCTGAAATGATGGCCGCAATTGCAAGGGACGAGATGGGTGGATCTGCGGCGGCTGCTGCAGCTCCTCCAGCTCCTCCAGCTTCTATGCCTCAGGCTGCTGCTCCGCCGAAATATACTATAAAACCAGGGCCAACCGATGGACCCTTACCGCATGATGGTGTAGGTGAGGGTGAGGAAAAAGAGTCAATAGCTCACCTAACCGAAGAAGAACAGATAGCCTTGGCAATGGCCAACAGTATGGCCGAAGGAGGGGCCGCCGCGCCAGCACCAGTCGACGAAGAGGAATTAAATCCAGCTGAATTAGGGCAAATGGATGTCAATAATGCAATAGAGCGTATTGCGCATTTAATGTTAACCCCAAAAACAGAGCCTGATCCTGAGATATTGGCGGCAGTGGAAGATGAATTGAAAGAAAGTACTGCAAATCTAAATCGTCAAATAGCAACTTTCTTTGATATTTCTCCAAGAGGTAGCAAGGTATCCATACAATTGAAAGATTTTAAGATAAATGGAAATAGGGTTGGACTTAATGCGAAAAGAGAAGTTTTGGTCGATGGACGGCCTCTCATAGAAGAATTAAGGCGAACTTTACACAAAACATATGTTGCAAAATATCAAGATAGTCAGCAATATCAAGATAGTCTTCTGGCTCTTAAGGATCAATCCCTAGTGGCTTTTAGTAAAGATGGCCCGCTGCCACTTCTAGCTCCGGGCCTCGAAACAGATTTCAGTGGGCCACTAAGTGTTGTTCAAATTGCACAATCTCAAGAGATTGTTGATAGTAAGAATTATGAACTCCAAGAACATGTCGCCGCTTTCCAGCTTGGCGTCGAAGAAAATTTCGACAATCCAAAGCCAACCACCCCATATCGCGGTATTGGTGCTAAAGTTGATGTTGTTGAAGAAGGGTTAAAAATTTCCGAAATTTTTTCTCCTGATATTGTTAGATTTAAACTATATAATACTGAATCACGATCATGGTCTTTTGTAACTGAAGGCATAGCAGATATTATGCAAGGGTCAACCATTACTCATGTTGTAATTAATGGTGATTATAAAGAAATATCAGAATTACTAAGGCAAGGTGAAGAAGGAAAAAAGCAAATTGCTGCTGCTTTTCATAGCAACGACAAGGTGGGTTTTAGGATTGAGAGAGAAGATAGATCAGTTTATGATCTTCGCTGCGACAATTCTCAAAATAAATCAGCAATTTTCTGTCCTACCGCTCCTACTGAGCCAAACCCGCCAGAAGGTCCAAAACCAACCTTTAGAGCCTTAAGTCAAGGACTTGAGTCTGAGTATGAAAAACATTACTATGAAACCTGTGATAGAGTGATTAAAAGAGGCTCATTATTTACTAATCACCTATATGAAGATTCTCAAACTACGCAAATATTTGTAAATGAAATGAGAAGGCGAAGACCTGACGCACAGCATGATTCTATTCCTACGGCAATAGGCTTAGATACAGAGGTTTATAAAATGGTACAAGAGGACGTGACCAGAATAGCATTATCTTCTTCCAATCCAGTCTCTTCCAATATTCCTGAGTATTTTGGCACCGAAGAGGATAAGAAGCTTTATAAGGCATCAGTTAAAGAGCTTCTCGAGGCTGCCTTAACTAAAACAGGTTCCATCACTTATCCTGCTCAAATAGTTTTCCCAGTTAATAGCTCCGGAATTCACTGGTCGGTTGGCGAGATTTTTTTACCAGCCCCACAAGATGGAAAAGTCGCTGCCCAAATTTTAATGCGAGACCCATTAGTTGATCAAAATGAATTTTCTAAAGAGGCTATTAAAATTTTCGAAGAAGTGTTGAGGGATATAATCCAAGACAATGAAGTGAATCTTGAGTCTAAAATTCAAGATGAACAAGAAATGGGAAGGCAACATAAATTAGACGGAAAAAGCTGCGGCACAATTATCGCCAGAGAAATGGTTGATTTATTTTGTGGCCAAGACTTAGTGGGCGTAAAATATCCCCCTTCAGTTCCGGCATTTAGAATTCAGGACTTGAAAGACAAAGTCTTAACAAGCAGAGAAGTCGAAGATTTAGAGGTAAATAGAATTTTTAATCTCTTATTAGAAGATGATTCAATTAGTGGTCAAAAAAAATATCCTGAATTGTATCAAAGTGTCGCATCAGGAGATTATGAAAAATTCATTCAAGATCGTGGGCGCATATTTGAGGTAATTACCGATAAATCTATAGTTAAAAGAGTTTACGAGGTGAAGCATGCTGCTATAATAAATTCTATAGCTCGAGCTTTAGAAGAAAGCGAGGAAGAAAGAGGGTCTCAACCATCCAGTCGATCTGCAAGCCCAACTGCTGAGCCAGCTTTTGCAAGCGAAGTCGCCAAGACAAAGCAATAAAATAATCCAATTTCATCCTTGACAAATCATCAAAATATGCTATACTTGACAAAGAAGTAATATATGTAGTTTAATTTTAAATATTAAAGATATATGTTAGAGCAGTTCACGCAGATTTTCCAAGGTCGGATCACTGAATACATATCAAAAAATGTTGACATTGACCATTTTGTTCAATGCCTTCCGGCTGGCTCATGCTTTGCTATAGATATGAATACTTTAAATGTTGCAACTGCGCTCACTCTTTTATTTTTTGCTTACAAAGGTTATCGAGGAATTTTTTATATTCCAATTATCGCTTTTTATTTAACTTATCTAGGTATAGCTCAAAATAGCTGGATTATTTTTGCCACCGCAGCGGCTTTGTTAGCAATTCCATTACTTAGAAGAAATATCCTAACAAGATTAATCATTGGTGTAATTTCCAAGCTAGGTCTTTTGCCAAAAATCTCAGAAACTGAAAAAATCGCCCTAACTTCTGGAAATTCCTGGGTTGATGGTGAATTATTTTCTGGAAAACCGAATTTTAAATATATTTTTGACCAAAAATTTACCAGTCTATCAAAAGAAGAGCGTAATTTCCTAGAAAACGAAGTCGAAGAAGTCTGTAAAATCTGTAAATCTCATGAAGTCGAAAAACTTAACAATTTACCACCAAGAGTCTGGAGATTTTTAAAGGAGAAAAAATTCTTCGGCATGATAATTCCAAAAGAATATGGTGGACTAGGATTTTCAGCACTTGGCCATAGCGCCGTCATTGAAAAACTTGCGTCGCGAAATGTGCCGCTAGCCATTACTGTGATGGTACCAAATTCGCTTGGGCCCGCAGAGCTTCTCCTTCACTGTGGCACAAAAAAACAGCGCGACCATTATCTGCCTAGACTCGCAATCGGCAAGGACATCCCATGCTTTGCATTAACAGAAACCGGCGCCGGAAGCGACGCCACCTCAATTCGATCGCGCGGCGTAATTTTCAAAGATGAGGATGGCGAAATAAAAATTAAGCTTAACTTTAAAAAGCGCTACATCACCTTAGGCGCAGTCGCAAGCGTCATTGGCGTTGCTTTCAGACTCTACGACCCAGAAAATTTAATCGGCAAAAAAACCGACCTTGGCATAACTTGTGCACTAATCCCAAATAAAACCAAAGGCGTAATTCAAGGAAGAAGGCACGACCCGCTTTCTACACCATTCGTCAACTCACCAATTGACGGTAAAGATGTCGTGGTGGGACTTGATGCAATAATTGGCGGCCAGAAAAATGCCGGCAAAGGCTGGCAGATGCTCATGGAATCGCTTGCGGCTGGTCGCGGAATATCCCTACCTTCAACAAGCTGCGGTGGCTCGAAATTAGTTCTTCGCTCAGTTGGAGCATACGCTGGGCTGCGTCAACAATTCGGCACACCAATCGGTAAATTCGAAGGAGTCGAAGAAGTCCTGGCGCGCATCGCTTACCAAACCTACACAAGCGACGCCATCCGCATTTTCACAGCCTCCGCAGTCGACCTTGGCATGAAACCCGCAGTCACAACCGCTTTGGCCAAATATCACTCCACCGAAATTTTCCGCCAAGTAATCAATGACGGCATGGATATCATGGGGGGCAGGGCGATAATCCGTGGCAAGCGCAACTTACTTGCTGATGCATATTTTTCGACGCCGATTTCTATAACCGTAGAAGGCGCAAATATCATGACGCGAAGCCTCATCCACTTCGGCCAAGGCGCAATAATGTGCCACCCATACGCATTCAAAGAAATAAAAGCCCTAGAGGAAGGCAACTTACGCGATTTTGACGCAGCATTCTTCTCGCACATTAACCACCTAGTTCGAAACTTCACAAGATCGGTAATTCTATCGCTCACCAGGGGTCACTTCACTAAACCTGCGCCAGTAAGAAATTGCCTAGTGAAGCGCTATTCGAAAAAAATCGCTTGGGCAAGCGCCACCTTCGCCTTTTTAGCTGATATTGCGATCGCCAAATTTGGCGGAAATTTAAAGCGCAAGGAAAAACTCAACGGCAGGTTTGGCGATGTTTTGTCTGCACTCTACATTGCGACTTGTATTTTGAAAAAATTCGAAGAAGAGGGTTTTGATAAAAACATGAAGCCAATCGTTGAATATTCACTAAAAAAACAATTAATGGCTGCGCAAGTGGCAATTGAAGGGATTTACCAAAATATGTTTACTGGTATTTTTTCAAAAATTATTTTCACTCCATTTGCATTTTTCGCTAGATTTAATGCCTTTACTTGCCCACCAAAAGATTCTGACCAGAATAAAATTGTCAAAAATATCATCAAGAATAGCTCAGTTCGTGATTCTTTAACTAAAAATGTTTTTGTTAGTGATGATAAAAATGACAACCTAGGAAGGCTTGAAAATGCTTTAAAAGCCTACGAAGAGTCACTTGAGGCAATTAACAAAATCAAAGAAGGAGTTAAAAAAGGCTATCTAGCAAAAAAACCAATCGATATTTTAGTTAAAAAAGCTCTTGCTGGAAAGATTATTTCCGCCAAGGAGGCTGGTGAATTAACCAAGTGCTTTAAGCTTATTGTCGACGCTATGGAAGTTGATCATTACGACGCCTAATTATACTTGACCATTACAAAGATCCTGATATAATGGTATCATGATATTGTTAATCGATAATTACGACAGCTTTACCTATAATTTGTACCACTACTTGATTCAAGCTGGTGAGCCAAATGTAGAAGTGGTTAGGAATGATAAAATAACCCTTGATGAAATTCGTAAAATGAATCCTGATGGGATAATGCTTTCCCCAGGTCCGTGCAGCCCCGACGAAGCAGGAATCTGCCTCGATGTCATCAAAGAATTTAAAGAAACTTACCCAATTTTTGGTGTTTGCCTTGGTCATCAAGCAATTGGTCAAGTTTTTGGTGGAAAAATTGTCAAAACTAAGCCGATGCATGGCAAAATTTCAACAATTTATAATAATGGCGCTTCGGTTTTTAAAGATTTACCAGAAAAATTCAAGGTCACTCGCTATCATTCCTTAAAAATCGACGAAGACACTTTCCCAGAAAACGAGCTTGAGATTACCTCATGGACTAAGGACGGCATTATTATGGGCGTTAGACATAAAAAACATAACATTCACGGCGTTCAGTTCCACCCAGAATCAATCGCCAGCGAACATGGTCATAAAATGATCGAAAATTTCTTGAAGTTAATCTAATTGTCATGGAAAATAATTTTGAACAAATTTTTGCCGATTTAGTTGATAGTAAAATCGAACATGATCGCGCGAAAAAGATCTTGCTTGAGATGAATGAAGTTGGATTTACCTCTAACATGTTTTCTGCGGCTACTAAAGTACTTAAATCTCGCATGAAATCTATCGATATTAACCTCGATGCGATTGATGTTTGTGGAACCGGCGGCGACAAATTGCAAACTCTAAATGTTTCCACGGCCGTTTGTTTTGTTCTAGCTGGCTGCGGAGTTCCTGTTGCAAAACATGGTAACAAAGCTATTTCCTCAAGCTCTGGTTCTGCTGATATTTTTAGTGACTTGAAGTCTGGTGCTAGTGAAAATGAGGATGAGATTATTAGGGATTTAGAAAAGCACAAATTAGCCTTTCTTTTTGCGCCACTTTTTCATAAAAGCCTCGCTGGAATAGCGACATTGCGTAAAGAAATCGCCAAGGAATACGGCGTTCCAACAATTTTCAATTATCTTGGGCCGCTTTTGAATCCTGCTAATATTAAAAAGCAGCTTATTGGTGTTTCGAATCGTAAAATCATGAAGGAGATGGCGTTGTCTCTTGCAAATAATAAAGAAGTTAAGGCCTATTTTGTTCATGGTTTTGATGGAATGGATGAGATAACAATTTGCGACAATTCCTACTTAATTAAAGTCGAAAATGGCCAAGTTTCTGACGAGCAAATCATCAATCCCGAAGATTATGGCTTTAAAAAAGTTGCGCTTCAAGCAATCAAAGGCCAAGATCCAAGATATAATTCGGATAAATTAATAGCTTTACTAAAAGGCGAAAAATCCGCCTACCGCGATATTGTTATACTAAATGCTGCATTTGCCCTAAAACTCTATGGAAAGGTCTTGAATATCGAAGAAGGAATCGCAATGGCTAGTAATGCGATTGATAGTGGCGAGGCCATGAAAGTTTTGGAAGGGTTTAAAGCAATATAGAAAAGCGGAGTTTTAAATCTGTGTACCATGGTACACACACCTTTCATCAGTATACAAAATATGTCATCTCTAAAGGGTAAAAACTATGTCATCTCGAGTCAGTACGCAAAATATGTCATCAGTACACAAAATATGTCATCTCGAGCGCTAGCGAGAGATCTCCTTGCGATCTAAAAAACGAAAGTTAACTCTCATTCTCTTCTAAAAGATCTTATTATTTAGGATTTTCGTCAGTTAAACCGCCCCCAAGCACCTTATAAAGCTCAATCTGATTGATTAAGGATTTCTTTTTAGAAACAATTTCTTCTGAATTGGCCAATAAATATTGCCTCTTAACATCAATTAATTCAATCTTATTTTTCAAACCCACTTCGAAGGACTTTTGATCTATTTTGTAAATTTTATTTGCAGATTGAGCGATATTTTTCTTGCTTTGTAAATCAATTTTTAAAGCTTGTCTATCAATCAATTTATCATTAACTTCCTTAAATGCATTTTGCAAAGTTTTTTGGTAATTTTCAATAGCAATTTCTCTTTCAACTTTTTGCATTTCTAGATTTGCCTTATTCTTAAAGCCGCTAAAAATTGGAATATTAATCCCAGCCCCAGTATTCCAAGCCCCAGAAGATGAAGTGGATATCAAATCCGAAAAGCTGCTACTTACGAATCCGTATGAACCAGTCAAGGAAATCGACGGAAAAAAGTTCGCGCGCGCCACTTCGATGTTGGCTTCTTGTGATTTTAGCTTATATTCAGCCTCCATAACATCTGGCCTGAAAAGTAAAACTTCCGAAGATAGGTCGACATAAAACTCATTATTTAACTTAACTTTATCGAAATTCATAGTTTTAATTTTATTATCATCTTGAGCCCCAATTAAAGAAATTATAATATTTTTATCCTGTTTTGTTATTTTTTTAACTGCCGCCAAATCAGCTTTAGCAAGCTCTAAAGAATTTTTAGCCAGCAAAAGATCTACCTTTGATTTAAATCCATTTTCATAGCTGGTTTTTACCAATTGATAATATTGACTCTCCAAGTTAAGTCTCTCTTTGGATATTTTAAGTAATTCTAAATCGGTAAGCCACTGTATATAGCTATTTGCAATTTGCGAAATCAAAGCAACTTTTACTGAATTTTTATTTTCAACTTTGGATAAAAAATCATTTAATGCGGCTTTATTTGTGTATTTTAGCTTGCCAAATAAGTCAAGCTCAAAACTCACCGATGCAAGATTTGCCTCATAATTATTTATTACAAAAGACCGAGCAGCAGAGTTGCTTGCGCCAAATCTATTCAAAGAATTTTTAGAGACTTTTTGCCTTGACACATCAGCCCCAGCACTAACTTTAGGTAGAGAATCTGCCCTGGTTATTCTATAGTAATTGTAAGCCGACTTAACATTTAAGGCTGCGATTCTCAAATCTTTATTATTTTCAAGTCCATTTTCAATCAGCGAAACTAACTCTTTATTTTTAAAGAACTCTTTATAGTGAATTTTACTCAAAACATCTTTATTTTTCTTTACTATATCATCAGTTTCAAGGTTTTGCCAATCGGCAGAGATTTCCGGCCTCACTTCATCTTCCATTCCACTTCCAGGAAGTTTTGCGCAAGAAAACAGTGTTAAAAATATTGCAAGTATTACGAAGAATTTATTTTGGCGCATTTTCCTCCTCATCTCTATTTATTCTTTGCAAAAGGTCGGTGATTTTCTTTTTGTCACTTTCATGCTCGAGCCAATTTCTTGGTGGCGTTTTCGACTCTTTTTCATCTTCACCTTCAGCCTTTTTTTCTATCTCATCCTCAGAATCATCCTCAGCTTCAGAATCAGGACGGCCTTTTGAAGGTGGGGACTTTCTATTTCTGTACTTTATCATGAATTGCTCAACTAAAACATAAAATAAAGGTACAAAGAAAATCGCGATAAATGTTGCTGCGATCATTCCACCCATAACAGCAATGCCAATTGCATTTTGCGCAGAAGAACCAGCCCCGCTCGCTAAAGCCAATGGACTAACTCCTAAAATAAATGTCAAAGAAGTCATCATGATCGGTCGAAATCTCGCCTTACAGGCCGTAATTGTTGCTGTTACTAAATCTTCGCCTGATTTGTAAAGCTTCTTAGCAAATTCGACAATCAATATCGCGTTTCGTGCCGCCAAACCAACCGTCGTAAGCAACGCCACTTGAAAATAAATGTCATTATTTAAATGAAAGACTTTAGTTGCTACAACGGCTCCGAAAATTCCAATTGGCACAATTAATATTACCGCAAATGGAATAACCCAGCTTTCGTAAAGCGCCGCTAGGCACAAAAATACTATCAAGGTCGATAAAATGTATAAAAGCGGAGCCTGGGCCGACCCAATCCTCTCTTCATATGAAATTCCAGACCATTCAAGTCCAATTCCAGGCGGTAGCTTCTCCATCAGCTTTGTAATAATCTCCATAGCATCACCAGAGCTAACACCAGGAGCAGGGGCCCCAACTATGTTAATGGACTTGCGGCCGTTGAATCTTTCCAATTTTGGAGATCCACTGACCCATTTTCCGGTTGAAAATTCCTGAAAAGATATCATTTTACCTTCCTTGTTTCTAACAAACCAGCTATTTACATCTTCTGGCATCATTCTATAAGCAGCATCAGCCTGTATGTAAACTTTTTTAACCCTTCCTTTGTCAATAAAATCATTAACATAATCAGAACCAAAAGCAATTTGCAAAGCTTGATTAATTTCCAATATTGATAGGCCAAGCGCAGAAGCTTTTTCGTGATCAATATCTATTTTATATTGAGCCACATCCTCTAATCCATTTGGCCTAACTCCGACCAGCTTTGGATTTTGCGATGCCATGCCAAGTATCTGGTTTCTAGCATCAATCATTGCTTTATGACCAACTCCAGCCCTGTCAACCAAGTTAAAGTCAAAACCAGACTCGACCCCGAGCTCTCTGATTGGTGGTGGAAAAAATGAAAAAGACAAAGCGTCTTTAATTTGCATTAAATTTGGAAATGATCTACCAGAAATCGCAAAAACTGACTGGCTGCGATTCGGCCTTTCATCCCAATTTTTAAGTCCAACAAAACCAAAAGCGGTATTTTGCGCCGATCCAGCAAAGCTAAATCCAGTCACTGTAAACAAATCCTTGATATTTTCTTTTTCATTTTCCAAGAAGTAATCCTCAACTTTTTTTACGCTTTGCAGCGTTCTTTCAGCCGGAGCCCCAGCCGGAGCTTTAATAAAAAGATACATTGCACCTTGATCTTCATTTGGCAGAAACGAAGTAGGTAGTCGGACAAAAACCACCATAGTCACTAAAATAAGTGCAGCATAAATAGCAAGCGAGCGCTTTGGATTTCTAATAAAGCTTCTGGTGCTTTCCTGATAATCTTCACTAACTTTATTGAACCTTCTATTAAACCAACCAAAAAAACCAGTTGTAGCATGAGACCCACCTTCTTGCGCAGATTTTAGCATAGTTGCACATAAACTAGGCGACAAAACTATTGCAACAACCGCCGACAGTAACATTGCTGAAATAATAGTTATCGAAAATTGTCGATATATTTCCCCAGCAGCCCCGCCAAAAAACGCCATTGGCACAAAAACCGAAGATAAAACCAGTGCAATTCCAACCAGAGCCGAAGTGATTTGCGTCATTGATTTTTTCGTAGCCTCTTTAGGGGACAAACCTTCCTCAGAAATAATCCTCTCAACATTTTCAACAACTACAATCGCATCATCAATAAGCAATCCAATTGCTAATACAACTGCAAACATCGTCAAAACATTTATACTATATCCAAATGTAGCTAAAATGCCAAAAGTCCCAAGAAGCACCACCGGCACCGCAATTGTTGGAACCAAAGTAGCACGAAAATTCTGTAAAAAAAGTAGCATCACCAAAAACACCAAAATTACTGCTTCTACTAAAGTCTTCACCACCTCTTTGATAGAAATTTCAATAAAAGGCGTAGTATCATATGGATAAATCACATCAACTCCTGGTGGAAACGATTTTTTAATCTCATTAACCTTTTCCTTAATCATCTTTGAAGTCTTTAAAGCATTAGCCCCAGAGGCCAAACTAACCGCAATCCCAGTTGCTGGTAGTCTTTTATAACGAACTATCCTCTTATAACCTTCAGACCCAAGCTCCACCCTAGCAACATCAGAAAGCCTAACTTGCGAACCATCCTTATTAACTCTTAAAATAATATCCTTGAATTCATCAGCGCTCTCAAGCTTTGTCTGCACTGAAATCGCGGCATTTATTTTTTGACCCTGAAGAGCAGGTAAGCCCCCAAGCTGCCCCGCTGAAATATCGATATTTTGCGTAGCAACCGCCGCGCGAACATCCAAAGCCGTCATCTTATACTTCAAAAGCTTTGTTGGATCAAGCCAAATCCTAATCGCATGTGGCTCTCCAAATACCGTAACACTTCCAACGCCGTTAACCCTAGCCACAGCATCTTGTAATCGCGAAGAAGAAATATCCGAAAGCTCCTTTTGATCAACCAGCCCGTCCTTTGAATAAAGTCCAATAATCAGCAAAAAGCTATCATTTGACTTAGTAACAAATACACCTTGGCTTTGCACCTGCGGGGGAAGTTGTGAAATTGCGGCTTGAATTTTATTTTGCGTTTGAACTTGCGCAATATCAGGATCAGCCCCAGGCTCAAAAGTCAAAGTAATCCGCGAAGAATTATCAGAGCTATTTGAAGTAAAATACCGCAAATTATCAATCCCAGTCAGTTTCTGCTCAATCACTTGAGTTACACTATTTTCAATCACCTCAGAAGAAGCCCCAGGATAAGTCGCGCGAATTACAACTGACGGAGGCGCAATGTTTGGATATTGCTCGACTGGTAATTTTGAAATCGACAGCAAACCGCCAAGCATTATCAAAATCGCAATAACCCAAGCAAATACCGGCCTTTGAATAAAAAATGCTGCCATCTAGCCCTCCTTATTTGCTTGATTGTCGCTAATTACATTTCTGGATTGCTCTTGTTTTGACGCCTCAATTGGCGCTTTATTTTTGCCAAATTCCTCAGCTTTAGCCTCAGCCAGCCTGTCTTTGATAAAATCACCAATTACCTCGCCATATAATTCATCATCACTTTTCTCTTTTTGAGCAACCCCACTCAAAATTTCCGACTCCAAGTGGCCAGACATTTCTTGTGTATCGCTTTTCTCAGCCACAGCCTCAACAGGCAAAACAACAGGCAAAGCTTTAGGTGTCTTAGGCAAAGCCACAGCCTCCACAGGCAAAGCAGCAACAGATTCAGGCTGAGCAACTACAGCCTTCACTACAGTATTTTCCTCAGCCTCAGTTTTACCCTCGGTCATATTAATCATTTCCTCATTTGGCATACTTGGCATAACTTTAGAGCCAGGTCTAACCTTTTGCAGCCCCTCTCTTACAACCAAATCCCCCTCGCTCAACCCAGAAGAAACAACCCAGTCACTTTTATATTGCTCTTCGACAGTAATATTTCTTATTTCAACAGTATCATTTTCATTCACCAAATAAACCGACATCGTCCCATCCGGATTTATAATTACCGCCGATTGATCAATAGTGAGTAAGTTCATCTCTCCCAAATTCAACTTCGCCTTTACAAATAATCCAGGTAAAAGCTTGTGATCCTGATTTTCAAATTCAGCCCTCAAAGCAATCGAACCGGTCGATTCTTCAATTATTGCTTCACTAAATTTCAAAAAACCCTTTTTAAAATTCGTTTCTTTTTCTCCAGGTAAAATTAATTCAACCTCAATTTTATCTTGATTCACTAAAGCTGTTTGTATCTCGTCAATTTTTGAACTAGACTGCGAAATATCAGCATAAACCCGATCAAGATTAGTCACAATCGCCAGAGCATTTTCCTGAAAATCCTTCACCAAAGAACCTTGAGTCACAAAAGATCTGCCAATCTTCCCATCAATTGGAGATAGCACTTTGCTGTAATTAATTTTTATCTTAACCTTATCAAGCTCAGCCTGTTTTACCGCCAAATCCGCTTTAGCCTTTTCAAACGCAGTCTTAGATTCATCAAATTGTAATTTACTAACGGCATTAATTTTATAAAGCTTCTCCAGCCTTTCAAAGTTATCTTTTTTAGCAGTCAAGTCAATCTGCACAGCTTTTAATTGTGATTTTGCCTGAGTCAGTTCAATAAAATAAGGCTCAGGATCAATTTGATAAAGAGTATCTCCTTTTTTAACAAAAGACCCTTCGGTAAAATATCTTTTTAAAATAATTCCAGATATTTGTGGGCGAATTTCTGCGATTTCAGTAGATCTAATCCTTGCTGGCAAGGTTTTATATCTAGTAATAGATTTAATTTTTGCACTAGCAACAGTAACCGGAACTGGTCTATTTGGATCCATCGGCCCCTTAGGTCCTTTGGGGATCATTCCTCCAATTAGGTAGTAAATAGCTATTAAAGCAATAGCTATTGCGGCTGTGATGATCGACAATTTCTTCATAAAAAGCAAAGTAAGTGTAACAATAAAGTTTATAAAAAAATTATACAATCAAAAGGCTTGAAAGTCAATCAAATATTGATCAATCTTAAGGATTTTTATTTGATTTTTTTTAGATGAAAAGATGGTCGGAAGTATATACTATGAATTACATATCTTCTGAAAAAAAGCACAAATTAACCCAATTATAGCATATCATGTCAAGTTCAAAATTGCAAGAAAATTTGTAAAATTTTTTACACCAAAAAATGTGATTTAAAAAATAGGTTGAGATTCTCTACCAGCCAAAAATCTGAGTCAAATCATTAAAAGTAGTAAAAATCATCAGCGTCACTAGCGTTGTAAAGCCGATTCGAAAGCCAAATTCCTGAACTTTTTTAGGTAGCGGCCTGCCAAAAATGGCTTCGAATAAATAAAAGAACAAATGTCCGCCATCCAAAACCGGAATCGGCAGCAAATTTATCACGCCAAGATTGATCGAAATTATTGCTGTAAACCAAATCATTGCCATCACGCCAAGCTGAGCTGTTTTTCCTGAATATTCAGCAATTTTTATCGGCCCACTCAGCTCCTTTAAACTTCTCTCTCCAAGAATCAAATCTTTCATCGCAATCAAAATCATTTTTGAAAAACGATAAGTTTCCACATTTGCAGCTAAAAATGCTTTAAAAATACTTACTTCGGATTCTTGCGCCATTGTTAGTGGGATAATACCAATAACGGCAACCTCTTGAGACTCTCCAAAGGCATTTTGGATTTCTCTTTTTTGAGTCAAAGTATCAATTTGCAAAATCCTCAGCTCATTGCTGCTAAGAGAATTTTTATATAAATCATCGCAGGAATCAGAAAATTTCTTCATATCTTGATAGGAATTTTCTAGGTCGCGGCAAATTGTAATTTTTAATTTTTTATTCAAAGACGGCGCAATAATATTTTGCAAATCCACGAAATCCTTAACCTTTTTATCGTTAATTTCCATGATTTTATCACCTTTTTGTAGGCCAGCAGACATCGCGGGAGAGTCTTTGACGACTATGTCGATTATGCTTGAGGTGGTGCTATAGCCGTTAATTTTAAATAAAATAGTGAATAAAATTATTCCTAAAATAAAATTAGCAGCAGGCCCAGCAGCAACAATTGCCATTTTTTGATAAACATTTTTATAAGCAAAGGCTTGCTTTTTTTCTTCGTCAGTAAATTCATTGGCTTTTTCATGATCTGGCATTGAAGACTCATTGCGGTCGCCAAACATTTTTACATAGCCACCAAACGGAATTAAACAAAATTTCCATCTAACTTCATCTTTGTCGGTAAAGCCGAAAATTTCTTTGCCAAATCCAATGGAAAAAGTTTCAACTTTTACTCCGCATTTTTTAGCAACATAATAATGGCCAAATTCGTGAATAAAAACAATCGCCGAAATGATTATCACGAACCAAAAAAGATTTTGTATTATTAATTGTATCATATTAATTTAATTTTTTAGCAATTTTTCTCGATTCCTGGTCGCATTCGATAATTTCTTCGATAGAATTGATATTTTTGAATTCAATTTTTTGTAGCACATCTGCAACTAAAGTTGCTATTCTGTTAAATTTTATTTCACCAGCTAAAAATTTTGCTACCGCGACTTCATTTGCGGCATTTAAAACCGTACAGCTATTTCCTTCTGTTTCTAATGTTTCTTGACATAATTTTAATGCTAAAAATTTATCGTGGTCAGGTTTAAAGAATTCAAGCTTGCCAATTTGAGCTAAATCGATGGCTTTTACCTTAGTTGGAGTCCTATTTGGATAATCTAAAGCGTAAGAAATCGGAGTTTTCATGTCCGGCGAGCTCATCATTGCTAAGCTCGAGCCGTCCTGGTAATTCACGATGCCATGAATTATTGACTGTGGATGTACCACGATTTCGATTTGCTCTTTTTTAATTGGAAAAAGGTAATAAGCTTCAATCATTTCCAAGCCCTTATTCATCATAGTCGCAGAGTCAATCGTGATTTTTTCTCCCATCGTCCAATTTGGATGGGCTAGGGCTTCTTTGATCGTAATATCTTCGAAATTTTTTTTACTTTTCAAAAAAGGCCCGCCAGAAGCAGTCAAGACAATGTTACTTACTTTATCTAAATTCTCATTCTCAAAAACCTGGAAAATCGCATTATGCTCAGAATCAATTGGCAATATTTTTACTCCATTTTTTTTCGCCAGATCCACCATCAAATTTCCCGCGCAAACCAGCGATTCTTTATTGGCAATCGCGATATTATTTCCAGCTTTAATCGCATTAATTGTTGGCACCATCCCAGCAAAGCCCATGATTGCGCTAATCACTAGGTCGAATTTCTCTTTTGAAAGCGCTTCCACAGCCTTTCTTCCCGATGAAATGTTGCACTTATAATTGATCAGCGACTTTAGCTCCTCATATTTTTCCTCATTTTCGATAGCCACAAATTCTGGCTTTAGTAAATTAGCTTGCAAGGCAAGATCCTGAGCATTATTTTGCGCAATCAAAGCCTTCACCTTAAATTTTTCTGGAAAATCTTTGATTATTTCGATGGTATTTTTTCCAATCGATCCAGTTGAGCCGAAAATTGCAATATTTTTTATCATAATCTAATCATCTTTAAAATTCTGCGACTCTTTATCGATCAAATTACTCATATTAATGGCGCTTTGAGAGGTTTCATCCAAAAAGAATTTAATCTCAGGAGTAGATCTCATTGTTAATTCTTTACCAAGTGCAGCTCTAATTTTCGGAGCTCCGCCATTGAGGCTTGCTAATATTGCTGCTTTTTTTGTATCTGCGCCAAAAATATTAAGAAAGATTTTGCAGCTTTTCATGTCCGGACTTGCATCGGCTTCCAAAATCGTTACATAACCTCCCATTATCGTTGTCAGGCCAGAATTTGCAAATATCTCAGCGACCGCACGCTTAATTCTTTCGTTAACTTGTAATTGTCTTTGTGTTTTTGGTTTGCTACTCATTTTATTTTGTTAATTAATAACCTCTATATTGTTGAATTCCTTTCATTACTATATCAAAAGTACAAATTTTAATTGATTTTGTATTTAAAATCTCAGTGTGTTTAACTTTTGCCGTCAAGGCTTTTCGATCTTCTTTTGAATATGACATATATTGAAAATCAGATTTATTAAAAGGATGTTTCTCAAAATAAACTTCGGTTTGTAATTTTCCAAATTTTGGATGAGAGACATTCATATTAATATGCGGAGCCCTTCCCGGAGACCCACCAGGTAATATAGTAATAAAGCTATAATTTCCCAAATTATCAGTAATTGACCGACCAGACATGTTAAAATGCTTGTCTATATATTCACTTCTAGGATCAAGCAGCGAATGATATTTCCCAGCAGCATTTTTCTGCCAAATTTGCACCCTTGCATCGGTGATTGGCACTCCAAATGAATCAACAACCCTGCCTTGCAAGAAAATTACTTCGCCAAAGGCTCTAAAAAATGACCCAGGCTTTTTTGCCAAGTTATTTGTTGCTCCAAATTCTTCAGGTAGAGATAAATCAGCCAGAAATAACCTGGTAGGAGTAGGCTTCATCGGATTAAAAACTCGATAATCTTTATCCTGAATTTTTTGTACAAAAGTTTCAGTTTTTTCCGTGTCAAGATTCTGCCTTGATATTTCTCTGTAATATTGCTCCAACCTAGCATGATTAATTTCCTGTAGGGACTTAGCAGCATCCGAATTCCCAGAAGCAAAGCATACAATAAAAGCAAAGGTCAAAAACAGCAAATTGTTTCTTAAATACAATTTTTTCATTAAATAACCATTGATATTATTGCATTAATACTTTTCAAAGCTGTCAAAATATACCAGCCCCAAAGTTAATTATACTTTCGGCAAAGTAACTCCAGTCTGTCCCATATATTTTCCACTTCTTTTAGAGTAACTCACTTCACAAGGTTCATTTCCCTTAAAAAATAAAAATTGACAAGCCCCTTCAAAAGCATAAATTTTAGCAGGAAGTGGAGTGGTATTTGAAAATTCCAGCGTCACATGACCTTCCCATCCTGGCTCTAACGGAGTCACATTAACAATAATCCCGCATCTAGCATAGGTGGATTTACCAACACAAACCACCAAAACATCCTCTGGAATTTTAAAATATTCCACAGTTCTTGCTAAGGCAAAGCTATTTGGCGGAATTATGCAAACATCGGTTTTGCGACTAACAAGACTCGTTTCGCAAAATTCCTTTGGATCAACCACCGCAGAGTCAATGTTCGTAAAAATTTTAAACTCATCAGAAACTCTAGCATCATAACCATAAGAAGAATTTCCATAAGAAATTATTTTTTCACCATTTTCGTTATTTCTAACTTGGTTTTTTACAAATGGATCAATCATTTCATGGCTTTTGGCCATTTGTGCGATCCACTTATCTGACATTATTGACATATAACTGCTTTTTTAGCTTTAAAATTAAAATTTTCTATTATATTATATAGTATAATACTTATTCCTAATACTTCAAGAGTAAATTATTTAAAAAATGCATAGCGTAGGATATTTAAATGATATATTGATACTTTTAATCGCTTCTGCCTTCATTGTATTGGTTTTTAAGAAGCTCTCAATGTCGCCGGCAATAGGTTATCTTGTGGCTGGGGCTTTAATCGGACCATATGGACTTGCAATTTTACAGGAAAACGAAACCACTAAATCGATTGCCGAGCTTGGCATAGTCTTTTTGCTTTTTGCGATTGGACTGGAGCTAAATTTCTCCAAATTGATAAAGATGAAGAAGTATGTCCTTGGCTTTGGAGGCTTACAAGTTGGTATTTCAACCATTGTTCTTGCTACTCTTTCGCATTATGCTTTCGGTCTTTCGGGCGAGATATCGCTTATTGTTGGCTCTGCGCTTGCGCTTTCTTCAACTGCTATTGTGCTTCAGATTATATCTGACACCGGAGAAGAAGCAACCAGGGTAGGACGATTAGCCCTATCAGTTCTGATTTTACAAGATTTAGCTGTTATCCCGATTCTTGTGTTGTTGCCGCTTCTTGCTAATCAAGATGTCAGCATGTTTCAGGCCTTAAGCAAGGCGATATTTAATGCTACACTAGCTTTGGCCATTATTTTCGTTGCCGGAAGATATCTTTTACGCCCAATATTCCATCAAATTGACCAGCTACAAAGTGACGCCTTATTTATCTCCTTCATATTGATCGTAATTTTCGGAGCAGCCCAGCTGTCAAGCGTCTTTGGCCTTTCTTCTGCATTTGGAGCCTTCACCGCAGGCCTAATGGTTGCTGAAACCGAATTTAGACATCGCGTCGAACAGGAGATAATGTCGATAAAAACTCTATTAATGGGGTTATTTTTCATGACAATAGGCATGTCATTCCAAATTGACTTTCTAGTTTCCAATTTTCATAAAATCATTTTAATAGGTGCATTATTGATAGTTGTTAAGGCTTTCATAATAATTTTCTTATGCAAGATCTTCAAATTCCCTTTAGCCCCAGCCATTCACGCCGGATTTTTATTAGCTCAAGGCGGAGAATTCGCCTTCATCGTATTTATCATGGCCGTGGATCACAATCTGATAAGTCAAGAAGTGACGCAGCTCCTAGCAACCGTCGTTACTGCGACTATGGCTTTTACACCTCTTTTAGCGAATTTTGGGCGCAAAATCAAAGGTCAACTCTACATAACCAATGTCATCAGAGACAATAAAATCAAAAGAGAGCTTGGTGATATTTCTGGGCATGTAATTTTAATAGGTTTTGGTAGAATCGGTCACATAGTTGCTCACATATTAAAGAAGCAGGGTGCCAATTATATAGCTCTAGATAATAACCACGGGACGGTGCGCCTAGAAAAATTTAATGGTTACAATATATATTATGGAGATGCTATGAATATAGAAATACTAAGGCACCTTTCCATTGAAAAAGCAGAAGCCGTAATAGTAGTCATGGAAGATGAGATCGCCTGCTTAAAAATCTCCAGATTCATTAGCGAGAACTTCCCGCAAATCAATATCATCACAAAATCTGAAAATATGAATAATGTTTCGCGCATGAAAAAAGCTGGGGCTCACTGCGTTGTACCGAAAAATTTTGAAACTGGAATACAAGTTTCAAAAATAGCCTTAAAAGCCATGAATTTTTCTGAAGAAGATATTGAAAAAACCATTAAATCAGCTAGAGGAGACGAAGAGGATATAATTAAAAAAGTCATAAAAGACAAGGAAAGTAAAGAGAATATTGAAAATATTGAAAACGCGACATGAGTATAATAGAAAAGTGGAAAATTAGATTAATACCGTTCTTCCTCGTTCTAGGACCTGGGCTAATTACGGCTGTAGCAGATAATGATGCAGGTGGAATCGCCACCTATTCAGTCGCAGCCGCAACCTACGGCATGGCTTCGCAATACTTAATCATCCCAATCACCCTAGTTTTGATCATCACCCAATCTGTCGGTGCAAAAATCGCAATTGTAACGGGTAAAGGGCTTGGCGACTTAATTAGAGAAAAATTTGGCGTCAAAATTTCCGTGATAATATTCATGATATATATAGTGGTAAATTTTGGCGTGATTCTGCAAAATGTCAGTGGCTTAAAGGCTGCAATTCAGCTATTCGAGATCCCTTATGTCCCGTGGCAGCTAACCTTGATAACAATTTGTGCTTTTCTGATTTTTGCCGTAGTAAAATTTAACTACAAGCGACTACAAAAAATCTTTTTGTCGATGATTTTATTTTATGTCGCATATGTTTTTTCCGCTCTAATGAGCGATCCAAACTGGGGAGAGGCCTTCCAGGAAAGCTTCATCTATCCACAAAAAGTCAATATCCGCGACCTTAATTATTGGTTCACCATGATCGCTGTTCTTGGAACGACAATTACTGCTTGGGGGCAATTCTTCATCCAAAGTTACATCGTCGACAAAGGTCTAACCACCGACCAACTACCAAAAGAGCGCATCGAAATCATCCTTGGCGCCTTCATCACCAATTTCTTCTCCTGGATGATCGCCTTGGCAGTAACCTACACATTGTTTAAATACGGTATTCCCGCCGACAGCGCCCACAGCGCCGCCCTTGCAATCAAACCAATCGCCTCGAATTTCGCCTCAATTTTATTTGCAGTCGGCCTATTTGGAGCATCACTGCTTGGCCTAGTTATCGTTCCAATGGCCACCGCTTATGTTTTTGGCGAAATGTTTGGCTTTGGCAGGTCGCTAAACGCCAATCTAGGGCAGGGCGTAGGCTTTTACTCATTCTTCGTTTTACAGGTTTGTCTCGGCCTTGTCATAGTCTTATTCCCCGACATCAACCTCTTTAGTTTAACATTATACGCAGATTACATCAACGCAACGATGCTTCCAATAATTTTCTACTTCTTGATTAAATTTTCTAAAGATAGAGAAATAATGGGGCAATATGCAACTAAAGGGCTTTCGCTGTTTTTACTATCAGCAGCAACATTTATTATTTTAGTATCGGTAATAGTAACTTTTGCAGCAAAACTAAAGCTGCTATAAATTAATTTCAAAATTATGTGGTTCGTCAGTAGTTTTATGGATCTTAAAATTTACGATATTTCGCAAAAATATGTCGGCAAAGTCCAGGACCTATTATTCTCGCAAAAAATATCTGACTACCCAAGAATAGAATTTTTGCTAGTTAAAGGTTCAGGAAATGAGCTTAAAGCTATTGATTTTTCACAAATCGAAGCCATGGTGCCAAATGACAGAATCTCTCTTGAATGCTCGAAAAATAACCTAAAATTTAAAAAAATAGACATTAAAGATTATGTCTCAATGCGAGATTCAGTCCTAGATCAACAAATCGTTGATGTCAAAAATGCCCATGTAATAAGAGTAAATGATGTAAAGCTAGGTTTTGTACGAGGAAAGCTCAAAATCCTAGGTATCGACATCAGCTTTAGCGCCATCATGAGAAGAATGGGCCTTAGAAACTTCTCATTTTTTGGAGTTTTTCGACCATTTTTTATCGACTGGCAAGAGGTTCAAATCCTTAAAGGAGAGTCGATTAAAGTCAATACCATGGCTCAAAAACTCAAGAAAATCCACCCCGCCGATCTGGCTGATATTCTTGAGAAAATCAACTCTAAAGAAGGTGCAAAAATACTTGACTCCCTAGAAGAAGAAACCGTCGCAAGAATTATCGAAGAGGCCGACGACGACGCTAGAAAGCAAATTATCCAACATACCAGTAAATCTGAATTAAAGGAAATCTTCGAAAATATGGATACTGATGATGTGGTCGATGTCATCCAAGACCTACCATCAGAGCTTCAGGAAAAAGTTACCTCCACATTTGACGATACCACAAAAAAAGAAGTCGTAGAACTCTCAAACTACGAAGAAGACACAGTCGGCGGACTTATGACTACCGATTTCATCGAAGTTTCGGTCGATTGGAGTGTCAAGCAAACCATTGATTATTTCAAGGAAATCTCGCACGAATACCGATCTGTGCTTTATATTTACGCCATTGATAGCGAGGAAAAGCTTGTCGGCTCAGTCTCGGCAAGGTCTTTAGTCTGCAACGACCCAAAATCTCGACTTAGAGACATTTGCAAGCAGATCCCGACCCAGTCGCTGCTTCGAACCGATCAAACCGTCAAAGAAATTATTGCCATAATGACCAAATACAACCTATATAACGCCGCAGTAGGTGATGAAGATGGCAAAATGATTGGCCTAGTTGCCATTGACGACGTACTTAGATACCTATATCCTGATGTTTAGCTTATTCGCATTATAAGTCTTAATATTATCTTCAGAGCCACTCTTATATCACCTCTACCCACCACTATGCCATCTCGAACCTCACCACTATATCATCTCGAGGCTCACCACTATGCCATCTCGAACCTCACCACTATATCATCTCTACCCACCACTATGTCATCTCGAGGCAAAGCCGAGAGATCCCTCGTTAACCTCCATCAGTTTTTTTGTAAATTAAATCTCTTGAAAAGTCTCGCCATAGCTCGTAAGAGCGAAGGCGGATGGTCGGGGCGAAAGGATGGCGTTCGCTTACGCTCTCTTGCAATCTTTAAGATTTTTCTAAATTCACTAACGTTCATTAAGAAAAATTACAAAGATTGTGGCTCGCTTCGCTCGCCCTGAACGCTTATTTTACTGAAAATCGCTTCGCTCATTTCTAGTAAAATTACAGCTTTTCATCGAACCTTCCTCGAAGGTTCTCATCCTTACCCACGATAAATTAACTTGGTCACAAAAGCGATAGTTCATCTTTAGAAATGGTCGGGGCGAAAGGATTCGAACCTTCGACCCCCTGGTCCCAAACCAGGTGCGCTACCAGGCTGCGCCACACCCCGACACGATATAATCAAATATTCTTGACTATAAATTACAGATATGCTATAATTGATCTATTAATAATACACCACGAATCCTAAAATGTCAAATAAATTATGCTTTATATTTTTTCTGCTTGTTGGTTTTTTATTCAACATGGGCTATTCTAGTGCCGCAATCGCTTATGACGAGGACACTAATGATGTTGTTGAGATAGTCGATTTTGACTATGATATTGAAAAAATGACCGAAGGTCAGATAATAGAATATTACGATTTGGACGATTTCCAGCGAAAATTTGCTACAATTGAGAAGATTGAGGATAATTTTACCTTAATAACCCTTGAAATTGTTGATATTGAAACAAAAAAGCCCAGAAACCTGGTAATTAGGGTCGAAAACTAGTAAAAAAAGTAAAAAAAAGCCTATTTTTTTAAAAAATAGCTAAAATAACTATATTAATAGAAAAATAGTCAATAAATAGCTAAATTTTGATATTATCTATTGCATATTAAATTTTAAATATTATAATATTAGATCTTAATGGGAAAAAATTAACAATTAAATAATTACTAATATGGCTCTTTACGAGACTGTTGTTATTGTAAGACAAGACATGTCGTCAGACGACGTAGATAACCTAATTGGCAAGCTTGAGAAGGTTATCTCTGATAATAAAGCTAAACTTATCTCTAAAGAATATTGGGGTTTAAGAAAAATGGCTTACAAGATCAATAAAAATGACCGTGGTCACTATATTCTTCTTAATATTGAATCAGGAAATGAAGCAATAAACGAGCTAAACCGCGTTATTAAATTCAATGAGGATGTTATTCGCAGCCTCACTCTTCAAAGTGACAACAAAGACAATGAAAAGTCATCATTGTTTGTTTGCGAAAAAGCTAAGGACTTCAATCCTAAGGCAAACAAGGAAAAAACTGATAAATATGAAAATATTGCAGATCAAATGCAATTTGACAACTAATTATACTTTAAAATATGGTTATTAAAAATAAAAGTAATGTAAGAATTAACGACGGAAGCATCTCTGATGAAGGTTTTATCAGAGTTTCTTTGGTTAATCAAGGCGTATTCGTTAGAAAAAGAAGAAAATGCCCATTGAAAGATGTTGATATTTCTGAAATTAACTATAAAAATATTACCCTTCTTAACAAGTTTCTTACTGAGAGAGGTAAAATTATCCCTAGTAGGGTAACTGGAACATCTACTAAAAAGCAAAAAGCTCTAGCAAATGCCATTAAGGTTGCTAGAAATCTTGCCTTGATTTCTCCGGTAAGTAAAGATATGAACTAATAAATTAATAAGCAAGATGAAAATCATTCTAACTTCAAGAGTATCAGGATTAGGAACAGTTGGCGATGTTGTTGACGTAAAAAATGGCTATGCCAAAAACTTCCTTATCCCAGAGCAAAAAGCAATTTGCTATTCAGAAAACAACAAAACATTATTTGAATCAAAAAAATCTGAATATGAAAAGGCTAGTAATGATGCTTTAGATCTTGCAAATCATGCTAAAAAAGAATTTCTTGGTAAAAATCTTGTTATCATAGAAAATGCTTCTGATGACGGAAGATTGTACGGATCAGTTAGCTCTACTCTTATAGCTTCAAAAATTAATGAACAGCTAAAAAAAGAAGTTGCTAAAAAAACTGACATTATTTTAGCTAAACCAATCAAGGAAATTGGTGTTTATGATGTTAAAGTTGAAATTCATTGCGATGTTGATTGCTCTATCAAGCTAGTTGTTTGTAGATTAGAATCTGAGGTTGAAAATCTAATCAAAGCTCACGAAAAAGCAAAAAAACAAGCAGTTCAAAAAGAAAAAGAAGAAAAAGAGGCTGCTACTAAAAAAGCTGAATCTCCAAAAGATGAAGCCCCAGTAGAAGAAGCCCCAGCAACAGAAGAAAAGGCTGCTTAAATTTTAAGGCCAATACTTTTAAAAAACTCCTTTCTTTTTAAGTCTGGTATTGTAAAATAAATCCATAACTTAACATCTTTTTATTTTATGGAATTTAATTTTTTATCAATTCCCATCGTCCGAAGCCTCTACGCCAATCCACAGATCCTCCTGCAGGTTTCTATCTTATTGGCCAGCTTCATATCGTCGTTCTTTTTATATAAAATAATTAGAAAACTGTTTTTTCCAAAGCTAATTTCCTATTCATTAAGAAGAAATGTCGAGCTCAATAGAATTGTGACCAAATACTTCATTCCAATGGCTTATTTATGCATCACAATAACTATGCTGACAATTGCAGCAATAATTTCTCCAATATTTTTCAAAGACGAGTTAGTAATAAGAGCCACCCTCAAGCTAGTCCTACTCTTTACATTCTTAAGGCTCATCAGGATCTCTTCGGACAGCACGCTTCTTGCTAATTTCATCGGAATATTTTTAATTCCCGCCTATATTTTAGATCTTGCTGGCTATCTCGAAGTCGTAATCACCTATCTTGATGCGATCGCATTGAGTCTTGGCGACATCAGAATCTCGGTATATATCGTCATAAAATCAGTCATTGTTTTAATCATCGTATTCTGGTTTTCATCGCTCGTTACCACTAAAAGTAAATCATACATTAACGCCAACAAAAGAATCAAATCAAGCAACAAAGTAATCATCGGTAAATTCATCGACATCTTCATCTATTGCGCGGTTGCGGTCATCATCTTAAAAACCGTCGGCGTGCAAATGACCACTTTAGCCGTAGTTGGTGGTGCGGTTGGTGTTGGTATCGGGTTTGGTTTGCAAAAAATCGCCTCAAACTTCATAAGCGGCATAATCCTCCTCTTTGAAAGATCAATCGAAGTCGGAGACTGGATCGAAATTGAATCATCAAAGATTTTTGGTATTGTCAAACATTTTGGTGGTCGATATACTTTGATCGAATGTTTTGACGGTCAAGAAATCATGGTTCCAAACGAAGATTTCATAATTAATCGAGTAAATAACTGGACCTTTTCCAACAATAGAGTCAGAATCGAAATCGCATTTTCGGTTGCTTATGGAACTGACCTTGAAAAGGTAATTGAAATAGCCATGGCCGTAGCCCAAAGCCACGAAAGATGCTTAACCTATCCTGAAATTGAATGTTATGTTTCTAGTTTTGGAGATCACGGTGTTAACTTTATATTATATTTTTGGGTAAGTGACATTACTAAGGGAAGATTGTCAGTGCGCAGCTATGCCTATATTGAATTGCACAAAAAATTAGCGGAAAATAATATTGAAATTCCTTATCCAAAAAGGGATGTGTATATCAAAGAGCAAATTTAAATAGATTTTGTCAATATACTCCATACTAGTATAGGGTATATTTTACAAATCCAGCAAAATCAATACTCTAAAGGTGGTTTTATATACTATACTGGGGTAGGGTATGCCAAAATCTAGTAATTGTCTTTTTCATATTTCAACACCCCTTCAAGATAATTCCTGTAAGGCGAGCCTTTTTTATATTTATCAAATAGCTTCACAAAGCCTTTTTCATCAACAAATCCTTTGGTGTAAGCAACCTCTTCTAGACACGCTACCTTTAGGCCTTGCCTTGCTTCGATAGTATGGATAAACTGCGCAGAATTAAGTAAAGATTCCGGAGTCCCAGCATCAAGCCAAGCAAAACCGCGCCTTAACTTTATCGCACCAAGTCTTCCTTGCTCAAGATAAGCTTTATTTACATCGGTAATTTCTAGCTCGCCGCGATGCGATGGTTTTATCGATTTAGCAATTTTAACTACTTCATTATCGTAAAAATAAAGACCAGTGGCGGCCCAATTTGATTTTGGTTGCTTTGGCTTTTCTTCAATTGAAATTACTTTCTCAGAATCGCTAGCAAATTCAACTACGCCATATCTTTCTGGGTCGCTAACATGGTAAGCAAAAATATAGCCACCAATATTGCTGCCAAGCTCTGAAATTCTATTTTTAAACGAACCTTCTTTTAATGAGCTAATTTCTGAACCATAAAATATATTATCCCCTAAAATCAAGCAAACATTGTCGCTTCCGATAAATTCTTCGCCTAAAATGAAGGCTTCGGCGATACCCTTTGGCTCATCTTGGACTTTATATTTAATTTCTAGACCATATTCATTGCCATTTCCTAAAAATCCTTCAATGTTTGGCGTATCGCTTGGAGTAGAAATGATCAGAATCTCTTTTATCCCAAGATTCATCAATGTCGTAAGTGGATAGCAAATCATTGGCTTGTCATAAACTGGCAAAAGTTGCTTACTCATAACATTTGTCATCGGCGCCAGTCTTGTCCCAGAACCACCTGCAAGAATTATTCCTTTCATTTTAAATTAGTTTCGTTTATAATTTATCTATAATTTAATACTAATTATAGCAAAATTAATTAAAAAGTCGAGTATTTTATGAAAAATTTTCTAGTTACTGGTGGTTTAGGCTTTATCGGAAGTCATTTTGTGGTAAATCAAGTCAAAAAAGGCAATTTAGTTGTCAATGTCGACAAGGTCACTTATGCAGCCAATTTCAATAATGTTAAAGAAGTTAGCGAAGATAAAAATTATCATTTTGTTAAGGCTGATATTAATTCTACAGACCTAATTCACGGTCTTTTGGAAGATTTTAAGATTGACTATGTAGTAAATTTCGCCGCAGAAAGTCACGTCGATAATTCGATAAAATCCGCTGGAGAATTTATCAAAACCAACATTAACGGCACTTTTAGCATGTTAGAGGCTGCTAAAAAATATTATGAAAAATTAAGTGGAGAAAAAAAATCAGATTTTCGCTTTCTACATGTTTCAACTGACGAAGTTTTCGGCTCGCTAAAAGATGGCGATCCTGCCTTTACTGAAGAAAATAAATATTTGCCAAATTCACCTTATTCTTCATCAAAAGCATCTTCTGATCACTTGGTCAGGGCTTGGAACGAAACTTATAAATTACCAACAATTATCACAAATTGCTCGAATAATTATGGCGCCAATCAACATAACGAAAAGCTTATCCCAAAAATGATCACCAATGCTCTGGCCAGGCAGGCTCTGACGATTTATGGTAACGGCAAAAATATCAGAGATTGGATTTATGTCGAGGATCATTGCCGCGGCATCGAACTTGCCTTAACTAAAGGCAAAATCGGCGAAACTTACTGTCTAGGCGGCGAGTGCGAAATGCGCAACACCGAAATTGTCGACCTAATTTGCGAAATCTTGGATGAATTAAAGCCAAAAAGCGATGGCTCTTCTTATAAAACTCAAATCAAATTCATCGAAGACCGCCAGGGCCACGATTACCGCTATGCGATCAGCAATGCTAAATCAAAAAGGGAATTAGGATTTGAAGTTTCCAAATCTTTTAAGGATAACCTTAAAGGGATAATTAAGGGGTTTTTGTAGGGGGTTGGTGATATGGATTGCCGCGCTTCGTTCACGGGTGACAATAATATCTTATGTCATTTCGAGCTCCAGCGAGAAATCCCTTGTTAGTTGAAAACTGGTCTAAATTCCCCTCTTTTAGAGGGGTGGACGGCGAAGCCGGACGGGGTGTTTTTAGGTCACGAGATATTTTGCAGTTTCGTCTTTGCAAGAAGCATAACGACGCTGCAATCCAGAAAGTAAAATCAATTTCTCTCATCAGAATATTCACTTTAAATCAAAAGCCACCCCCTATGTCATTTCGAGCTCCAGCGAGAAATCCCTTGTTAGTTGAAAACTGGTCTAAA
>JAYPPA010000008.1:16473-34580 GCA_038131245.1 Rickettsia sp. | reverse complement strand
AGGTTCGAGATGACATAGGGTGAGGTTCGAGATGACATAGTACAGGTGTTCCAGATGACATAGGGTGAGGTTCGAGATGACATAGTACAGGTGTTCGAGATGGCGTAGGTCAAGTCCGACAGCTCCGCCGTAAAAACAAAAAAAATATCGAAGAAATTTTTAGATTAACAAGTGAAAATTTAATCCCACTTCGCAACTGGCGGAAGCGACATCAAAATCGCATCAACATTTCCTCCAGTCATAAGTCCAAATTTCGTGCCACGATCATAAACCAAGTTAAATTCAGCATAGCGACCGCGCTTGCGTAATTGGTGCTCGCGCTGTTCTTCGTTAAATTCCTTAAACATATTGCGCCTAACTAATTTTGGGTAAATATCCAAGAAAGCCTTGCCGACATTTTTGGTAAAATCAAAATCTTTCTCAAAATCGCCGCTATTTAAATAATCATAGAAAATCCCGCCAACGCCGCGCGCTTCGTTTCTGTGTTTAATGAAAAAATATTCATCGCATTCTTTTTTATATTTTTCATAAGCCCCAGACTCATATTCATCGCAGGCACCCTTAAACGCTGCGTGAAAATCCGCAGTATCCGCCGCATCTTCATACATCGGGTTTAAATCACCGCCACCACCAAACCAATTTTTTGAAGTCACAATAAACCTAGTGTTCATATGCACAGCCGGCACCAAAGGCGAGGCCATATGAGCCACCAAAGAAATTCCGGTTGCGAAAAACTCGCCATTATCTTCAGTCCCAGGAATTTGGCTGCGAAATTTCTCATCAAACTGACCATAAACACTCGAAATATTGACGCCAACCTTCTCAAAAACATTTCCCTTCATAACCGACATTTCTCCGCCACCGCCGTCAGATCCATCCAAAGTGTCTCTTTTCCATTTTTTTCGCTCAAATTTTCCAGGATTTTCTTGAATTATTTGATGTTTTTCGCTCGATTTAAGATATTCTTGCTCAATTTTTTCAAATTCATCGCAGATCGAATCCCTTAATTTCTTAAACCAATCGCCACAAATTTGTTTTTTTTCTTCGATTTTATTCATTTTTTCTTGAAACTTTATTATTGATATGGTATAATTATAATATAAGAGTTTTAATTTTCAAGAAATAACCCTAAAAAACCAACGGGTAAAGGGTCTTGATCCATATAAATTAAAGCTAAAAAGAAATAATAAAGTAATTAAATCTAACTATATGACTATTTTACAAGGAAAAAAAGGTTTAATAATGGGTGTAGCCAACAACCGTTCAATCGCTTGGGGAATTGCTCAAGAGGTCTATAAATATGGCGCTGATCTTGCCTTTACATATCAAGGTGAAGCCCTACAAAAAAGAGTCGAACCGCTTGCCGCCTCTGTTGGTTCTGATATTGTCTTGGAATGTGATGTTACAAATAGCGAATCAATCGCGCGAGTATTTTCAACATTAGAAGAAAAATGGGGTAAACTTGACTTCATCGTTCATGCAATTGCCTTTTCTGACAAAGAAGAGCTTCGTGGTCGTTATGTTGATACTACGCCAGGAAATTTTGCTAAAACCATGAATATTTCTGCATATTCTTTAGTCGCAGTCGCAAAAGCCGGCGAAGAATTGCTAAAAAAATCTGACAGCCCAAGTATCCTTAGTTTAAGCTACTACGGCGCAGAAAAAGTTATTCCACACTATAATGTTATGGGCGTCGCTAAGGCCGCACTTGAAGCCTCTACACAATATTTGGCCATGGATCTTGGTAAAGATAATATTCGCGTAAATTGTATTTCTGCTGGACCAGTTAAAACCTTAGCCGCAGCCGGAATCGGCGATTTCAAATTGATCTTTAAATGGAACGAATATAACTCGCCACTTAGAAGAAATATCGACCTTAAAGATGTCGGCGGAGCAGGTGTATTCTTACTTTCCGAGCTTGGTTCTGGTGTTACTGGTGAAGTATTACATGTTGATGCTGGTTATCATATTGTTGGGATGAAAGCCCCTGACGCACCTGATATTAGTATCGTCAAAGATGAATAAAGATCTCAAAAACCTGTAATACTCTCTAGAGTATTTGATTTTTGAACATTTTACAAATTATAAATTAAAAACATGTTCATATCACATAAACCCTTTTTAATTATCATCTCTTCACCATCCGGAGCTGGTAAATCAACCCTTTGTAAAATGGTCATTCAAAATGATCCATTAACCAAACTTTCCGTTTCTGCTACTACTCGAGGCAAAAGATTAAAAGAAGTAGACGGACAAGATTATTATTTTATATCCGAAGAAGAATTTGTTTCGATGGTTGATTCTGATGAGTTTGTCGAACATGCTGTGGTTTTTGGTAATCACTATGGAACGCCAAAAAAAATGGTTGAAGACGCACTAAAAAACGGCAGCGAGGTCATTTTCGACATCGATTGGCAAGGCGCAAGGCAAATTAAAGACAGATTTGATCAAGATTCTGTCATCTCAATTTTTATTTTACCACCATCGCTAAGAGAGCTTGAAAGAAGACTTAAGGGTAGGGCTCAAGACCCAGAAGAAATCGTCAAGCAAAGAATGAAAAAGGCCAAAGACGAAATTAGTCACTATGATGAGTATGATTATGTTATCGTTAATGATGATTTAAACTCTACATATAGTAAAATTAAATCCATCATCGAAGCAAAAAGGGTCTCAAGACTCTCAAGAGAGCAAATCACTGAATTAGTTAAGGAGTTTAATTAAATGAACGACCTTGAGGTGGCCATATATGTCATCTCGAACCTTTAGGTGAGAGATCCCTCGTTGATTAAAAATAAGATTTAAATTTCTTTAATAATATATTATTTATAAATGGAAAATCTACATTCTTTAATAGAAAGCACAATTGCTGCCCTTGTTGTATTTGTAAATAAAGTAGGTTACTTAGGAATTTTCATCGGTATGTTTTTAGAAAGCACCGTTATACCAATTCCAAGTGAGCTAGTCATGATCCCAGCAGGTTTGGCTGCGGCAAATGGTGATATGAACTTATTTTTAGTAACATTTTACGGCGTTTTAGGTAATGTTTTTGGTGCAATCTTTTCTTATTATGTTTCGATGTCGCTAGGTAGAGCAGTACTATTTCGCGTCGGCAAATATTTCTTTTTAAAGCCAGAAAATATCGTCAGAATGGAGAGTTTCTTCAAGTCTCATGGTGAAATATCAGTATTTATCGCAAGGCTCATCCCAGGGGCTCGCCACTTTATTTCAATCCCAGCTGGCGTTGCAAAAATGAATATCTCTAAATTTATATTCTATACCACATTAGGCTCTGCTATTTGGACCTCTACTTTAAGCATTATCGGCTATTTAGTTGGTAAAAATCAGGATTTGATTCACGAATATCTTTCAACTATAATAATAAGCTGCGTCGCTTTTGCGGTATTATTAATTATCGGTTATATTTATTTTAAAAAGAGATTTTCTGTCTTAAATAGCAAGATTGCTTAATCGAACTTTGTCATTCCAGCCTTGAAATAGCTATACCCAGTCACAATAGTTAATATCGCAGACAAAATAAACAAAATAAAACCAGCATTCACAATAACGCTAACCAAAGTTATTTTTACCGAAACACTCAACAAAGATCCAAAAATATAATATAAAATATAAGCAGAACCCTTTTCCCCAAGCAAAAGAATTGTAATCGAGACCATTTGTAAGCCAGTTTTATACTTAGCTAATTTTGAGACTGGAACCGAAACTTTAAATTCCGCCAAAAATTCCCTTAACCCAGAAACTAAAACCTCGCGACAAATTATTATCAGCCCAGGAATCATCACTAGTGGATTGTGGTTGCTAAAAGAAATGATCAGGGTTATTGCCACAATTACAATCAATTTATCAGCTATCGGATCTAGGCATTTTCCAAAATTTGACTCAGAATTAAGGCTGCGGGCAAAATAGCCATCAAAATAATCGGTAATTGAAGCTATAGCAAATAATATCGCAGAAACCACATTAGCGAATAAACCCGGTATATAAAAGGACAAGACCATTATTGGAATGATAAAAATCCTAAATGTTGTAAGTATATTTGGTAATTTACTCATTAGTTCAAATTTTTTATAGCAAAAATTATATTATATATTATAATTTAATAAAATAATAACTAACTATGAACGTAAATAACAAAGATAACAATATATCATTTCCTATAAAGCCTCAACCTTTTGAAAACAACTCAAAAGAAGCGTCCGATGTTAGCGGTGCGGATGAAAAAAATAATCCACAATCTAATAATAGAGTAGAACAAAATAATTTTCAACCAAACTCTTATAAAATTGATGAAAAAGAGTATAAAACGCAACAGTTTGCTCAAGAATCTGAAGATGGTGAATATTATGATGAATATGATGACGAATATTTCGAAGAAGATGAAGGTGAAGGTGGCGATGGATATTTTGATGAAAATAATGATGAAGATGATGATGAAAGATTCATCAAGCAAGATCCGATTAGTTCTGAGTTAGAAGAGGCGTCCAACAAGATCACTCAAGACATCATGGCGGATCTTGATGAGTATAATAAAGGGCTTGAAGGAATTAGACCTAATACCAATAACATTCGATCTCTATCTAATGAACATGGTGGATTAGAAGTTAAGGAACATGACGGCGTGTCTCATGAAGATGTTTGGGATAAAAGATCTGAGGATTTAGACCAGGTGGCTGATGATGAATATGATAGATTAACTGATGCCAGTACTTCTTCTTTGAGAAAATCTTTTCTTCACAGAAAAAAACAACAAAAAAGAAGGGGTGGAAAAAAACAATCTGATATAGATGAAGAAATGGAAGCCGCAGAGTCTCATAGAATGAATATTTTCGAAGCCAATAAAGAGCGAAAATCAAGCTTTGCAGATAAAGTTAACGACCAAAGATCCTCGAATTCTCGAGGTGGAGGTGGTGGAATCAGGCTATTTTAGCGTTTTTTTTGATAAAAAGGCATAAAAAACCCCTTAAAAATCCGATTTTTCTTGACAAAGACCTTAAAATGTGCTATAATTAATAGTAGTGCCTTATAAATTTTAGTAATATGGAATTACCATTGAGACCGAGAAGAAACCGTAAAGCAGCGTGGCTGCGCGATATTATTGCTCAAAATGATATCAGCGCCCAAGATTTGATCCTGCCTGTTTTTATCATTGAAGGCAAAGGGCAAAAAATCGCAATCGACAATTTTCCTGACCAATATCGCTTTTCAATTGATTTGGCTATTGAAGAGATTGCAAAGGCTAGGGATCTTGGGATTCGTGCTATTATGCTTTTCCCATCAATTGACCTTAAATTAAAAACTAAAGATGGTAGAGAGGCTGTAAATGAAGATAATCTAGTTTGTCGCGCAGTTAAGCAAATCAAAAAACAAGTTCCAGATGTTGGAATTATTTGTGATGTGGCGCTTGATCCATATACTGATCATGGTCATGATGGTGTTTTGGATAAGAATGGTGATGTTGATAATGATAAGACTGTTGAAATTTTGGCAAATCAAGCTCTAATCCAGGCCAAAGCCGGCTGCGATATTATTGCGCCTTCTGATATGATGGATGGAAGAATTGGCAAAATAAGAAAAATTCTCGATGAAAATGATTTTAAAAATGTCTCAATTATGAGCTATTGCGCCAAATACGCCTCAAGCTTCTACGGCCCATTTAGATCAATCGTTGGTTCTGATAAAAATCTGCAAAAGGCTGATAAAAAAACCTACCAGATGGATTATAGAAATTCAAAAGATGCAACTCGTCAAGCCGTTATTGATCAAAGACAGGGTGCGGACATGCTTATTGTTAAGCCGGCAATGCCATATCTTGACATTGTTAAAGAAATTTCCAACATAAGCAGCATCCCCGTAATAGCATATCAAGTTAGCGGTGAATATTCGATGTTAAAATTTGCAGCGCAAAATAACGCAATGGATCTTGAAAGTGCGATTTTCGAAAGTCTAACGGCCTGCAAAAGGGCAGGTGCAAGCGCGGTAATTACTTATTTTGCGATGGAAGTTGCAAAAATATTGCAATCCTGATCTTGCTCTATTTTTTATCGCCAGACATTATATCAGCCCCAAGTTTCGACAAAATTTCTTGCAAATCAGTGTTTTTCACATCCTTAATTTGACTCTCTAGAGATTTTTTTTGCGTTTCTGTTAGATTTGGCTCTTTGTTTTTATTTAGATTGACTTCCTTTGCTTCTTGCTTTATAGTGATTTTGTGAACAGCCCGGTAGCCGTAAAGCTGCGCAATTCGATCTAAAATTAACTCGCTGTTATTTTGTAAAAAAAATCCAACCGCAGGATTATATACATTAATTATCAGCTTCGCCTTTTTTTGCCCAGATCCACCCTTGTCAAATCCAATAGAGCGCGCCGCACAAAGATTTACATACTTCTTACCGACCACCTTTTCCCAATTTTTAATGATGTTGCTAATTATTAAGAAATTCTTTTTATCCTTATTATGCAGCGGCTTTAAAAGGTTGGTGATGCTATTTTCAATGTGACTTACTCCGTAGCCTCTTCTTTTTGTCATATATTACTCATTATTATAAAGAATCTTATTTTTTAGCACTTTATAATTCTTAAAATTTGCCTGTAATTTTTCACAAATCTCATCAGCACCAGATCCAGCAGAAGTCACAGCAAACATAGTTGAGCCCGACCCAGACATATTCACATATTCCACGCCATCTATAGATTTAGCAAAGTCATAAATTTCTCGCAATTCAGGCTTGAGATTAGCCGCTATTTCAAATAAATCATTACCATAATCTAGTAAAGCGCCAAAGTCTTTATTTTTAACTTCATCAACATTGCTTTGCGCGCTATAATCCCCAGCGACCCCAGTAAAAACATCTTTTGTCGACAGGCCAAAATTAGGAATGATTAAAATAACATCTTTAGGTTCAAACTTTCTAAGAGCGCAAACTACATCTCCTCTATTTCTTATAATTGCGGCTTTGTCTTGCAAAAAAAATGCAATATCAGACCCAAATTGGTAAGAAATTTCTTGCATTTTTTCAAAAGAAAGTCCCAAATTATATTCTTCGTTGAAATATCTCATTAATTTTGCTCCATTGCTAGAGCCACCACCAAGGCCCCCTTGAACTGGAATATTTTTAACCAAGTTGATTTTTACATTATCATCAATGGAAAATTCTTTTCTAAAATATTTTGCAATATCGATAAAAATATTATTTTTCTGATCGACAAATCCACAATATTCTCCAGAAATATTTATTTTAAATTCATCTGATTTTTTTATTTCAATATCATCGCTCAAATCAAGAAAGGCTAGGGCAGTATCAAGCATATGAAAGCCCGAGTTTTTACCGAAAACTTTTAGATAAAGATTTATTTTAGCACAAGATTTTCCATGCATCTTTTAGATAATTAATTACAGCTTATAAGAAATTATCTTTTTTTATTATAATTTCTTTTTGATCGTAAATATTTTTTATAATTTTCAATCTTCATTTCTTTTGCGCTTGAACTACCATCCTTATTGAAATAGTCAAAGAACTCGCCATCTGGAGAGATCACCAATTTAGTATTATTATTTTTTAAAGAGTCTTCGTAGGCTTTCATTGAAAGATAAAAATATGAAAACTCTGGGTCAACGCCAAAAGATTTTGCATAAATTTTAGTAGCCTCAGCATCACCTTGACCCTTGATAATGCTTGAGTCTTTACGGGCATTTGCCAATATTATTGTCCTTTCTTTATCAGCCTCAGCCTTAATTTTTTGAGCCTTTTCTGCTCCATTTGCTCTGATTTCTCGGGCCTCTTTCTCTCTTTCAGTTTGCATTCTAGCAAAAATAGCCTCACTATTTTCTTTAGGTAAATCACCTCGAACAATTCTAACATCGATAATTTCTACACCAAAAATTTCAGATTCTTTAGCAACTACACTGCGAATATTATCCATTATTGATCTTCGATCTTCTGTTAAAAGCTTATTTAATGGAACTTCACCGATAATTTGCCTTAGCGAAGAATCTATTATCGCCCCAAGTCTACTTCTTATTCCGTAAATACTTCTAACGGTGGTGTAGAACTTCAAAGGGTCAACGATTCTATATTTCGCAAAAGCATTAATAATCAATCTTTTTTGATCAGAAGCAATAACCTCTTGGTCTTTAATGCCTAAATCCAAAATCCTTTTGTCAAAAAATACAACATTTTGCACAAAAGGCATTTTAAATTTCAAGCCAGGGCTTTTTATAACTCTTACAGGATCACCAAATTGCAGCACAAGTGCCTGCTCTCTTTGCTCTACGGTAAATAAAGTAGAGGAAACCAATATAAAAATAGCAGCAATTGCTATCAATAATCTTCTAATTTTTTTGCTTTCTAAAATTTGCTCGATCATATCTATAAATTATAATTTATTTTTTAGGCGCACTGACACTTCCCTTGTTTAAATCTCCAAGAGGAAAATAAGGCATTAAAGAGCCCTTTGAAACATTGCTATCAATGATAACCTTATCTAAATCACCATAGATTTTTTGCATAGTTTCAAGATACATCCTTTTTCTAGTAACATCTTTAGCTCTTTTATATTGCCCATGAAGAGCCAAAAATCTATTTGCCTCACCTTGCGAATCAGCAATAACACGACTTTTATACGCCGAAGCTTTTTCTTGCATCTCAGCAGCATTACCTCTAGCTCTTGGGATAATATCATTGGCATAAGATTGCGCCTCGTTGATTTCACGCTCTTTATCTGCTTTTGCAGTTTGCACATCTCTAAAAGAGTCAATTACCTGAGCAGGAGGATCAACCCTACGAAGCTGTAGTAGAACAATTCTTATCCCAGCACCATAATCATCAAGAATTTGCTGCAATAATTTCCTTGACTCTTGTTCAATTCGATATTTACCATCAGATAATGCTTCAGAAATTGGAGTTACTGCAATTACCTCTCTCATCGCACTTTCAGCAGCCTTTTGTATTGTTAACCTTGGCTCTGCTATGGTGAATGTAAATTTTTCAATGTCTTTTATTTGCCATTGAACCTGGAATTCAATATCAACAATATTTTCATCGCCAGTTAACATTAAGTTTTCAGAGTTGCTTACTTCTGGTTGAGTAACTCCTCTTCTTGCTACTCTTCTAGTTGAATTGGTTCTTGAACTATAGCCAAACTCTTCACTATTAACAGTAGTAACGCTTTGTTTTACAACTTTACCAATTGGGTAAGGGACATGATAATTCAAACCCGGAGTCGCAATTGTGTGATATTTTCCAAAATACAAAACCAAAGCATTTTCATCGGAATTTACTTTGTAAAAACCAGTAACAAGCCACAATGAAATTATCCCTAAAAGCAAAGTTAAAAGCATTTTTTTTGGAGATTGACTAATTTTATCAAAAAAACTATCGCCAAAAGACCCTCCACCACCAGATCCACCTCCAAATCCATTACCAGAATTTTTGTTTTTCACAAGAGAGTTGCTTTTGACCAAATCTTTAATCAAATTTTCATATTTATTTTTTTGCTCTGGATTGGTCCTGCCAGAATTTTCCTTTTTACCTTTAGCAGCTCCCCATGGGCCAATGATAGTGTTGTCACTTTTAGACTCTTCCTTAGATATTTCCTCTTTTCCTGACTCATCCTCCTTTGATTCCTCTTTAACGACCTCTTCTTCTTTAGTTTTTTGCGTTACCTCTTCCTTTGATTCTTCTTGATTAACTTCTTTTTCCTTGTCTTTTTTGTCATTATTATCACCACTAGGGCCATTATTAGAGTCACCACCAGACCCACCAGAAGAAGTTGTCGGATTATCTTTAGCAGATTTTGCCTTAGTTTTTTTGTTTAATTTTTTGCTATTTTTAGAGCTCCTCTTATCCTTCGACCAGCCTCCCCAGGGCCCTTCGTTAAGCAATAGATTTCTAAGTCCTAAAAAATTTATCATAGTTCTTTTATAAATTATAGATTTTTAAATCATTCATATATATAATAATAGCATTAACCATTGATTTTTACAAGATCTTTTTGAGTTTTTTTACAAAATATTTAATAAAAAATGCCAAAAAATAACAAAGAAATAATTAAAATTTTACAAAAAAATAATTTTAACCAAGATCATATTGAGGAGATTATTATTAAAAATAAAACTCATGCGATAATTTCAATTAATACTAATAATATTGATTCTAAGCAGACTGAAATTGCTAAAAATGCTCAAGAATCAGAAAAAAAGATCGCTACAGAGTTAGGTTTTCAAAAAGTAACTATAGTTTTAACCATAAATAAAGATGATAAAAAAATATCGCAAAAAAAAGTGCCAAAAACTCAAAGTTTTGTCGCAAAAATAAAAAATATTTTAAGTAAAAAGTCAGAAAATCCACAAAAACCAAAAAAAGCCCCTTTAAAAGAAGCTCCAGCCAAGGTTGCTCCTAGAAAATTAAATAATGTCAAAAAAATCATCGCCATCGCTTCGGCTAAGGGCGGGGTAGGTAAATCAACCTTGTCGGCCAATATCGCCCTTACACTTTCAAGGCTTGGCTATAAAGTGGCTTTGGTGGATGCTGATATTTATGGTCCATCAGTTGCACACATCATGAATCACGACGAAAAGCCACAAAACAAGGATGGATTAATCATTCCTCATCAAAAATATGGTATAAAATTTATTTCCGTTGCTAATTTAATTGATAAAGAAGCAGCAGGAATATGGCGAGCAGCAATGATCAATAAAATCCTCAATCAATTAATTTTGCAAACAAATTGGGCTCATGACGGCAGTGATGTTGATGTGATGATAGTTGATATGCCACCAGGAACGGGCGATATCTACCTGTCTTTAGCGCAAAATTTCGACCTAAGCGGTGCAGTTTTAGTTTCCACACCACAATCTTTATCGCAAATCGATCTTGTAAGGTCGATTGATTGCTTTGAAAAGCTCAATGTTAAGATTCTTGGTTTGATTGAAAATATGTCCTATTTCTTGCAAAAAGACGGCAAAAAAAGCTATATTTTTGGCAAAAGTAAGTTAAAAGATTTAGCTAAGCAAAAAAACATCGATTTTTTAGGTGCAATTCCAATAATAGAAGAGTTAAATAATCATGAAAATGGCCCACTATCTTACGACAAGCCAAGTCATGAATTTTCCCACCAAATCGGTATTATTTGTGAAGAAATTCTCTAGGAGGCTCTAGATGCTGCTGCAGTGGCTCTAGCTGCCAATCTACCTCCGCGCACCCCAGTAATACCGTCGCCACCAACAGTTGCAGGTGAAGCCCCAGGTAAAGCAGCACCACCATCGCCACCAACGGAAGCAGCAGGAGCAGGAGTACTAACAGCAGCACCTCCAGCACCTCCACCAAGGCCAACAGAAGCTGCCACGCTAGGCGCAGCACCAACAGTAGCAGTGCGCTCAATCGTTGCTTGCAGATCTTTCGCCATTTCAGCCATTGATGTAACCATAAGATCTTTATATTGATATATTGCATCTTCCCGAAGAATTAAGACCTCACCAGCTTCATTTCTAAACTGACCGGTAGTCAAAACTTTTTGCATATTATTATATGTGTCAAAAATATTTCGACAAGTTGTATAGACTTCCATTGATAAAGGTTCATCCTCAGGGCCAAAAGCATCTTTATATTGAGTGTCAAGAATCCCACTTGCAAATTCAATATTACGAGGATTGCGAGATTCTCTTAAAGTAACAAAAGCGTAGTAATCGCGCATTTCACTAACTAAAACCTCTATATTTTCAAGGAAATCATGTCCTTCTTCTGGTGTGTTAGAAATATTATCTAGTAAGAATCTAAAATGCGTTTCCTCACTAGTTGATTGATTATCCCTTTTAGAGTGCTGATGCATATAGTCAATTGGCGATAAGGATATTCCAACTTCATCACCTTTAGTTTTCCAAGAATAAAACGCTCTTACTGAAGGAGAATCACCATGAATTAAATGAGGGGTGTCTTTTGCTCTAGTGACCTCTTCCAATTCCTCTGTAGCCGCAACTGACGGGTCAAATCTTGGCACCTCAAGTATTTGATCTCTAGCATTACCAATTGAAAGAGAGGAAAATTGTAGCTCTTGTTCTAAAACTGGATCCAAAGTTTGTGCAACCTTATCTAGTGGCAAATCTCTAAGGTGCACAGTAGACTTACCTTTTGGATTTAAACTTTTCTTTAAATTTTTTACAGCAGCCTTTTCAATCTCATTCAAGGCTTTCAAATCCTCACCTGTTTTCCCTGCTATTTTTCCTAATTTATTAACTTTATTTGCAAGTATAACAGCCTGAGCAATATTTGAAGCAACAACTTGAATCGCTCCTGTGACTGCTGTTGGATCAGCAGGGTTTACTTTTGCTGTAAGGGTGGCTTCGATCTTAGCATAAGCACCTTGAAAGTCAACTTCAATCGGGGCGCCGCCAAGATTGGCTATTTTGTATAACCCGCCGACTTTTTCAAAGCCTAACCCACCTTCAACAACTATTTTACTTAGCGCGCTTTGGAAATCTTTAAATTTTAAGCCTTTAGTTTTTGAAGTTAAAGCAGGGGTTTGGGCTTCACGCACCCCAAAATCTGTCATAACCTTTAAATCACTTTCAAATAGGGATCTGTGCCAAAAAGTAGGGCTGTAATAATTTCTACTAGATCCTGGTCTAAATACCGAGCTAAAGCTAGGGTCGTTACTAGCTTTCGCAGTCCCAGCCATAGCCATAGCAGGATCAAAAAACATAGATGCAATAACAAGTCCTGCCGATTGTGTCTCTTTATCACCTTTAGGTAAATCTATACCTTGGTGAGAAACCATAAATTGCCCCTTGGGGTTAGTAACCTTTCTTCCTTGTTTCTTTTCCTTTTCTCCTTTTTTATCTAAGTCTAGTCTTTTTATTGCGACCGTGCTTGGGGCGTCAACACCTAGGTTATCGCTAAATTCACCATATAGCTCGATTCTTTCTTGCACATCTTTTGCCATCAAGTAATCCTTAAAGCTAGGATTTAAAGCGCCAATATAATCGGTTAATACATCAACATTATAAGGGGTATGTGGTATTGTAGTTGCAGTAACCACGGTGCCATTATAAGTAATTTGAATAGTGCTGTCTTCATCATCCGTTGCTGTTATTGCAAGCTTTTCTGGCTTAAAATCTGAATCTGAGCCAGCTCCATAAGTAAAATATGTGGCTATCGCCAGCATATCATTCTTATATTTTTCATCGTTAAAAAAAGCATCATCTTTATTTGTGAAAATTGGTCCATAAATCCCAGGATCATATATATGAGGAAGTGCCAGCACAGAAGGCTTTAACTTCTCATTATCTTCAGCATACTCAATTTTAACATCTTTGTTAAGAGCCTTAAAAAATTGTTCCACAAAAAGAGCTCTTGCCTCTTTGTTTAAAATTTCTCCGGTTTTTTTTCTAGTAAAAAAATCATCGTCAAATGTAAATATCGTCTTATTTCCTGAGGATATCTCAAATGCACCCTCGTCAGATTTTTCAATAATTATTGAAGAGTAGGCTTTTTTTGTTAGTGTTGGATCGGCAAGTTTATCCCTCATCAATTTGGCAAAAGTACTTGATTCTATTGAGTTGGAAATATAAAAGCTGCCATCACCAAACTGAATAGGGGCTCTCATTTTGTATAATTTTGCGCCTATGCTAATCTCCAGGCCTTTTGTGTGTATTACATCTGTCGCATTTACTCCATCAGTTGAGACTACATAAGAGTAAATCCCCTTGGCACCGTCTCTTATTTTGGTTTCTCGAGCTTTTTCTTTAGGCATGTCAATAATTGTTTAAATTATTATATCACAAACTATACATCTACCATTATAATCAAATAAGTAAATAGATGTCAATGATATTTTTCAAAAATAATTATAAAGTCTAGTTGGTAAAAAATATTTTACTATAGTTATTTTAATTATTTTTACTTTTAATTCAAATCAACTCCTAGGAGAGTAAGGCTTTATGGGGTTTTCTCTTATATGTACGGATTCGGGTGGTTTTCCGGTTTGATAAAAAATGTCGATGGGAATTCCACCTCTTGGATACCAATAGCCAGAAATTCTTAGCCATTTGGGGTTAATTGTTTCTATTAGATCTTTAGCAATTTGCACTGTGCAATCTTCATGAAAAGCACCATGGTTGCGATAGGCAAATAAATACAACTTTAACGACTTTGATTCGATAATATGCTCATTTGGTACATAATCTATAAATAAATGAGCAAAATCAGGCTGTCCAGTGATCGGGCATATCGAAGTGAACTCCGGACAGCTCAAAGACACGCAGTAATCGACATCTTTATGCGGATTAACAACTCCATCTAAAATCTCAATAACTGGGTTTTCTAAGCTATAATTTGAATTTTTTCCTAATTCTTTCATGGTTTAGTCTTTTATTTTAGCAACTAAAGCCAATTATATACCACTTTTTCATCATAGTCAATCCTTTTTACTTGATTTTGCAATAATTTAGTTTTATAATATAAATATATAAGCCTCTGTGGCGGAATTGGTAGACGCGACAGACTCAAAATCTGTTGCCTGTATAGGTGTGTCCGTTCGAGTCGGACCAGAGGTACCACTTATTTATGTAAAAATGCCACCATTTGCAGATATATTTAAAGTATTGGTTTTAGGTGTGATTGAAGGGCTGACGGAGTTTATTCCTGTCTCTTCAACTGGGCATTTATTGTTATTTTCCTGGTATGCTGATTTTAATGCTGTGGCTAATAATTTACTTGAAATAGTCATTCAATTTGCGGCTATATTGGCTGTATGCTTTGTTTATCGCAAAAAATTACTTTCGGTTATTTGTCAAATTAAGCAAAAAAGCAACCAGCAATTTGTTTTAAATCTGGTAATTTCCTTTGTCCCGGCGGCTTTTATGGGGCTGTTATTTCACGATTTTATCAAAGCGGTTTTATTTTCGCCATTAGTGATTGCAATTTCTTTGATTATTGGTGGAGTTATAATAATTGCCGTAGATTCAAGAAAGAGAGAGTGTGAGGTTGATAAAGTTGATGACATTTCTTCTAAACAGGCGCTTATTATGGGACTGTATCAGGTAATTGCTATGATCCCAGGAGTCTCAAGATCCGGAGCAACCATAATCGGCGGCTTGCTATGTGGATTAAATCGCAAAACTGCCACTGAATTCTCATTTTTCATGTCAATCATAGTCATTAGCGCCGCCACTTTTTTTGACTTATATAAAAACTTTGAGCATATAAATTTTGAAGGGATTTATCTAATTACAATTGGTTTTGTTGTGGCTTTTATGTCGTCAATATTGGTTATTAAGTGGCTAATAAATTATGTTAGCAAAAATAATTTTGTTCCATTTGCAATTTATCGAATAATTTTAGGTTCGGTAATTTTGTCTATTATTTTGTAAGTTATGTCAGAAGAAAAATATGCGATTCGGTTTGGTCTTGGCGCCATTAAAGCTGTTGGAATCAAGATGATGCAAGGCGTTGTTGATGAGAGAAAGGAAAATGGCGACTTTAAAGATATTTTTGATTTTGCCAAGAGAATTAATCCAAAATCGGTAAATAAAAAGTCGATAGAGGCCTTGGCAAAATCTGGAGCTTTTGATTCAATTGCCAATAATCGTCACCAAATTCATGAATCTTACGATCTCTTGAGTGCCTACTCCGCCCAGCAACATGACGAGGCCAACAGTAATCAAATGACTTTTTTTGGCGAATTAATTGATGAAGAAAAATCAAAGCCGCAATTAAAACAGGTTGAAAATTGGAGTAAAAATGAGCGCCTTCAAAAAGAGTTTGAGGCTTTTGGCTTTTTTTTACTAGAGCATCCACTTGATGATTTAGTCGACGAACTTAGGAAAAGAGGCTGTGTCTTTAGTGATAAAATCGAAAAAGATGAGTTTGAAGATGGTGACGAAGTTAGGTTTGGAGCTGTCATTGCTTCTACAAAACATAGATCAAGTGCCAGAGGTAGATTTGCTTACGCTACTATTTCTGATCCATATGGAATTTACGAAATCATGATTTTTGATGAGGAATTAATTACCCAGAATCGTGATTTACTTGAGGATGGTCGCCAGGTTTTAATCAACTGTCTAGTTAGAAAGGACGAGGGTGGAATTAGGATTATGGCAAAAGCAATTCAAAAATTGGAAGATTTTATTGATAAGACTGTTGCTGAGGACGAGGCTTATGAAGATATCAAAAAGAATAAGTTTAAAAAGCGTAATCCTAATGCCAATAAAGATGGAGATGGTGGTGGCAATAACAATTGGCAAAAGAAAGATGGTAATAATTGGCAGAAAAAAGATGGTGGTGCGCAGGCGGCTCCGGCTGCTCCGCGGCCGCTTATCGAGTCGGATTTTACCGTTGTGCATATTTTTGTTAGCAAAAGAGAGTCAATACATGAACTTAAATCATTTTTATCAATGAGAAAGGCTAGAAATGAGCATAAAAAGAGTGCTAAGATTGTTTTTGCAATCGATGGCAAAAAAATCGAACTTCCTGATAATTATATAATAACTCAAAACGATAGAATTAAGCTTGAGCGCATAGAATCAGTAATGGTTGACGCCTTTTAATTTTTTAAGATTCATCTATTACTTTGGCTTTGAAAGTGTTTTTTCTGCAAAAGGTGATGCTATTTAATGCAGATTGCTTCGAAGAGTGAATTTCGCTCTGACAAAGTATCTCACCATTTGTCGCAATTAAGATCCAATAATATTGCCAATTTGAGAGTTTTTTAACAATGAACATTTTATTTAGGCTTTTTTGTAGTTAATATTAATTTGGGTTTTTTTGTGGTGTATTTCAATAATATAGTGTTTGATTTTTAATGTCAAATGATTTTTGTACAAAAAGTGATATTTTTTTACAAAAAATAAAATATTTGATTTTTAAGCTCATCCACGCTATAATAAAAACATATAATAAAAAATAAATACTATGGCAAGCGACTTTGGTATACCTTTAACCAAAAAACAGCAAGATATTCTAAATCAATTAATCAAGTGCCGTGATAACGGAAGTGGGATTTCTGTGCGTGGAATTGCTGCTAGTTTGGATCTTTCACCGTCTTTAGTTTCTTATACCATAAAACAATTTGAAAGGCGCGGCATCATTAAACGCAATATTTACAATCCAAACGAATATAATATTATTCTCGCCCCACAGCCACAAATGTTCTATGCAAATTTAATCGAAGCACGCTGCGGTGAGAACGGTGTTTTAAATGAAGATCATGTGCTTGATAGAGTACCAATTGCCACTGGGCAATTTTCAATTGTAAATCCAGAAAGAGTGATTTTGGTAAAGGCTAAGGGCGATTCGATGGAGCCAAAAATTTTCGAAGGAGACATGGTCTTAGCGGAAAAAATCATGGAGTCAAATCCGCAAAGTGGCAGAATTTATCTTGTGATAAATGATAATGAGGCTCTTATCAAGAAATATGTTGAGATTAATGGCATGGGAAATTTGGTGTCGCTCAACCCTTCTTATAACCCAATTCCTATTACCGAGGGGCTTGGAACAAGGTTTATCGCTGAAGTTAAGGGAATTATTAGAAATAGCGAGATTTAATAATTGAAGGTCTAAATCCCAAATAGATTCGTTCCTTTGTTTTCTGGCTCTGAGTAATCTTCATCAGATTCATTAACTCTTTTTACAACCGTAACTAAGGCATTGCCAAAATTTTCTTCAGGGTTACTTTTGCACCATTCTTCTATAAGGGGAAGTAATTTGTTAGTTGGGGTGCTTCCGAATTTTTTCAAAACATCTTTTTTTCCTAAATGAGAAGAATTATGGCCAGTTTGAAATCCCAAGATATAGTTAATGTAAGAGCTAATGACTCGAGAGCCCTTGATTGAGTTTATTCCACCCACGACATTTGCTCTTGCGATTGACATGTTAAAGCCAGCGCATGAAATTGATCCCACACCTCCACCTGTAATATATTCACCATTTTTGTCATAGGCAAAAGAGGTGTTTGAGAAGAGTAGGGTGGTCAGAAGGAATAGAGTAGGGAGTGTTTTTTTCATAGAGTTATGTTTTTGTTGTTTGTTTAGTTTGATTATAGGATATTGCGATGAAAAAGGCAAATTTTTTGACGTTCTTGGATATTAAAAGAGGATT
>JAYPPA010000008.1:0-16373 GCA_038131245.1 Rickettsia sp. | reverse complement strand
TGGTTGCGGGGGCCGGATTTGAACCGACGACCTTCAGGTTATGAGCCTGACAAGCTACCGGGCTGCTCTACCCCGCATATCAATTATAACACATCAGGATTGGAAAGTCAAGAAGAATCGGAAAATTAGCATGGGAATTTTTAATTACCGAATTTTATGTAGCAATAGAATTGTTGTTTGTTTTGCCGTCCCACCTTCACTACACTAAAGCGAGGCCACCTCCTAAAAGAGGGGAATTTTGACCAAAGCTGGGCAATAACACTGATTCTAAAACTCCTTTCTCTTTACATCAATAAAGCTCATAAAAATCAACAAAGGAATATAAATCAGCCCCTGAAGCAGAATAATTTTCATTACCACCCCATCCCCAGTGCCGTAAATAAGCCATTTCGACTGGGTAAATAAATCGAGGCGAGGAAAAATAATCGACAGAAATTTTAGCACATATTCGTAAATTGTTGGGTTCTTAATTGACTCTTCCCAAGGCGTATTGATCGACATCACAAAAAATCCCATCATCCTTGATAGCAAGTAAAATGCGATTGTAGCCAATATTGATAGCAAGGAATTTTCCAAAATAAGCGAACATAAAAAAGCAAAACAAGTCACAATCAAAACTTCAAAAACCAAACTAAGAGACCAAATAAAAGCTCCATAACTATTTAAATTAGCCAAAATACTTAGTGCTAAAATCAAAGGAATGGTGATCAAAAGCGCACTGATTAAGTAGCCAAATAAGAATGACAAAATGAATTTCTGCCGAGAAATTGGCTTGGAAATAATAAAGTCAATCTCCTTATTATCAAATAATTTTGCAACATTTATGCAAACAAAAACCGAAATCCCAAGTATCACTATTATTCGCGAAGAGCCACCAATAAAAACAGCCGCAGACTGAGCCTGTTCGGTTAAATTGGCATTTCCAAGAAAAATCCCCAAGAAAAAACTCGCAATTAAAGCAAAAACAATCCCAAGATACAACTTATTTCGAAGCGAGATCAGTAGAACATATTTTATTATCGAGGAATTTAGCATATTTTAGCATTCTTTAAAAATAATTGACTGATTTTTGGTTCACAGCTTTGCTGTGGGAAAAAATTCAACCTCAGCCAAAACAAAGTTTCGCGTAGTGAAACTTTTTTTGATTTAAAAACAATCCCAAGATACAACTTATTTCGAAGTGAAATCAGTAGAACATATTTTATTATCGAGGAATTTAGCATAAAGTCTCGCATCAAAAGAATTTTCGCTTATTTGTGTCAAACCTTTCTTGTAGGTCTCTATCGACTTGATCAACCGTACTGGTGCTTTTCACTATTGTTGCTTTAATAAAAATCACAGTTTCAGTCATAGTTGAAGTCTTTTTAGAAGATTTAAATAAATGACCAAGAATCGGGATTCTTTGTAAAAATGGAATCCCAGAATCAGTATTCCCGGCTGTTTCTTGCATTAAGCCACCAATTACAATCGCATTTCCGTCGGAAATTTTCGCTACAGTATCAATTTCCCGAGTTTGCATTTGTGGAACTTTATTCTCTCCAAGTATATTCCCATCGTCATCCTTCACAAGAGCCGGATCGGTAACAAATCCAGAATTTACCGTGATTTTTGGCTGAATATGCATGGTAATTTCCCTGGTTTTTAAATTTATCGAAGGAATAATGGTTAATTTCACCCCTTCTTCCTCTTCTTCTTTTGTAGAAGTAACAGTCGTAGTCGTTTGAGAAGCAGTCTGTGTACCGCTTGTCGTAGTATCAGCCTCAATCTTGAAAAACACAATTTTTTTCGTGAAATTTAAAATTGATTTTCTGTTATTAATCGCATGTATCCTTGGCGAAGATAAGGTACGCGTGGTTCCAAACTTTTCTAAAGCACTTACCGAGGCCCCAATATCACCCCCAGCAACATAAGAAATCGCCGCAGTTGAAGAAAAGCCACCAGCAGTAGTAAGTCCAGTCCCAGGGCTAGCCCCAGTTAAATCCCAGTTAATCCCGGTGCTAAATTCATCATCAAGCTGTACCTCGACTACTTTTGCTTCAATTAGAACTTGCGCCGAAGCCATTTCTTTAACATCTCTTAAATATTTCTTGATTTCATCGTGATATCTTTTTGGAGAATAAACCGTCAAAATTCCAGCCGTTTTATTTAAAGTCAAAGAGCTAAGCGGAATATTATCAGTCCCAGACTCAGACCTTAAAGTAGAAGTTGACAGTTTTTCATTTTTCAAGATTTGTTCGATATTTTTTTCCACTTCAGACCACATATCGCTGCCTTCTTTTAAATAATCAACAAAATAATTTTTCGTATAAGGCAAGTCTCTTTCAAATCTCAAAACGCCATCCCTAAACTCATATCTTAAATTCCCAAGTCTACAAATCCTGTTAATTATTTGCCCTAAAGGCTTTTTATGAGCAGAAATAATTATTCCGCCATTAATATTTGGATCTAATTCAACATCAATTTTTGCAATTCTGCCAAGTTCAATCAGTACATCTTTTAAAGGAATTTGATCAGTAACGGAAAAGGAAATATCTTGATAACTATCTAAATAATCGCTATCAGAGACCCTTTTGGGTGGTTTTGACCTTATTGAGGAGATTTGCGGGATTGATCCAGACTTAACTTTTTTTCTTGCATCATCTCTTTTTTGAGCGTCAGATCCAGGTTTTTTGATCAAATAATTGTTAAAATCAGATTTTTTTAAGCCAGTTTTTGGGTCTAGAGGTTCTGTAATGCCTTTGTTGCAGCCAGCAAAGACAAGGGGTAGGGCGCATAATAGTAGATATATTAAAAACCTGTTCATATAATAAATAGCGTCAATTTTTCACCAACCTTACTAATATGTTAGCAAGATTGTTTTTAGTAATCAACTAAATAAAAATATTTGATTTATAATTATTTTTATTGTATTATATTAATATAGTAAAAAAATAGCAAACTTTAATTGATTTAAAATAAAAATGTTAAGTCAGAAAGACAAGATTTTTCAAAATTTATATGGAACTCAGCCCGCTAATCTTGAGGCTGCAAAGAAAAGAGGCGCTTGGGATAAAACCAAGAAATTCCTCGATAAAGGCAGTGAGTGGCTTATCGAAGAAGTCAAAGCCTCCGGCCTCAGAGGAAGGGGTGGTGCTGGGTTTCCAACGGGCGTTAAATGGTCATTTGCGCCAAAAAAAGACGACCCAAAAGACGGCAAGCCCCACTATTTGGTTGTAAATGCCGACGAGTCTGAGCCAGGAACTTGCAAGGATCGAGACATTATCCGTAACGATCCGCATCTTTTAATTGAAGGTTGCCTCTTGGCTTCGCGTGCAGTAAATGCCAATACTTGCTACATATATATTAGAGGAGAGTATTATAATGAGTCAGTCGCACTACAAAAAGCCATAGACGAGGCCTATGACGCAGGTCTAATCGGTAAAAATGCTTGCAAATCAGGTTGGGACTTGGATATATTCGTGCATCGCGGCGCCGGAGCCTACATATGCGGAGAAGAAACCGCCTTACTTGAAAGTCTCGAAGGAAATAAAGGGCAACCAAGGTTAAAGCCGCCATTTCCCGCAATAGTTGGCCTTTATGGCTGTCCAACTATAATTAATAATGTTGAGTCAATTGCTGTGGTTCCTGATATTTTAAGAAGGGGCGCAAAGTGGTTTGCATCACTTGGTAAAGAAGGAAATACCGGAACAAAAATTTTCTGCATTTCTGGTCATGTCAAAAAACCATGTAATGTCGAAGAAGAAATGGGAATTCCGTTAAAAGAATTAATTGAAAAGCACGCCGGCGGAGTTATTGGTGGCTGGGATAATTTGCTCGCAGTTATACCTGGAGGCTCTTCAGTGCCACTAATTAAAAAAGATGTTTGCGACGAAGTCACTATGGATTTTGATGCGCTGAAATCTGTTGGAACTGGACTTGGTACTGCTGGAGTAATTGTAATGGACAAATCGACCGACGTAATTGCTGCTATTGCTAGGCTTTCTCATTTTTATAAGCATGAATCTTGCGGTCAATGCACGCCATGTAGGGAAGGCACTGGCTGGATGATGAGGATTCTTGATCGTATGGTTGAAGGAAAAGCTCAAGTTAGTGAAATTGACAAGCTTTATCAGCTATCTAAGCAAATCGAAGGTCATACTATTTGCGCCCTTGGTGATGCTGCGGCTTGGCCAGTGCAGGGCTTGATTAAAAATTTCCGTGAAGTGATTGTTGATCGCATTGAAAATAGAAAAATGGCTTAAATATGTCAAATATTGCCCTAATAACAGCATCAGGAAGAGGCACTCGCTTTGATTCAGAAGGAATTCCAAAGCAATATCTCCCCCTGGCTGGAATATCAATACTTCGTCACTCGATTTTAGCATTCTTAAATCATCCAAAAATAGACAATGTTATATGTGTAATTCATCCAGATGATATAAAATTATACGAAGAATCAACCGCAGGACTTGATCTGCTCGATCCGGTATATGGCGGAGAGACTCGTCAAACATCGGTAAGAAGCGGCCTTGAGGCGCTACAAGAATATAGTCCGGACAAGGTGCTAATCCATGATTCCGTTAGACCTTTTGTGTCTAGAAGGGTTATTGACGGCACTTTAGAGAAGCTCGAGACCCATCCAGCTGTAATACCAGCGGTCGCTGTTGAGGACACTATTAAGAAATATTCTGACGGTAAGATAGAATGGACCCTGGAGCGTCAAGATTTATGGCGGGCCCAGACTCCTCAGGGCTTTATTTACGAGGATATTATGAACTCGCATCAAGCATTTAAGGATCTTAATTTTACTGATGATGCTGCTTTAAATGAATATGCAGGAATTCCGGTTGCAATTATACCTGGTTCGCAAAATAATTTCAAAATTACCACCAAAGAAGACTATGAGCGAGCAAAGCAGCTTGCCAGTACTTTAAATCAAAAGGTCAAAGAAGAAATTAGATCTGGAACTGGTTATGATGTTCATGAATTTGTTGAGCAAAAAAAAGGCCAAGATTCAATTATATTATGTGGAATAAAAGTGAAGCACGACAAATCAGTTCGGGCTCATTCTGATGGAGATGTTGCAATTCACGCTATTATTGACTCATTGCTTGGCTGTGTTGCTTTGGGTGATATTGGTGAGCATTTTCCAAATAACGATCCAAAATACAAAAATTACAGCTCTTCAAAAATGCTTAAAGAGGTTGTAAGATTATTGAATAAAAAAGGCGCAAGTATTATAAATATTGACATAACAATAATTGCCCAAAGACCAAATCTATCAAAATATAAGAAAAAAATGCGAGAAAGTCTTGCTAAGATTTTATCCATTTCTGTTGATCGAGTTAGCGTTAAAGCCACCACAACTGAAGGTCTAGGGTTTGCTGGCCGTGAAGAAGGTATTGCCACTCAAGCAATCGCATCGGTAAAAATGATCTCGATTGAAGACTAGTAAAATATCGAACTATTTTACATTAACATTTCTGTATAAATCGCTGTTAAGTAAAAATCCAAAGCCAATTAGCATAGTCGCAGTAATAGTGCCTCCATACGAAATAAACGGCAGCGGAGCCCCAACAACTGGTAATAATCCAGAAGTCATACCAATATTGACAAACATGTGAATAAATAATATATTAATAATGCCAATAATTAACAATTTGCCAAATTGGTGACTGGCTCTCATGGCGCTAAGGGTTCCAAGAAATATCAACAAGCAATATATCCCAATAGTTACAATCGCGCCAAAAAACCCAGTCTCTTCAGCGAGCATCGTAAAGATAAAGTCAGTTTGTTTCTCCGGCAAAAAGTTTAACTGCCCTTGTGTGCCGCTTAAATAACCTTTGCCAAAAGCACCGCCAGACCCAATCGCAATTTTTGACTGCATAATGTTATAGCCACTACCCAAAGGATCATTTTCCAGATTCAAAAAAGTCAAAACCCTTCTTTTTTGATAATCATATAGTACAAAAATCCATATCAGCGGTATTGTACTAAGACCCAATAGCCCAGTAATCACAAAGTTACGCTTTTTAACCCCTGCTGAAAAAAGTACCACCATCCCAACTATCGTCAATATTAGTGCTGTTCCAAGATCTGGTTGCTTAAAAATAAGCAAAGCAGGAATTGCAATAATTGCAACAGGAATAATCGCAAACTTGGTTTTTGATACCTCATCAGCCTCCGCATCATAAAAATATCTCGCCAAAGCTATTACTACAAACACTTTCATGATTTCCGATGGCTGAATATTTACTCCTGCAAATTTTATCCACCTAGTTGCCCCAAGGGCATTATGCCCAACAACAGCAACCAATAATAGCAATATTATGCCAAAAATATACATCGGATAAGCCATTTTATACCACAATCTTATATCAACTAAGGCAATAAAAAACATAATTGGCAAAAAAATCATGTAAAACTTTAGTTGTTTTACCATCCAAGGCTTATCATTTCCATATCCTGCAGAATATAGCATAAAAAGACCAATTGTCGCTAAAGTCAATACCAGAGCTATTATTTGCCAATTTAAGTTAAAAAATTTATCTTTTATACTTGCATCATTGTTGCTAAAATAATCCATAATGAAATATTATTTTGTTTTATATTGATTTTGAATTCTAAATAATCTAATCTTAAGTTAGAGAACTATATATTTATAATTATATTTTACAAATAAAATTTACTATGTAAAATATAAGTATAAACTATTTTGAAAATATAATCAAGTATGACTGATAAAAATAATCAAGATTTAGAGGAGATCTCATCAGAGTCAATACCTACAAAAGCCACAGAGGCCAAAGAAGCCACGGCTAAACCTGCGCCTAAAAAAGACGAATCTAGTGAAAAACCCCAAGAAAAAGAAGATTCTCTGCCAAAAGTTAAGGCCTCTATTTCATATAAAGCGGCTCCAGACAAGGTTAAACCAGCTAAAAAAGATAAAGGGGATTCATTTTCAAGTAAAGAAAAAGTAAAAAGTTGGTACTACTCAAGATATCAATCAGTTGTCGTGCAAAGAAATATCTTGTTGCTATTTTCATTACTTTCCATGATTGCCGTTACAGTATCAGTAATATTCGTCCGATCCGTAACTGCGTCAAAATCACTTGACCCATATGTAATTGAAATAGAAGAAAAAACCGGAGTCCCAGTTGTGGTAGAGCAATTATCCACGGAATATCTTACTGGCAACCAAATGATTATTAGATACTTCTTAAATCAATATATTCATGCATCAAGCGGCTATGACCCAAGACTTTACAAGCTAAATGCAGTCAAAGTTAGACTCTTTTCTGTTCCTTATGTATATTCTGAATTTAGAAGAAGGATTAATCAAAAAGATCTTGGGGCGGGAACTTCGATTCAAGTCAGGATTAAATCCATTCAATTTCCTGGGCCAAATACCGCTCAAGTTAGGATATTAAAAGTTATTAAGCAGCAAAACTCTACAAGTACAGTTAACGAGCTGATAAATATTGACTTCAGATTTTCTGACTTAGTTCTTACTTCTGAAGAGAGGCTTATAAACCCTCTTGGATTCCAAGTTGGAAGATATATGATTACAGAAGAAATATATGAATATTAATTACCATTTTTTTATGCTCCACCCGTTATTTTTCAGAAAAATTTTATTCATATTAATTGCCTTAATGCTTTGCTTTACTTGTAAGACGGTATCCGCTCAACCGGTTCCGGTAACAACTGACTCTAGGATTAAAACTTTAGTATATAATCCAAACGAAGTATTTGAGTTAAAATTTTATTACGGATATCAGTCATTTATTGAATTTTCGCAAAACGAAGAGATCGAAATGATCTCAATTGGAGAAGCATTCGCTTGGAAAATAACCCCAGCTGAAAAAAGATTATTCATAAGGCCGCTAGAAATAGCTGCTCATACTAATATGACTATCATTACAAACAAAAGAACTTATCATTTTGATATTAAATCTGGTGAATATGATGGAAGAGAAGATGAAGAGTTGGTTTATACCGTTCGATTCTACTACCCACAACTTGACCAGCCGCTTCCTATACCTCCTCAATTGGCAATTCCTGTTGCCCCTAAGGTAAATTCAGAAGTAAAAAGACCAATACCAGCCGGCATGGTTCATCAAAAAAAGGATGAGACAAATATCTTAGCCTTAACTGGAAATCCAGCTGGGGTTGAATTAAATTTCGATTATAGTATAGCTGGCAAGGCTGATAACATTATGCCTCTTAAGGTGTATGATGACGGAAGGGAAACTTTCTTGCGATTCGCAAATGACAATTTAATTATACCGCAAATTAGTACTGTTGATATTTTTGGTGTAGAATCGAGAGTAAAATATATTATTCGCGATGATCATGTTGTAATTCCAGTTACAGGAAGGCAGCTCACCTTAAGACTCGGAGGCGCTTTACTATGTATTTATAACAATAAAATTATTCAAAAATGAAATTTGCTATAAAAACTTTAACTTTAATTTTTTTAATGATGACTCAAGCTAATGCTCAAAATAAATGGACTGCAAATAATCTCGACAACTATTTATACCTTGAATTAAAATATGGTCAAGTTGTAATCGAGCTATTTCCAAATCTTGCGCCAAATCATGTCAACAGAATCAAAACTCTCGCAAGACAAGGTTTTTATGATGGAATCGTTTTTCACAGAGTGATCGATGGATTTATGGCTCAAACCGGGGACCCTACGGGAACTGGAACTGGGGGTAGTAACCTTCCAGATTTACGCGCTGAATTTTCTGATGAGCCACATATTCGAGGTGTAGTGTCAATGGCCAGGGCCAGTAACCCAAATTCCGCCAATAGCCAATTCTTCATTGTCACTTCAGACTCTAGATTTCTTGATGCCCAATATACAGTATGGGGTAGGGTAGTTCGCGGTATGGAACATGTCGACAAGATTAAAAAAGGCGCAGGACAAAGCGGCACCGTCAGTAATCCAGACAAAATCCTCACGCTAAGAGTCGCCTCCGATGTAGAAAGGAAATAAGCCCCTTGTGCCTACTCAAAAAGAGAGTTCATATCAACACAAGAAAAATTGCTACTTGCCTTGCGTAGATTCTTTTGCTTGCGAAGAAGCAACGCTAGCATATGTTCTTGCTTTAACATTAGTGCCTGGTGAGCCAACTTCTTCAGGGTTTTTATCCACAAGAACATAATCATCAGCCAGATCGGCCACCGCAGGTTTTTTACTTTTCACATACTGAAAACCTTTTCCGATAGAGTCATCCTCTTTGGATAAGTCTTTTGCATCGATAGAAGGTCTAGCCGCAGCCTCAGCCCCAGCCTCAGCCGCCATCTCAGCCGCAACCTCAGCAGTATCAATAGCTACACCAGGTTCGCAAATAGGATCTTCAACTTTAAAAAAACCTGTGGCTGGATCTTTGTCTTGACCAGCTTTTTTATTTCTTCCCATAATGATTATAATTTAATTAAAATTAAGAACAGCAGAAACTACCTTAAAGTAACTAAGTTATAAAAGCAAGAGAATTGTGAAATTTTATTTTTCGATGCAAGAAATTGCTACAGCTATCAATGTAAATTTGGCAGGTAATAGAAAAGATCATAGCCGCGATTCTTGAAAAGAAATATTCTTAAGCGAATTTCTTTTACTAAAGTATCATTGTCCCAGCACCTTTTTCGGTGAAAATTTCCATCAACAAAATATTGCTCACGCCACCATTTAAAATATGCGCATATTCAACATCATTTTCCAGCGCATATAAGCAAATATTCGTCTTAGGAATCATGCCGCCTTTTATCACACCATCTTTGATAAGTTGCTTTGCAGTTTGCGCATTAAGATGACTCACTAACTCGCCATTTTCAAGCATCACCCCATCAACATCAGACAAAATAATCAACTTACAAGCCTCCAAAGCCGCAGCCACATGCCCAGCAACAGTATCCGCATTAATATTATAAGTCTCACCATTCTCCCCAACGCCAATTGGCGCAATCACCGGAATAATATCAGAATCCTCAAAAATTGACAAAACATCAGTATCAACCTTGTATGGCTCGCCAACAAAACCAAAATTCACAATCTTTTCAATGTTCGAATCAGGATCCTTGTCGGTTTTAGTAACTCTTTTTGCCTGAATAAAATCAGCATCCTTACCAGAAATTCCAATCGCCCTTCCACCAGCAGCATTAATATGTTGTACAATCATTTTATTGATCGACCCACAAAGCACCATCTCGACAATTTCTAGGCCTTGAGCATCGGTAACCCTTAAACCATCAACAAAAGAAGATTCAATGTTAAGCTTATCAAGCATATTACCAATCTGAGGCCCACCACCGTGAACAATCACCGGATTGATACCAACCTGTTTTAGCAAAACCACACTATCAGCAAAATTTTTAATGTTTTCTTCGCTACCCATGGCGCTTCCGCCAAATTTTATTACAAAAGTCTCACCAGCAAATTTCTTCATGAAGGGCAGGGCTTCGCACAAAATCTCAGCTTTATTTATCCAATCGGATGAGTTTTGCTGCTCTTCCAAAGGCGCGCCTTCTACAACTTCTATATCTGGATTGTTGCATCCTTTAATAGATACAACATTGTCGTCATTATTGTTATCGGTCATTTAAAAATTCTAATTAAATTAAACTTATATATATTTTACTTCAAATAAACAAAATTATCAACTAAAAAAACTTCACAATCAACAAAATAACTCACTTCTTTTATAAAATCATCAATTTTGAGGTATTTATCATCAAAATCAAGGTGATTATTGACTAAAATGGTGATATTTTTGATATTTTTTGATTTTAAAGCTTCATAATTTGTCAAAATATTGCTAATTCCGCCTAAAAAACAGGCTCCAACTAAAATCACATCAATATCAAGATCCACCACCAAATCAAGAAAAGTTTGACCTTTGCAAATTGGACTCATCAAGCCACCAGCCGTCTCAACCAGCAAGTCTCTCCCGCACTCTTTCGACCTTGTAATTTTATCTTGGCAAAATTTTAAAACCGCATCATACTTTATTTCCACCCCTTCAATCTTAGCAGCACTTATCGGCGATATCGGAGTCTTCAATCTAAAAGGTGAAATATCAGCAACATTCTCATCATCAACCTCTCGACCAAGGCAGCGCAGAATCTTAATCGTATCACAATTTTCATCACCCACATCAAAGCCAGTAATGACGGGCTTGACAACATCAATATTTCCGCATTCATCAATAATTTTGCAAGTCACAAAGGTCTTACCAATATCAGTCGAAGTCCCAACTATAATTGTTTGCCTAGATTCTGCCATCTTATTAAATATTTGAGAAGCTTGAATAGATCGGGCCAAACACCGCTGATACGACCCACAAAATCAACCCACCCATTACAATTGTGAGCGCCGGCTGGATCATAGCAACCAACCTATCAATGGAATCGTTAATCTCTGAATCGTAAAAAAATATTACATTTTTTAAAGCATTGTCCATATCCCCACTTTCCTCACCAACTTTAAACATTCTTTTTACAAGAGAAGGAAAATACTCACTACTAGAAATTGATTTTGCTAAAGATTGACCTTCGGAAACTTGGGCTTTTAAAAAATTTATATTTCTTCTAAAGGCACTATTTTTTATAACTAAAGACGAAGATTCCAAGCATTCAAGCACCCCAAGCCCACTTTTAAAGGTCATCGCAAAGAATTTACAAAATCTCGCAGCATCCAACTTCGTCAAAATAGGACCAAAAATAGGAAGCCGAAGTTTGATATAGTCAAGCTTCACCCCGACTTCATCAACTTTAGCAACCAACTTTAAAAAGAAATAAAGAGAAGGTATAAATAGCAAAATCTTCGCCCAATTTTTTTGTACAAAATCAGAAGTCTTCATTAAATATATTGTAGAGTTAGGTAGCGCAATACTCTGGTCCGCTAAAAACCCGGTAACTTTTGGCACAACCAAACCCATCATCAAACCAATAATACCAAACATCATAAAAATCGCAAAACTTGGTCCCACAGAAGCCTTACGAACCTTTCCTTTAAAGTGAATATTCCATTTTAAATCCTCAACAATACTTAAAAAAGAATCAGACAAGTTACCTGTTTTTTCACCGCTCGCAACCAACCCAATATAAACAGAGTTAAATACATCAGGCCTTTTTGCCATAGCTTCCGAAAAAAGCGCACCATTCTTAATTGACTCATGAATTTCCTGCATCAAAAGCTTCACTGCCGTCGAATCCGAAGAATCCTTAAGGTCAGAAATCGAGTCAAGAATAGTCACCCCAGCCCTGTCAAGCTGCTCAAGGTGAATAAATGTCGTTACCAAATCTTTTGGTTTAACTCTAGATAAAGAAATCGAAAAAATTTCATCCTTTTCAATCTTAAAGGAAATCAACTCCAGACCATCTCTGCGCAAAATAGATGTCAACTCCCCAGAGCTACTAGCAGCAATTTTACCTCTCTTATATTTCCCCTTTTGATTAACTGCTTTATATGAATATTGATTCATTTTTTTATGTTTTATTTTCGCACTTAACCCCTTTTATAAGAGGAGTAACAATCAAAGCCAACTTACATTTCCTTTCTTCTTTTTAGCAACTTCTTCATAATCATTTCCCTCTTCATTCTTGAAATATGATCAACAAAGGTAATTCCATCCAAGTGATCAATCTCATGCTGTACACAAACCGCCAAAATCCCTTCATATTCAACCTCTTGCTGCTTTCCATCATAATCCAAAAATCTCACTTTAACCTTTTTTGGCCTTTTTACTTCAGAAAAAGCCTCAGGAAAAGATAAACAACCTTCTTTATAAGTATAAAGCTCGCTAGATCTCTCAATTATTTCAGGATTTACCATATAAATAGGTTCAGCATCAATCACAGTAGCCCCACCACCACAACATCCTCCATCCGCGCTATGCTGATGGTTGTGATCTTGTTCGTAATTCACGTCCATCACCAAGATTCGCTTCAGCTCATTAACCTGAACTGCGGCCAGGCCTATCCCCGAGGCATTATACATCGTAGCTAGCATATCATCCATAAATTTACGAATCTCGTCATTTACTTCTTTTACTGGCTTTGAAACCTCGTTTAAAATCGGATCTGGCGATAAAACTATCGGCAATATTTCACCCATATTCTAAAATTTATAATTAATGGGCGCAATATACGCCCCTATTATATATTATAACACATTTTTGACAGTTTGTCAAGAAAAATCGTCACAAACCTCTTTAAGTGCCAGAGGATAGATTTCATGCTCTTTTTGCAAGATTCTTGACTTTAAATCCTCTAAATTGTCGTCTTTAAAAACTGTCACTTCAGCTTGTTTGATAATTTTGCCACTATCCATCTCTTCAACCAGATAGTGCACTGTGCATCCAGTCTTTTCAACCCCAGCCTCAAAGGCGTCACGCACTGCATTAGCCCCTTTAAATTCAGGCAAAAGGGAAGGGTGAATATTGATCGCTCTACCAGCCCATTTTCGGGTAAATTCACCAGATAAAAGCCTCATAAACCCGGCTAAACACACTATTTCACATCCCGAAGCCTCAATTTCGCGACTTAAGGCTCTATCGAACTCAATTCTTGAGGAAAATTCCTTATGATCGATAAATTTCGTCAAAATCCCCTCATTTTTCGCAATTTCTAAGCCTAAAGCATCTTTTTTGTTCGAAATTACCAAGGAAATCTCCGCTGGAAAGGCTTTTTCCTTGCATGCTTCGATTAATGCTCGCATATTTGAGCCTCTACCTGAAATTAATATTGCAGTTTTTATTTTTTTCATTTATAATTAAACTTTGTTTTTAATTAAATACAATTATATTATATTATGATAAAAAAATCTAGCCTTGATTTTGTAAATTTAGAAGATGGCTTTTTAGGTGATCCTCAAGAGTTTTTAGCCAGCCCCGACCAAGCAAAAGTTGTGGTCGTGCCGTTTGGCCTTGAAAAGTCGGTTAGTTATGTATCTGGTACAAATAAAGGTCCAGCCGCCATTATAGAGTCTTCAAAGCAAGTTGAGCTTTTCGATGAAGAGTTCTGGCACGAGACATTTCGCGACTTTGGTGTGGCAACTTTAAAAGAATTTACTATCGAAAAAAAGATCGAGGACGCGCTGGACCAGCTTGAGCAAATTACCGCAGATTTGCTTGCAAAAGATAAATTCCCGCTAATTTTGGGTGGAGAGCACTCAATTACTGCTGGTTCTATCCGTCCTTTTGTTAAAAAATACCCAGATTTGGCGATTTTGCATTTTGATGCTCATGCTGATCTTAGGGATGGTTATGATGGTGAGCACTACTCCCACGCAGCCGCCCTGCGTCGCGTTATGGACAATCCAATTTCAACTTTAGTTTCAGTTGGAATCAGAAATATTTCTGCTTCGGAAATTCCATATTTAGAGGCTAATAAAGATCGCATAAATATTCATTTTGCTAAGGATAAGGGTCATTTAAACCTTGATGAGGTGGTTGCTCCGCTTAAAAATCGCCCGGTTTTTGTAACTTTTGATGTTGATGGCTTTGACACAAGTTTAATGCAAGCTACCGGAACCCCAGAACCAGGTGGCTTAATGTGGAATGAAGTTATGGATATTTTGCGCGCCGCATCTAAAGTCTCAAATATCGTCGGAGCAGACGTGGTAGAGCTTTCTCCAATGGAAAATTTCCATTCTTGTGACTTTTTAACCGCAAAATTATGCTACAAAATATTAAGTTACGCTCTTAGTAGTTCGTCATCTGAAAAAACTCCTTTATAAAAGGGCGCTTGTCGAAGCCTGATGGGCTTTGAATAATCAAGCGGAAGTAATTTTCTTCATTTTTTTCTTGATTTTTAATTAATTACATGGTATAACTATAAGCATTATTTTTTAATATAAAGATTTTAAGAGATGGAAAACCAAAGTTTAGTTTCAAAAAACTATGCAAAAGCTTTGTTTAGGCTAGCAAAAAAGAATAACCAAATCGATCAGATAATTAAAGATTTGGAAATATTTGCTAAAAACTTTACTAAAGAATTTGCCGCAGAGCTTAACAATCCAGCGATTTCAAGCTCTGACCTTGTTAAAATAGTGTCTTTAGTTAACAAAAAAATTGGCATTGATGGCCTTGCTAGTGATTTTTTGAATGTCTTATTTAGAAACAGAAAAGCTGCTTATTTTAACAATATCCATCAAGAATTCATAAGATTAGTCAAGGATGATAAAAATATCCTTCAAATCGAAGTAATATCTGCTACCAAGCTAAATCAAGAAAGTCTTGAGGAAATTAAAGCCATTATAGCTAAGCAAAATCAGGGCAAAGAGATTGAGATTTCTCAAACTTTAAAAGCTCAAATTTTAGGTGGAATACAAATTAAAATTGGCCCAAATCTTATTGACGCTAGCGTAAAATCACAGCTAGATCAACTAGAAAACCAGCTAATTGGAACTATTAACTAACTACTAACCCTTTATATTTTAAAAAAATGGAATTTAAAATCGAAGAATTTTCCAATATTTTACAACAAACCGTTGAAAATTACCACTCAGCCGCCCAATTACAAGAAGTTGGCGAAGTTGTCAAAGTAGGTGATGGTATCGCTAAAATCTATGGTCTTGACAATGTTCAGGCTGGTGAAATGATCGAATTTGATGGAGGAATCAAGGGTATGGCTCTTAACCTCGAGTCAGACAGTGTCGGTGCGGTTATTTTTGGTGATAGTCAAAAAATCAAAGAAGGTTCTGATGTGAAAAGAACTGGAAAAATCGTTGAAGTTCCAGTCGGAAAGGGTCTTTTAGGACGTGTTGTTGATTCTCTTGGTAATCCAATTGATGGCAAAGGTCCAATTGAAAATGCAGAATTCAAAAGGTTAGAAATTAAAGCTCCAGGAATTGTTGATCGTCAATCAGTATGTGAACCAATGCAAACTGGTATTAAGGCAATCGATTCTCTGGTTCCAATCGGTAGAGGCCAGCGTGAGCTTATCATTGGTGATCGTCAAACTGGTAAGACTGCGATCATTATTGATACTATGATTAACCAGGTTCGTGTTAATGAAAAATGCCCAGAAAAAGAGCGTTTATACTGTATCTATGTTGCAATTGGTCAAAAAAGATCAACAGTAGCTCAAATTGTTAAAACATTAGAAGATGCTGGTGCTATGAAATATTCTGTGGTTGTTTCTGCGACTGCGTCTGAGGCTGCGGCTTTACAATTTTTTGCTCCTTATACTGGATGTACTATTGGTGAGTATTTCCGTGACAATGGTATGCACGCCCTTGTTTCTTATGATGATTTATCAAAACATGCGGTTGCTTATCGTGAGATGTCGCTTCTACTTCGTCGCCCACCAGGACGCGAAGCTTACCCAGGTGATGTATTTTATGTTCACTCGCGCTTACTTGAGCGTGCTGCAAAAATGTCTGA
>JAYPPA010000007.1:33827-74441 GCA_038131245.1 Rickettsia sp. | reverse complement strand
CCATTCGTGCGGGTCGGAACTTACCCGACAAGGAATTTCGCTACCTTAGGACCGTCATAGTTACGGCCGCCGTTTACTGGGGCTTCGATCAAGTGCTCTCACACCATCAATTAACCTTCCAGCACCGGGCAGGCGTCAGACCCTATACATCATCTTAACGATTTAGCAGAGCCCTGTGTTTTTGGTAAACAGTCGCTACCCCCAATTTTGTGCCACCATGCCCTGGTTGCCCAGAGATGGCCATCCTTCTCGCGAACTTACGGATGAATTTTGCCTAGTTCCTTCAGTGTAGTTCTCTCAAGCGCCTTGGTATTCTCAACCCATCTACCTGTGTCGGTTTTGGTACGAGCTTAATGTGGGGCTATTTCCTGGAAGCAACCCCGCCGCATCTCCAATCCAATAAGGAAATACGAAAGAGTACGCTCCGTCACTCACCACTCGGTTCAGGAATATTAACCTGATTGCCATCGACTACGCCTTTCGGCCTCGCCTTAGGACTCGACTAACCCTACGAAGATTAACTTAACGCAGGAAACCTTAGATTTTCGGCGAACGAGTTTTTCACTCGTTTTATCGTTACTCATGTCGGCATTCTCACTTGTGATACCTCCACCAAACCTCGCCGGTTTGGCTTCAACGGCTTACACAACGCTTCGCTACTGCTTGTGAATCAGATTAATAAAAACTTAATTAAATTTGCTACTATATCAAATATAAACAAATCTATAACTAAACCTGTTTATGTTTTGAATTCCTTAGTAACCACGAACAGCAGTACAATGCTGCGATCCTGTGCGGAAAAACAGAAAACATAACTTTTTACTTTCTTATGTTTTTTATGTTTTTCACGTTTTTCAAAATTTTAATTAAAAGTTTCTACAAAACTGATTCACAAACCCATGTCTTCGGTATATCACTTTAGCCCCGTTACATCTTCGGCGCAAAAAGACTTATTTAGACCAGTGAGCTATTACGCTTTCTTTAAAGGATGGCTGCTTCTAAGCCAACCTCCTGGTTGTTTTGGTCTTTTCACATCCTTTTCCACTTAGTGATAATTTGGGGACCTTAGACGATGGTCTGGGCTGTTTCCCTCTCGACAACGGACCTTATCACCCGCTGTCTGTCTGCCGCGCTGAACTCATTGGTATTCGGAGTTTGTTAAGGTTTGGTAAGTCTTTTGGACCCCCTAGCCTATACAGTGCTCTACCCCCAATGGTAATCACGCGACGCTCTACCTAAATAGATTTCGCGAAGAACCAGCTATATCCGGATTTGTTTGGCCTTTCACCCCTAACCACAGCTCATCACATAATTTTGCAACATTAACGTGTTCGGTCCTCCAGTAAGTGTTACCTTACCTTCAACCTGGCCATGGCTAGCTCATCCGGTTTCGGGTCTAATTCAGCATACTAATTCGCCCATTTAAGACTCGCTTTCGCTACGCCTACACCTTGCGGCTTAAGCTTGCATACTAAAATTAACTCGCCGACCCATTATACAAAAGGTACGCCATCACGGAAGCAAGCTCCGCTCTGACTGCTTGTAGGCATTCGATTTCAGTGTCTATTTCACTCCCCTTATCGGGGTTCTTTTCACCTTTCCCTCACGGTACTTGTTCACTATCGGTCATAGACTAGTACTTAGGCTTGGATGAACTGGTCCACCCATGTTCAGACAGGATTTCACGTGTCCCGCCCTACTCATGCCTGGTTGCTTGTAACTATCAATACGGGACTATCACCCTCTATGGTTAACCTTTCCAGGTTATTCTAATTTACAATCATCCAGGACTGGCCTGATCCGCATTCGCTCGTCACTACTAACGGAGTCTCTATTGATGTCCTTTCCTCTGGCTACTTAGATATTTCAGTTCACCAGGTATCGCTTCTTTAACCTATGTATTCAGTTAAAAATACTCTCTAAAAGAGAGTGGGTTGCCCCATTCGGAAATCTTCGGATTAAAGGTTATTGACACCTACCCGAAGCTTATCGCAGCCTATCACGTCCTTCATCGCCTGTCTATGCCAAGGCATCCATCGAATGCCCTTATTTTGTTTATTTAATATTATGTGCAGAATTAAAACCTACACATAATTATGAGCAACTAAATAAGAACTATACTTACTAAACTAATTATTTAGAAATAATCTAAAAAATGGAGTTTAATAAACTTTTTTTTGAATTTGAATTTTGCACTAAACTATATAAATATAGCTTAATACGGTATTCTCTAACTATCAAATATTCACAATGTCAATCAACTTTTTACCTCGCATATTTAATAAATTTTGAGGTAAAAATACCTAATCTCAAAAATGATTTTAGTCAATTTTTAAAATAGGTAAGTCATAATTATAGCAATATAAAATATTAAAGTCAAGCTATATTTTAAAAAAAACATCAAATAACGAAAGAATCAGCAATATCAGTCATCCAGGCCAGTTCATCCTTGCTTAATTTGGGTCCTAATCTCAATAAAATTTCATTATGATAATTTTTTAACCACAATTTTTCTAAATCATCTAAAATTTCAAAATCAACCAGCCTAGAGTCAATAGGAACAAGGGTTAAGGGCTTAAAAACAAACTTGTCTTTAGAGTTTTTTTCTATCACAACTAAATTCTCAATTCTAATTCCATAAGCGCCTTCCTTATAGTATCCTGGCTCATTTGAAAGGATCATGCCTGGCTTAAAAAAGTGATTTTTTGCATTTTTACTAATAGAAACCGGCCCTTCATGCACGCTTAAAAAGCTACCAACTCCATGTCCAGTGCCATGTGCATAGTCTTTTTTCTCTTTATTTAAAGGCTCTCTGGCTATTTTATCTAAATCAGCCCCACTAGTTTCTCCATCAAAAACAGCCATAGACAGGGCAATATGGCCCTTTAAAACCAAAGTAAAATTTCGTTTCATTAATTTTGTTGGCTTACCAATTGCCACCGTCCTAGTAATATCAGTAGTTCCATAGCGATATTGACCTCCAGAATCAATCAAATATAAAGAATTTCCTTCGAATTTTTTATTCGTTTTTTCACTAGAATGATAGTGAATAATAGCGCCATTAGAGCCAAATCCAGAAATGGATCTAAAGCTATCGTAAACAAAACCCTTGCCTTTTTTACGAAACTCCAGCAACTTTCGCTCTGCCTTTAATTCATCAACCACCTCGCCTTTTTTCATAGCCATATCAAGCCAATATAAAAACTTAGTTACAGCAACTCCATCAATTTTATGAGCCTTAATAGCATTGTGAACTTCGACATCATTTTTTACAGCCTTCATTTCCAATATAGAATTTGTGGCTTCTTTAACTTTTATATCAGATTCAAGTAAAGCTTTATATATCGCATAATTCGTTTGTTTTGGATCGATTTCAATGGATTTGAATTTTTTTGAAGGTTTAGTTTTAAATTTTATTCTTCGAAAAAAGATTTTTTTATCTTTAAAAAATGTTAAGCCACCAGTGGAACCATCAAAATCAAGAAAAAAATCGCAACTTCCATCTTTGTATAAAAAAGCATAACACGGCAAAATTGGGCTATAATCAACCGCGCCATGACACCTAATATTAAACAACCAGCAAATAGATTCCGCCTCGCAAATCAAAACAGCATCCGATTTACATTTTTTTAACACATCTTTGATTTTATCCTTAGTCTCCCTACCGCAATATCTTTGACTATGATCAACAATCTTATAATTATTATTCTTCGGTCTTTCAAACTTAGTACCTCTAAAAATAGCATCTTCCCATATCTGGTCAACAGGATTTGACTGAAACATGTAGAGCTCCACCTTTTTTTTATCACATATTTCCTGTAGGTGATTCACAAATTCTACACTATGTAATTTTGGATCTATGGCTACTTTTTTTCCTTTTGATAATTCTTTTGACAGCCTTTTAATCAAAGACTCATCAGCTAAATCAACAATCTCAAATTCATCCAAATCTATTTCTTGTTTTGCTTGAAGAGTATATCTTCCATCGGTAAAAAAACAAGACTTACCTTCTTTGATTAATAATTGACAATTAGAACCTTCAAAGCCTGTTAAAAACTCGACTCTTCTATATCTTTTAGGTACAAATTCCAAAAAGAAACTATCACTATTTGGCAATATAAAAAAATCCACCTCTAGCTGTTTTAATCTTATCTTTAAATCTTTTACAATTTTAACTCTATTTTGCATTTAAATTCATCCTTAAATAAGTATTTATTATATATATTATAAGTCACAATTATATTTTTTCAAACAAAAATATATAAAAATGCTACAAATGTCTGAAAAAATGACACTTTTTCTCATTTTATGATATTTTTTACAATAAATTGTCGATTTTTTAGAAAAGAGTCACCTGAAAAATATTCACATAATCATCACTCCAAACCCTATCATACTTCTTTTTAGCAATTTTCCACTTTTCCTTTATTTTTAATTCAATCAAAGCCTCATCCTCAGATACCATAACCCACCTCGAAGAATTATCAGAAGCCATTTGCAAACCATTTGCTTCAAAAAACCTTTCTATAACTTTGTATTTCGAACTATTTTTATCATTCAAATAACCAACAGCACCATTAATAACTGGCAATAAATTGTAATATCTACTTGATATGTTAATCATCAAAATCCCTTTACTATTAATTTTATTTAAGTAAATTTCAAAAGCCTCTTTAGTAAGCAAATGAACCGGTATAGAATCAGAATTATAAGCATCAATCACCAATAAATCATATCTTTTCTTCTCTCTTTCAAGTAGCAACCTACCGTCACCAACCTTAATATTCTCAACCTTCTTTTTATTATTAGAAATATAAGTGAAATATTTTTTATTATTTGCAATTTCAACCATCTGAGGATTGATCTCAAAAAAATCAATTTTAGTATCTTTATCGCCAACCGCAGCCAAAATCCCAGCCCCCAATCCAACCACACCAACAGACTTAACGTTTTGCTTTTTAACCACATCAAAAGCTGGGCGATAATAGCTGTAAAAAATTCCTCCATCAAGCATCTGTGCTCCATGATTAGTAATGCCACTAAAAATCTTCCTCACATTTCCCTCAACGGCAACTTTTGTAACTCCATAAAAATTTCTATATACATCAACATTTGAATCAACTTTTGAAAACACTTGTACCGACCCAAACAGCATCAAAACCGACAAAAACTGTAAAAGCCTTCTCTTGCAGGCTCTTCTATAAAAAATCGAAAATAAAATCACAATCAAGCCAAGTTTAACAACATAATTTTCACCCTTATCATTAGAAAACTTCATAAATTGATTTAAAAAACCAACAATATCAACTTCAGAATAAAGAATTAAAGAAATTACAGCAAATAAAATCAATAAAAGCACGAAATTTTTTCTAAAACTAAACTCAAGATCATCAAAACTTTTTGGTCGAGCAAAACACGATAAAATAATTAACAAAATATAATCAAAATGATTTTTTAAAAACATTGTGACAAAAAAAGTCTCAAAAGCCCCGCCAACCATACCACCAATCGCCATAAAAATATAAAATTCCGTCAATTTCGATTTATGCGGCACGCTACTTGCTAGCCTATAATGACACATATAAGAAATTATAAAGAATCCAAGTAAATGAAGCGGAATAATGTAAAGATAAATTGGCGCATTAAAAATAAACAAAATTACCAAAAGCAATACCAATGCCACATGCGAATTTAAACACCTATAAAAAAGCTTCTCACGCCCAGCAAAAGCCAACACAAAAGTCAAAAGATAAATCGCCAAAATTAAATTCCATAAAAATGGAAATGATGAAAATTCAGAAGCCACATAATGCGTCAAAGAAAGCATCAAGGCAGAAGGTAAAAACGCCAAAGCAACCCATTTTAGCCTCTGAAAATTACTAATAATCACCTTATCCACAATCTTCTTCTGCTCAACAATTCCCGTAGAATTCTTAAAATAATGATAAGCAGCCGCAATAAAACAAAATATAAACAACCCATACCCAAAACTCCAATAATCTATAGTCTGGCTGACGCTAATCAAAGGCTCTATTGCTATTGGATATAAAATAAGTGCCAAAAAACTACCAAAATTCGAAGCAGCATACAAGATGTACGGATTCTTCGCCAAATCAAGCCTAGTATTTGCGACTAAATTCTGAATAATCAAAGTATTAGCGGATAATAGCACAAAAAATAATGCGATATTTTTACCAATTGTCAACAACATCCACAAAGTCGGATTATTAACCACAAAATCAATATCACTAACAATTACTGAAATTGGAAAAAGCAACAAAGAAAGCAGTAAAACAACAATATGAATCTGGATTTGCTTCGTAACAGAAAAATACTTATTTAAAAAATGAGCATAAAGATAGCCAAGCAACAACAGCAATTGATAAGAAAACATCGCCACATTCCACATCTGTGCGACTCCACCTAAATAAGGCAGCAAAACCTTACCTATTAAAGGCTGAATCAAAAAAATCAAAAAAGCGCTTACAAAAACCGGAATAGCATAAAAATAATAATTTTTAAACATCAATTTTGATTATAATATTTAAGTTTTACTCTCTAAAAGGACTGCTAGCACGAGAATCACCAATAGTTGCTTCTCTTGGACTAGTTGTGGGATTTAATTTTTCCTTAATAACCTTTTTCAAATCTCCCAGCCCCACAACACCTTCCAAAAATTCCTTAGCATCCTTGGCAACCTTCACCAGATTATCTTGCCCTTCATATCTACTTGGAAAATTCTCTTCCATCAGACCCCTATAATTAAACAAATTTATGTCTTTAAACTTACCGCCATCTTCAATTGCCGCCTGAGCAAGCCTTATAACAGCCATGCAATCTTTTTGAGAAGGCTTGGCATCAGGATCAAATTTATTAAAAGCCCTTAGCATCGCATTTCGCTCATTTTTTGCAATATTTTCACTATGATCAGCTTTAGCAGCATCATTACCCTTAAATCTAGTCACATGGCCCGGATAATAATTATTTTTCCTTTTAAATTCTTCGACATCTCCTTCATCATCACCAGCCCTAGCGCTTTTATACATGATAGCCGCAGCCCTTTCAATCACCGCATCTGGATTAATTACAAATTCCACTTCTGAATCATCACTAAATTCACTAGAAGTTTCCGAGCCAGTAGTAGTACTCTCAATCTCAGATGATTCACCATCACTCATGTCGGTTTCTAAATCCTCTTCGTCAAAACTTCCACCACCAATAGCGGTAGTTAACTTTAAATCCGCAGCCTTCTTCTTTTTTGGAGAAGCTGGAGGCGTAGAAGTACCAGCATCCAAAGTCCCACCTGTAGTCCTAGAACCTTTATCTTTACCAGCCCCTTCCTTCGCCGCATTTAAAGCTGCAGTCAATTCAGCCCTCAAACGATCATTATCATCACGCAATCTAGCATTTTCTTGAGCCAACTCACCTCTTACATCTTCAGACCGTTGCAAAGCTTGCAAGGTATTTTCCTGTAATGCCAAAGCCTCATCCCTCTTAGCCTCAACCCCTTCTATCTCACCATCCTTCAAAGCCAACTCCTCTTCATGCGCCTCCATCATCCCTTTCAATTGCGCTTCATAATTTGCATTAGCCTCTCTACCAAGTTTCTTAAGTCTTTCCAACTCTTCTTGCTGAGCCTGATAAACCCCAGTCAATCTAGAATTTTCTTCCTGTAACAAGCCTATCCTACTTTCACGATTTTCAGTCTCAGCCCTAGCCTCATTCCTCTCAGTTTCAACCTCTTCTAACCTGCCTCTCACTGCTAAAATATCTTCTTCCAGCCCTGGCAATCTAGCTAACTTAGCCCTAAGGTCAGCAAGCTCAGCTTCTTTATCATCATCAAGCCCACCACGCGCCGCCTCAGCCGCCTCTTGAAGTGCAGCAATTCCCGCCTCTAACCTAGTTCTTTCCTGCTGCGCAAAAGCCTCATTCACACGAGCAACACCTCGCACCTTCTCCAGTTCCCCTCTAGCCGCAACAGTCTCAGCCTCAGCCTTCCGTGCCAAAGCCGCAGCCAGTTCCAAACCACCTCGCGCCGCCGCCAATTCATCATCATGAGCAGCCTTCGCCTGCCGTGCCAAACCCGCAGCCACCTCAGCCGCACCTCGCGCTGCCTCAACCTCTTCTATCTCACCATCCTTCAAAGCCAACTCCTCTTCATGCGCCTCCATCATCCCTTTCAATTGCGCTTCATAATTTGCATTAGCCTCTCTACCAAGTTTCTTAAGTCTTTCCAACTCTTCTTGCTGAGCCTGATAAACCCCAGTCAATCTAGAATTTTCTTCCTGTAACAAGCCTATCCTACTTTCACGATTTTCAGTCTCAGCCCTAGCCTCATTCCTCTCAGTTTCAACCTCTTCTAACCTGCCTCTCACTGCTAAAATATCTTCTTCCAGCCCTGGCAATCTAGCTAACTTAGCCCTAAGGTCAGCAAGCTCAGCTTCTTTATCATCATCAAGCCCACCACGCGCCGCCTCAGCCGCCTCTTGAAGTGCAGCAATTCCCGCCTCTAACCTAGTTCTTTCCTGCTGCGCAAAAGCCTCATTCACACGAGCAACACCTCGCACCTTCTCCAGTTCCCCTCTAGCCGCAACAGTCTCAGCCTCAGCCTTCCGTGCCAAAGCCGCAGCCAGTTCCAAACCACCTCGCGCCGCCGCCAATTCATCATCATGAGCAGCCTTCGCCTGCCGTGCCAAACCCGCAGCCACCTCAGCCGCACCTCGCGCTGCCTCAACCTCAGCCTTCGCTTGAGCCAACTCCCCTCTAAGAGCATTAACAACTGCCTCTTCATCACCTTTTTCAGCAAGAACCTTATCAATCCTTTGTTGTAGACCATTCGCTCTAGCCAAAGCAACATCTCTTGCAGCTTGCAAATCATTATTTGTCGCCGTAAGCTCCTCCAACTGCGCCTCATGATCAACCTCAGCCTGCTCCAAAGCTCTTTGCGCCTCCTCTTTCGCCGCCGCCTCTTGATCTCTAGCAGTTTCAGCTTCCAATTTCACCCGTCTTTCCTTCTCTAAATCAACCCTCACCTGAGCCAACCTCTCCTCAGCAGCCCTCTTTTCTTCAAGAGCTAAATGTCTCGCCTTAACTTCCAAAACATTCGATTCCTTAACTCTAGCAACCTCAGTATCTCTCGCCGTTGCAGCCTGCTGCGCAGCAAGATTAGCACTTTCAACAGCCGCCCTCTGATCAGCAATAACCGCATCCCTCGCCGCCAATTCCTCTCTAACAGCAGTCAAAGCCTGTTTTACTTCATCATGCTCCTCAACAAGTCTAGCCATTTCTCTTTCCACCTCAGTAAGTTGAGCCTTAGTTTCCCGCAAACTAACCTCGAGTGAAGAAGACTGTGCATCATGAGCAACAGAATCCGATAGATTAAGACTGTGCCTTTTTGACTCTTTTTCTTCCATTAATTCAGTAGTCAATTCAACAACTTTAGACTTCAATTCGCTAACCTTAGTCTCCGCTTGCTCAAAAACTTCATTCCTCTGTCTAGCTAACTCTACTTCATACCTCTCTTCCAATTCAGCAGTTTGAGCATCAAAAGCACTCTGTTTAGACCGCAACTTAGCCTCATAATCACTCTCAACTTCTGCAATACCAGCCTCAAAATGAGCCCGCAACTCAGCCTCTACTTCTTCAACAGCACGATTCAAATTTTCTTCATAACTAACTTCAAGATCTGCAACTTTTCTTGTCAACTCCTCCTTCTCCCCTTGAAGTCTAGTCAGCTCAGAAGGGGAGATATTTCCCTTTCTTTGAAGATCAGTTTGCAATTTAGCCAAATTCGTCCTAAGATTATCAATCTCAGCTTGTTTCTCAGCCTCTATTTCCACTCTTAAGGAAGCAACTGCCCTTTTGTGTTCACTTTTCAATCTTTCAATCTGACCTTTCAAATCTAAAATCTCTCCATTCTCACTTGCTTCACGACCCTCTAAAGCTTGTAAACTAGAAGAAAGCTGCAATCTACTACTCCTTAGATCCGAACCTGTCTTTGCAGCCTCCCGCCTAGCTTCATCAAGCTCTACTGCAATAGCATTATTATCATCAGTAAGAGCGGCAATTCTAGCATCCCGCTCAGCAAGAAAACCCTCTAATTGACCAATCTTCTTAGCATCAAGTTCCAACAATTCTGTATAAGTACCTTCAATACCTCTAATAACCTCCGCAGCATCCCCTTCAATTTGAGCCGTCTTAAGCTCCAGCATTTTACCTTGAATTTCTCTTCTAAGTTCTTCAGCTTGAGCATCTAGATCAGGACTTCCATCTCTATGAGAATCCCCAATATCTAAACCCTGAACATTAACTTGAGCTTTTAATTGCGCGATTTTAAGCCTAGATTCTTTAAGAGCAAGCTCCATTTGCAAAATCTTTTTAGCATGCTCAGCATCTTTTTCAGCAAAAGCACTTTTTAACCTTTGATCATATTCACTTTTCATAGACGAAAATTCAGTATCTGCTTGCCGCCTAAGTATTTCATTTAAAGCCTCAAATTCATCTCTTTTACGCGTAGCTTCTTGCAATTCAAGTTTTAATTTAGTTACCTCATCAATCCTTTTTCGAGCAATTGCATCCAATTCAGCCTGATGCCTCCTAATTTCTTCATCCAATTCCTCAAGTTGTCTTTTTCTTTCTTCGCTAAATTTCTTTGAATTTTTCATCGCCTCAGAAATAGCAGCCAAATTCTTTTTCATAAGCTCTCCTGGCTTAGGCATTTGCCTCCACTGAGCAGAAAGATCAATCTCACCAGGACTAGAAGGTACAGCACCCTCAGCATAAGCTCGCAAATACCCCGTTAACTTAACATATTTTTTACCGCCAGACTCAACAATAGAACCACCTTCCACTAACGAAGTAGAAATAGAGTGATCAACCCCAGCACCAACCTCTTCCTCTGGTAAAACACCTAAATCTTCAGCCGTAGGTCTCAACTTTAAAAAATCCTCAGAGTCACCACCTTCATACTCCTGCCAGAAAGAATCTGCCCATTGAGCCATAGAAGCCTCTTGTTCAAATAATCTTCGTTGATGCTCAGATTCCAGCTCATGCAGCCTTGTATCATACTCTTCAGCAACCTCAGCTGTAGTTTTAGCAGCATTCATAGCCGTTTGTCTCATGTGTTCTGAAGCCTGTTCAACCGCCACACGCTCAGCCCGCCCAGCCGCGGCCCCAGCTCTAACCTCAGTATCAATAACTCTTTTTTGTTCACCCTGAGCAACTTTCTTGTACTTTTCAACCTCAGCCTCCCGCTCTGCCAATGCACTTTTAAGCTTAATTTCATTTGCCGCAGTCAAACTAACTAAACCATTGATCAGTGTAACATGCTCACTTCGTAAAGAATCATTTACCTTAATAATAAATTTTAATATCGCATCATTCTTTTCTAATCCACCTAAAAATTCTCCACCCTGAATACAATTTTCAACAAAAGCCTTAATTAAATCTCTATTATCAACCTCATCAATCTCAAAAAAAGAACCTATCGCATTAGCAAAAACAACAATATCCCCATCTTCAACACCCAAATCATCAAATTTCTGTTCAATATGAAGATTAGATGTATTTAAAAGAGTTAATATTCCAGAAAAAATCTCATATTTTTTAATAATATTTTCAAGCGCAGGTATACCTTTGTTTATAGATTCCGATCTTCTAAATTGAGCGCCAACAACAATCCCTTTCAAGGATTTTACAAAATCATTCACACTCTTAATGTACTCATTAAAATCCACACCCCCACCTATCTCTATACCAAGTAAACTTTCATCCACTTCATCATGAGCAGCTCCAGCACCTTCAAAATGACCAACGTCCCCAATAGCAAGTGGCAAATTCGGTAGTGATCTTCTATTCTTAGGCATAATTTATAAAAATCAATTCATATTACTTATATTATAACATAACTTCAAACAACTAATCAATCAATTTTATCAAAAAAATAATTAATTTAAAAAAATATTATATTTATCTACTTTTATAATTGGTTTTTTTAAATTAATCAACATATTTTATCGAAAAATATTGCTTTTTATTTCAAAATGTGCGATAATATATTAATGACTTATATTGATACAAAAATTTAAAAATAAAAAATGAAATTATCAAATTATTTTTTACCAGTTTTAAAGGAAAAACCAGCCGACACTGCCATTCGTTCGCATGAATTAATGGTAAGAGCCGGAATGATCCGCCAAACCACCTCTGGCATATATAGCTGGCTGCCGCTTGGGCTAAAAGTTCTGAAGAATATCGAAAAAATTATCAAAGACGAAATGGATAAGGCTGGCGCTTTAGAAATTATGATGCCAACAATTCAACCAAAAGAATTATGGCAAGAATCCGGACGCTATGATGATTACGGCAAGGAAATGCTGCGCATGAAAGATCGTCATGATCGCGATATTTTATACGGCCCAACCGCAGAAGAAGTCGTCACCGACATTTTTCGCAAAAATGTTACTTCTTACAAAGATTTACCGATGAATCTTTACCAAATTCACTGGAAATTCCGCGATGAAATTCGCCCAAGGTTTGGTGTCATGCGCGGCCGTGAATTCTTCATGAAAGACGGCTATTCTTTTGATCTAGACGAAAAATCAGCCAAAGAAACTTATAATTTAATTTATAAAACCTACTTCAAAATATTCAAAAGAATTGGACTAAATGTAATCGCCTTAAGAGCCGATACTGGCGCAATTGGCGGCGATTTATCGCATGAATTTCACATTTTAGCAAACTCTGGCGAAAGCGAAATATTTTACGACAAAAAATTCGACGAAATTTCCATTGATGATGATTTTGACATCGAAAAAATGCAATCAATTTACGCAATGGCTGATGAAATGCATGATGAAGCAAAATGCCCGATCGCTAAAGAAGATTTAGCCAGCAAACGCGGCATCGAAATCGGTCACATCTTCAACTTTGGCACAAAATATTCCAAATCCATGAACGCATCTATCACTGACAAAGATGGTAAAGAAATTCATCCAAATATGGGTTCTTATGGAATTGGCGTCTCAAGATTAGTTGCTGGCATTATCGAAGCCTCAAATGACGAAAAAGGCATCATCTGGCCATCTTCAGTCGCTCCGTTTCAAGTAGCTCTTATTAATTTAAGAACCAACGACGAAGAATGCAGCAAAAAATGTAACGAAATCTACCAAAAACTCACCGATCAAGGCGTTGAAGTGCTTTACGATGATCGCGACATTAGCGGAGGTCAAAAATTCAGCACCGCTGAGCTAATCGGCATCCCAACACAAATCATCATCGGCCCTAGAGGAATAAAAAACAACCAAGCCGAAGTCGTTGATCGCAAAACTGGCGAGAAAAAAGATGTTGGATTTGATGAATTATCATTCTAAAGAATCAACATCTCTTCATATCATCAATTACGACTAAAATCAACAATTTGAGACAGCGATTTAATTTGCGGCCTAGTGATAAGAGTTCCAGGTTCTCTCTTTAACTTAACAAGCTCAGCTGAAAGATTTTCAACTTTTGGAATCGTCTTATATTCCTTAAGTCTCTTGATAGCAAAATCCTTAGCAGCAATAGCCGACGCCCTTAAATCTTCTTGCTTATCACTTTTTGCAACACTTTTGTCTCCAAGAACTCTAGCAAACGCCATAATTGCCCGACAATTCCCAGATGAATTCAAAGCCGCCTCTTTTTTATCTTCTTCCCCGCTAATAATGCTCAAAATTGAATTAATTACTGTATTTTCCTGACCAATAGTCAATTTATTCCTTAAACCATCGTCAATACCCGAAGAATCATTATAATTATCAATATCCCTTTTAAATAACGATTCAGCAGTCCTTTTTATCGCCTCTTTAAGAGAAATCTCCTCTTTTGTTGATGATGCAGATCTTCCCGAATGTAAATCCGGTTTTTCTTCTCTAGAGCTAGACGCAGAAGTAACAGAAGCACTCTTTAAAACATCAGGGGCAACAGGAGTAAAAGTGGTAGCAACAGCACTTCTATCACCATCATGACTAGTCGCAGCAATAGTCGCATCTCTTTTATAAGCCGCCACCAAAGAGACAGGATTAAGTCCATCATCACTCACATCTACTAAATGATATGCATGAGAATCTAAACTAGAAACAGCAGTAGGTACTGTTGTTTCGCGACCACCTACTACTTTTTTTCTAGGAGCAATAGTCGGCGGCTCTCTCCTTGTTGAACCAGCAGTTGAAACAGCCGCATCCTTTGTTACTGTAGCCAGAAACTCATCAACATCAACACCAGGATAACGTAATCCAGAAGAAGTAGCACTATCTACACTTCTATCTACATCATCAGCTCTAAGCGGCCTAGTAGAAAAACCTCTATCCCTGTCTTCAAGCACGGAATTTAAAAATGAATAATCATCCATGTTTAATCTTCCTACTGCAGGTCTATCTTTTGCACCAGATGCACTAGTAGTAGCATCACCGACCGTCGACCTCAGCGATCTTCTTCTCGAAGCAGGAGTAAGAGCTGGGTTATCCTGCGTAACTTTCGTCGAATCAGCAACAAATCCTCTTCTATCACCTCTTGTAGGGAAAGTGGCAGTAGGCGCTTTATCTTCTTCTCTGGCCTCAGCCGCAGCAGGCGCCGCGCCGCGATCCCAAGTTCTAAACCCATTTCTTCTATTTCTTTCTTCTCTTCTTCTAGCTTCCTCAGCCGCCCTTCGCACAGCATCTATCTGATCTATAACAGCTTGACTAGCCACTGCAGTTCTAGCAGATCGATCCCCATAATTAACAGCACCAAAAGCTGGTCGCATCGGTCGATTTATTGGCCTACGATCATCCTCCTCAGCCGCCAAACCCCACTCATGTTGCAATGGACCAACCCGCCTACCATCTCTAACAAATACTACTTTATCAGCTTCTCTAGCCTGCGGTGCAACATATGCTGGTCCAGGATGTGAAACCGTACCATCTCCACCTCCATCAACAACTGTTGAACCATCATCACCTCGCCCAACATATATCGGATCAGGAACCTTATGCTCAGTCCCAATCCTAGGTTTTGGCCTGGCAGCGGGGCCAACTCTTCTCTCAGAAGGCCTAGGGGGATCTATTCTCTCATCATCAAACTCACCCGAAGCCACATCCCCAGCCTCAGTAACCGTAAATCTATTAGACCTGTCAGCAACCTCTTCTTCCACAGCCATAGCCTCAGTCCCAGCATCAGCAACAGCCGGCGGCGAATCTAGATCACCAACCTGAGTGCCAGCACTACTCACGGACCTCGGGCTAGTAGAAGGAACAGCCGCCTTCCTAACTCTCGCATCTTCAAGCTCCCTTCTCAGTCTCGCATTTTCCTCTTGCAACTCTAACTCTCGCACCTCATCCCTAACTGGAACAGGATAAGGCCTAGGAACCTCCCTTTCAATCTCAACAGGAACCTCAACCACTCTATCAACAATCTGCCCTGCACCCGGCAACACTCGAGCAGGAGTAACACGCACCACCTCCTCTTGTGCATCAAGCTCTCTTTGTAACTCATCAGCCCTCAAAACAGCCGCAGCCGCCCTTTCCTCAGCCTCTCTAGCCATAGCCAAAGCCGCCCTTTCTGCATCCCTCGCCATAACCTCCCTCCTTTCTGCCGACTCTACATCAAACCGTGCATCATCACCAGCCCCAACACCAGTCCCCACAGACGCACCAACCTCAGCCGCAACTCTATCTGTCTGAACACCAATCTCTGCAAAAGTTTTTACCTGTCCATTCGCCTCCAAACCATCTTCATAAACCTCCGCAATCCCTGCTAAATCCGGCTTAAACCTCTGTTTCAATCTCTCTTGAGCATGTTTTGCTGCCACTTTTTGCCGCTCAGCCTCAGCCCTAGCCTCAGCCACAACTTCCCTCAAGCTATCAAGTTCAGCCCTAACCGCCTCCAACTCCTCATCATTATGACCAGCCCCATCGACCGTAATCTCACCACTCGCATCAGAAACAGTTATATCAGGCGCCACATAATTATGAACATGCGTATGTTTATAGCTCGGCCCACCGGCAGCTCTTTTTGCCTCCTCTAATGCAGCCCTCAACCTCTCATTCTCCTTTGTAAGCTCTCCCAATCTCCCAGAAACAAGCACTTCCTCTCTAGCACTCGGCTCTACAGCAACTTTCGCATCCACCACTCTTTTCCACAATTCAGCAGCCCCGCCAGTTGGTCCAACAAAATCACCTCCAGTACTAGTCGAAGCCTCAACAACCTCAGCCTCAGCCCCAGCAGAAGTCCCAACAGAAGTAGTGGCAGTAGCCACCTTTCTTTCTACCGCAGCAGGCTCTCCACCAACCGAAACCGCTCCAATAACCCCGCTATCAGAAAGCTCAACCCCTCTGTTTTCTTGCTCAGTTTGAACCGCCATTTCAACCCCAGCAGGTTCCATTTCCACATAGCCAGGATTAACAAGCGTTCCTTGGCCACGCAACAGACCAGCATCATCCGGCTTCACTTCCATATATTGATGACGCCTAGCAGGTTTAAGCTCCTCAAATTGCCTTTGAAATTCAGCAGCACGCGCCCTCTCTTCAGTCAGCTTAGCCGTAAGAGCCTCCAACTTAGCCCGAACATCCTCCGGCTCATTATCACCAAAATCTAAATCACCTAAATTGTCTCCGGTAAACTCTTCACGCTCCTCAACCGGCCCATCCGGCTCATCAACAGGCGTTAACTGACGCCTTAAAGCCTCAATTCTCTTCTCAAGCTCAATAATAGTCCCCAAACTCGCCTCAAGCCTATCAAGAGCCTCATCACGCTCAGCAAAAGCCGCCCGTGCATCAGATAGCGCATTCTCCATCGCCTGTTTCAATCTAGAATTCTCAACTGCATACTCCTCATTATTAGCTTTTATCGCCTCTTGATCCCTAAGTTGCCCCTTAAGCTCCTCAATCTGCGCCAATAACTCTGCATTTCGTCCATCATCTTTCGCCGCCTCTGGTTCCTGCCCCTCTAATACAGCCAGCCTATCTTGTAATTCAGCTATTTTCCTATCAACAGCAACCCTTTCACTCTTAAGCCTATCATTTTCAGCCCACACCTTTTCTAAATCAGCCTGCAAATAATCATTATTTGAAGTAACAAGATCCTGCGACTCTCTTAATAATCTATTTTCAGCTCTTAATTTTTGAATCTCTTCCCGATTTTCATTACCTTGCTCTTCCAATGCGACATTCTTATCCTCTAATTCTTCAGCTTGTTTTTCAGCATCCTTAAGCCTCGCTAAAGCCGCCTCTTTCTCAGTCAATGCCTCCGCAGCTTCGGCCTGTAAAGCCTCAAACTGCCTCTTAAACTCTTCAAGTTGCTCTCGTGTCCACCCTTCTTGAGCCTCAGCCGCCTTAGCCTCCAAATCTCTATTTGCTGCCTCAGCCGCCACAAGCCTAGCCTGCAACTCAGCATTTCCCTCTTCAAGTAATCTTCGCGCCTCCTCGGCATCTCTTTGCGCCACACCCCTCTGGCTTTCCATTTGATTCTTTTGCGCCAAAGCACTCTCCGCACGACTTTGCGCCGCCTCAGCCTCTCTTTCCGCATCATTCGCACTAGCCCAAGCAGCCTTAGCATCTTCTTCAGCAACTCTCCTATGTTCCTGACTTTCCTTCCTTAAAATATCAAGATCCCGATAATTAAGTTTCCAATACTCAAGATCTTTTTGCAATTTCACAACCTGTTTCTCAGCTAGGTGTCTAAGTAACCCCTCTCCTTCAAGTTCCGCCACCTTCTCACGCTCAGCCTCTAACTCCTCCTCCACTCTTTCAAGCTCCACCACGCGCGCTTTTTGCCTAGCAAGCTCAGCCTCTAGCGTTCCCTGCTCCAAAAGCATCAAACCAAGATCAGGAGACTCCTCTGCATTATCGTCACCCTCCATATCAGCAACACCACCATCTTCCAAATCATTAACAACCCCACTATCGTTAAGCGGATCAGCACCTTCCCCCATGAGGCCAGCAGCAGTCTTCGAATCCATCTCTTCTCGCAGCCTCTCTCTTAAATCTTCAAGTTCCTCCTCTTTTTCAGCCACGCCTCTTCTAGCCGCCGCCAAAGCCGCATCAGAAGACTTTTGCAAATCCTCCAACTGTCTCTCAGCCTCAATCCTAGCCGCTTTTTCCGCTTCCATTTGCGATCTATCAAACTCAGCCGCCGCTTTTTCAGCCGCAGCGTTCCTTTCGGCGTCACTTCTCGCTCTTTCGGCTCTTGTTTTCGCATCCAAAGCCTCTGAAGCCGCCAATTCAGGCCTCACGGCATGTTCTGCAGCCGCCAAAGCCACCTCTTCAGCAGCACGCTTCCCTTCTCTAAGAGCCTCCGCTTCCGCCAAAGCCGCCGCCAACTCTGCCCTAAGCTCAGTAACCACAGCGCTATCCTTATCCCCGGCCTCAGCCAATCTCTCCTCTAATTCAGCCACCCTACCACCTAAAGACCTCTGCATAGCCGCCAACTCAGCATTTTGTTGCTCAAGCAATCTTCGCGCCTCCTCTTGTTCAACCGCACGAGCATTTGCCGCCTCTCGCTCTGCTTCAGACTTAGCCCGCGCCTCTTCAACACTTCCCGCACGAGCATTTGCCTCTTCAGCTGCCGCCAAAGCCGCCTCTTTCGCCAATCTCTCTGTATTTCTAAGCGCTTCAAGCTTAACCAATTCCTCGACTGCCAACTGATTTTCCGCTAAAAACCTCTCATTGTTACTTTTAGCAGCTGCCTCAAGCTCAGAAGCCCTTGCCCTTTCCATCATAGCCCTTCCTTCAGCCGCCTCCGCCGCCGCCACTCTCTCACCAACCTCACGACTTAACTCTGCAATTTTCGCCTCTTTTGCCGCAAGCTCCTCCTCTTGTTCAGCACCAGCCTCAGCCAACCTAGTAACCTGCCCCTCTAATTCTGACAATCTCGCATTAAGAGCCCCTTCTCTAGCTCTTAATCCTCCATTCTCAGCTCTTAATTCATCTATATCAACCCTAAAGGCCTCATTCTCAGCAACCAGCCCACGATTCGCCTCGTCCAACCCCTGATTAGCAAGATTCGCCGCCGCCAATTCCTCAGTATTTTGCGCCAACTCCTCAGCTTGTACGGCGCCCAATTTTTCAGCCTCTCTTTTTGCCGCCTCAGCTGACGCCAAAGCCGCCGCCAACTGCTCCTTAATTACAGCAACATCTTCCCGCTTTTCCGACTTAGAAAGACTTGCTTGCAAAGCTTCATTTGCAAGTCCCAACTCATTCTCTCTAGTCGCTAACCTAGCATTTTCCTCTTCAAGCAATTTTTTCGCCGCCAAAGCCGCCTCCAACTCAGCATTTTTTGCCTCAAGCAACTCTTTAGTCTTATCACGCGCCGACTCAGCCGCATCCCGCGCCAACTCAGCCGCCCCCAACTCATCTCTTACATCTTGAATATTAACAGACTCAGCCTCAAGTGCAGCAATCCTAACAGCAGCCTTCTCGAGATTCGCACTCAAACCCTCATTTTCCTTCACAACTCTTTGCGACGCCTCATTTATCTCAGCCCAATCCCTAGCACCCGCCTCTAATTCAGCAATCTCAGCTTGCTTAGCCTCAACTTCCGCCGCCAACTCAGCAACTCTCACCCTCAGCTCTTCATTTTCAGCCACCTTTCCCCCCGCCGCCTCAAGCTCTCTTTGCAAAGCACCTAATCGCCCTTGACTCGCCCGCAAATCACCATTTTCCGCCTGTAATTCAGCAATAACCCCAGCCTTACTCTCAAGATCTCCTTTCAAAACCTCAACCACTCTCTGCGCTTCTCTAGCCGCCGAAGCCGCCGAATTCTTTTCCTCCTCAAGCCTTGCCACCTCACCCTCAAGCTCCTCTGCATAGCCCTCAACCACTCTCCTACCAGCCTCCAATTGGGAAAGATCATGACTAACCTGATTAGCACGCTCTTCCAAGACATCCACAACCTCCTCTCGAGACTCTTGCCTAGCCTTCTCATACTGCCTTGCAAAAGCCAAAGCTTTTTGAAAATCCCTTTGAGAATCAGCATAAGTTGGCGGCCTTTCGTCATCTTGCACAACAGAATCATCAGCAGAATCAACGCCGCTATCATCTTTTTGCTCTTCCCTACTCTGTCTAAGCTGTAAATATTTTGCTAAAGCAACTTTCTTCTCACCAGAATTATCCTTCTCACTTCTCCCTACTTGCTCCTCCCAAAGTCTTGGAAAATGACCAGCAGATATTTCAGCTAGATTATCACCATTATCCAAAAAAGTTTTTAAAGACTCTAATTCAGTCTCCATCTCGTCCGCACTGAATATAACTATTTCCGATTTTTTATCTTGAGCAGAGGTATCTGCGTCTGCACCTTCATCTTCATAAGCAGCAGCTCTAGTTTTTTTTCGACTGAAAAAAGAACCACCTCTTCTTTCTCCTCTTCTCCTTTTAAAGCTTCTTTGTGATCCTAAAGGAACATCCTCAGGTTTCAATCCAAAACCGCCTCTACCTTCAGAAGTCGACTCAGAAATTCTCAAAAGCTCATCCAAAGCCCGTGAGGAATGACTATCACCAAGTAAAAACTCATCAACACTCTCTATACTAACAGGAACGCGGCCTGTCGTAGGCTTTCTCATAATTTTATCAAAATTATTAACTATCTTAACTTTAATTATACCATATTTTTAAATTTATAGCAAGGAAAATCGTCAAAAAAATTACAAAATATTCCTAACACCATTTTTAACATTAATTTATACAATAAACAAGAATTTTATGCAAAAAAACTGTAGTATTTTGAAACAATGGGGTATTAAAAAGCTTCGATATTTGTTGAAAAACCACACCTTATCTATCCACCCAAAGTTGTATCTACTCCCAAAGCCGCTAGTCGATTCGAAAGACTAGGATGCAACACAGAAGATCCAGGGTGAACATCCTTATTGGCAACAGGAATCGGACTTGGCCTTCGAACTTCAGCACCCTCTTCTAGTGAAATATCGCCAGCCCCCACCTCTTGAACAATCCCATTACTTCTAGCCTTAATTGCTGCCAACCTATCAGAAAAACTTTGCACCTCTTGAGTCGAAGCAGACTTTGCTGCAACTTCAACACCACCTCCAGCCTTAACAGCAGCTAACCTCTCTTTTAATGATAGCATGGTATTAACTTGCGCAGGTTTCTCTGGCTCAATAACAACTTTCCATGGCACTGAAGCATCAATTTCATCAAGAAACGCCAATTCATTTTTAGCCACATCCCCTAAGGCATCAGAATCATCCTCAACCCCATTACTCTCAAGATCTTGCCTTGCCAAAGCAAGCTGACTATTGAAAGTATCAAGGCCAGCCATCACTATCTCATCTGACCCATCTTGACCCCGACTAAACACTTCAGTAAACAAACCGTCACCCTCTTTCTCCTTTTCATACTTAGCAATAGCCAATCTCGCCCGCAATTTTAACCCACCATCAATAATTTGAGCATCATCTACCACTTCTTCACCAAAGTCACCGTCCGCCCTCGACTCTTTGGTGACATTTGGAGCGGCAAATTTCGCTTCAAGGTCACTCAAAGCCAATCTCTCTTCTTGTGTTAAACCATCATCAGCCTCAGCCATCCAAGGTTCTCCATCATCTGAGCCATCAACAAACACCTCTTTCATCCCTTCAGTCTTATCCCTAATAGCCGCCAAAACACCTCTTAGCATTGCTGGTTGAGATTCTTCAACCGATGGAGCAACTTCAACAGTATCACCCACATCTTCGACGCCTTCATCCTTCTCAACTCCCACCCCTCGAGCCTTATTTTTAGCTGCAATCTTAGCCGCAAACTCATCAAATTCTTCATCTGAACGATGATTCTCTTTCAAGTCCTGCTCAATAACAACAATTTTTTCATCACGCTCAGCAACCTCATCCATTTATTCTTGAATTTGCCCCGCCAAATACTCTTCAATATCAGCAAGTCCCTCAAAATCATCATTCTCAACAGCCTCAGCAATCTGAATTCTCGTATCCTCATTTTCTTGAGCCCTCCCTTGTGCCTCCAAATCAAGCTCTCGCTCAAATTCTACATCTCCTGCCTCTTCCCTTTCTAAATCAGCAACTATTGCATCGAATTCAGCTCTAGCTTTATCTCTCTTAAGTTTCTTTTCAGCCCTTTCTTGCAACTCAATCTTCAACAAGCGTACTTCTTCTTGAAATTCACGCTCTTTAGCTTCCTCCTGTACAGCAAAATCCTCTCTATTTTGACGAAGAGCCTCCATCTCACTCTCCCACTGTTCATCTAAAGCTTCAGAAAAACCCTCCATAAACAACAAATCCTCAATTTCATCAATAAAATTACTCAAAATATCCGGATCAGTAACTTTAGTCCCAGCAATAATAGCATTTAAAACCTTATGCATATCAGCCGGACCAAGTCTACCCATTAATTGAAGCAACCTTGCAAATTCCTCATCTATTCTACGCTCCGCAATATCAGCCTTACTGCGAGCACGATCTTCCATCCTATATTTAATCGACTCTATTTCAGCCCTAATTCTATCTAAATCAAAAACCAAATCACCCAAGGACAACAGCTCATTACTCAAAAAAACCTCATCCAAATCATAACCTTCAATTGAAAGACGCAGCAAAACCTCTTCACGCCTAGCTTTTTGAGAATCTTCATCAAAACTTCGCCATAATTGCCCTTGATAATCCAAATCATTATCAAGTCCTAAATTTCCCTTTACATAATCAAAAATATCCAGTATGTCTTGCCCTTTTTTTGATAAGTTGCCAGTCGCGTTAAAATCCATATCCGCAAGCCCCTCATCAACTGCATTAAAAGAAATTCCTTCTCGTGACATGTTTACAAATTAGTAAATTTACAATTATTAAAATGGTGCTCTCGCACTTCACTCAAAATGGTGAACGCTGTAAACACACTATCTAGCTCTTCTTTCCCCATCACCAGCCCCTACATAAGCAACAGACTCAGGATCAGTCAAATGCACCGTAGTTTTAGGCGCCCCTAAACGCTTTTCATAATCCACCCCATCAAAACTTTTAATAACCCCCTCTTTAATATTATCTTTTTTTGCTTCATAAATTTTATTTAAACTTTCATTTCTCTCAATCAAAATTGGCTTTAATTCATTAAATAACCCTCTCTTATCAAAATCAGGAATAGATTTATAAGCTTGTTTAGCAAATTTAATCAAATCCTCACGGCTAAATCCATTTTTCCAATCAAGAGGAGATTCATTATTTAAAGTATAAAAAACTGATTTAGAGGCTTCGTCAACATAATCCAAAGTCTTACCATCACAATAAGCACGCGCAAACTCAATCATTATCGCAGCATTTCCCTGACTTCTCTCAATCACCTTAAATGCATTTTTTTCAGTTTCTTTTGAAAAAATTTCAAATAAGGTTTTAGTCACCAACCTTTTTTGACCATCTTCCAATTCATCCTTAGAGGACCTTAGATCACCTCTTGAATTTCTAAATCCTCCTCGTTCCAAGATATCCCTATCTCTGAAAAACATATTAGCAGCAGTTGTAGTAATTATTCCACTTAGGCCTTCAGTCTCAGGATCAGGCCCTCTAGAATCATCAGCCAATCTCAACTCTTCTTCTCGTCGCAATCTTTCAGCCAATTCTGCTTCACGCCTTGCTGCCGCTTCTGCAATACGGCGTTCCTCCGCCCTAAGTCGCTCCGCCTCTCGTCGCGCCCGCTCAACCTCTTCCTCCGCTAAAGCCTCAAGTCGCGCTGTTTCTTCCGCCGCGGCAGCCAATTCTGCTTCACGCCTTGCTGCCGCTTCATCTCTAAGCTTCGCTTCCTCTCTAGCCAAAGCATCAAGTCGCGCTGTTTCTTCCGCCGCGGCAGCCAATTCTGCTTCACGCCTTGCTGCCGCTTCATCTCTAAGCTTCGCCAATTCCGCCTCTCTAGCCCTCTTAGCTTTTTCTGCCTCCAGCTCAGCAGCAACCCTCGCAGCCCTCAATCTCTCAAGTCTCTCAGTAAGCTCTGCCTGTCTGCGCCTTTGCTCCTCCAGCGCTGCTTCATGTTCAGCAGCCCCATCATCAACTCCATCGCCACCTTCAGCCCCAGCCAGACCCGCCGCCGCCAAAGCCGCCCTTTCTGCCGCCGCGGCAGCAGCAGCCTCTCTCGCGGCCTTTTCAGCCTCTCTAGCTTGCCTTTCTAGATCAGCATTTCGCGCGACCAATTGCGCAAGCTCAACAGCCCTACGACGCGCCTCAGCATTCAATGCATCAGCCGCATCCGCAGCATCTTTTTTAGCTTTAGCCTCAAGAGCATCTCTTTCAGCCCTAGCCGCAGCAATAGCATCCTCATTGCCAGAAATACCACCCCTTACAGCCTCCAATTCAGCCTGCAACTTTTCGCCTCTCCTTCTCTGCTCGTCAATAGCCTCCTGATCACGCTCTCTTTGCTCTTTCGCAAGCCTTTCGCGCTCTTTACGCCCAGACTCTTCGTTACGTATATTTCTCTCATGCTCAGCCTTCAATCTAGCAACCTCCTTCGCAGCCCTTTCAGCCACCACCCTCTCAGCCAAAACCGCCGCCTCTAATTCAGCAATCTTTCGACGAGCAGTCTCCATCTCAGCTCTACGAAACGCTAAACCCTCTTCATCTACAACAGGACCATCATCCTCCACCGAAGACTCCGCTGCACGAGCCCTAAGCTCATCAAGCTCCCGCTGAACCGCCGCCGCACTCGCCGCCGCCTCATCTCTCTGTCTTTCAAGTTCCGCAAGTCTCTCATTTTCGCGATGCACTGCCGCCTTAGCTTCCTCATCCGCCCTTCTTTGCGCCTCCAAAACTCTTGCACGCCTTTCTTCCTCTGCTGCCCTAGCCGCCACCTGCCTAGCCTCCTCTTCAGCAATTTTTTTCCTTGCCTCCTTTTTCAACCTTTCCTGCTGCTCTATTTGCCTTCTTAACTCCTCCTGTTGTCGCTCACGCTCATCAGCCGCCTTTTTTGCAGCACTAAGACCTGCTTCCAACCTTCTTTTCTCTGCTATTTCAGCCTCTTTTGCGGCGGCTTCTGCTGCTGCTCTTTCTTTCTCTGCTAATTCAGCAGCCCTTTGGCGCTCTCTTGTAATACGCTCTTGAGCCTCAACATCACCCTTAATCTCAGCCCTAGCGACGTCTATAGCATCCTGCCAAACTCTAAGAGAGTCATCAACAGTTTCACCTGCTTCAAGTCTGTCATGCAAAAGATCATAAACATTACCTTTATCACCCCTTTTTTCTGCTGAGAAAGCCCGATACCACTCACCATCTTTAGACTTCTCTTTGAGGTAAGCACTAAGCCTGATGCGCTCTTCTCGATTATAATTTTCCTCAATTGACTTACATAAGTCTGGCTTACCCTCACGAGAAGAAACCACCGTCAATGTCAAGTCAGGATCAATAATACCAGAATAATTCGGCTTTCTGTTTCGACCAAAAGCCTGCATATAATCATTTGATGTTGCTCCTTCAAAAAGCTTCACAGCTTGATGAGAAATCCCAGAACTAAAGCCTTTATAATCGCCGCCAATATAGTTTTTTCTATCAAATAAAGATACAACTTTTTTTCCTTTAAACTGATCGACATAACCACCCAACTCGTTTTCTTTATCAACAATTATCGCATCAGTACCTCTTTCAACAATTTTATATTTCAGTGCCCCATCACGATCTCTAAAAGCCGTCACAGCCGCGTCAAATCCACCCTTCTCAAGCAAGCCTTGAATCCTTCCATCATCTTGTTGGAAAGCATCAAGATCATCGCTAGTCATATATTGCACAAAACCACCCTTGCCAGCCAAAGCCGCAGCATATATTTCCTCAGCCACCACGTCAACTTCCGCATCACCACCAAACTCAACCGGTCCTTGCAGCGTTGCACTAATATGATCTATTCTTTCATAAACCTGCCTATGCCTTGCCTCAAGATCCTCACGATAAATTCTCTTTGCATTAACTCTTTTTCTTCTTCTTTCAATCTCCTCCTGTAATCCACCAATATCTCTTGCAATCTCAGCTGACTTTCTTTTAGGTCTTGAAAAATCAGGTTCTTCAAGTAATTTAGCGTGGCGACTTCCAGGAGCTAACAACTCCTGAACTTTTTGACTATATACAGCCGAAGTTACCCCTGCTGTCTTACTATATAATTCTTGCGCAAATGCAAAAAAAGCATCACCGACCCCTTTGGGCTTTACTCCTTTATTTTCACCAACATTATAAGAGTCCATAATACTCTTAACCTTTCTTTGCACAAATCGACAAGCTTGATAAAATTCCTCTTCTTGGGCTTTTGACACAGTTCCAGACTGGGGAATTTTAATCCCTTCAACCTTACTCAACATAGCATTGAGCAACCTTCTAATTTCCTCATCCTGCCTATCATCTTGCGCTTGTCGATGTTCTTTTCTGAGCTTCTCATATTCAGCCTCAAGAATAAGCAACTTATCACGCCCCCTTAACTCCTCTATTTTAGCCTTTGCAACATTTTCACTAGCACCTGATGTAATAGTGACAATCCCATTCTTTCTCAGATTTCTTAAAAAAGCAACCCGCGCCTCTTCGATGTCAACATAATTTTGCTCATTATATTCATCTTTAGCGACCTCAGCAATCTCAGCAGGCAAAAACTTTTGCAAAAAATACTTAGTAAAGAAAAATGACTCATCAATTGAAACATAAGGCACTCTTCCATGCAACTTATCCGGCCTTTTAGTACCCATAGAAAAATCAATCAACTCTTGAATATCAGCCTCACTAGAGTTCAAATCAACATCACCAACCCTACAAACCTTAGCCTCGTAACGAGCCAACAAGCCATTATCATCATCCAATAAATGACTTTTACCAGCGCCAGTAGGCAATCTTATCTCAACTTTACCTGCCAAACCATCACGAGACCCGCCACCTTTAAAAGCCCTCTCCATATCCTTCACAGCCTGCAGTTGCCCCCTAGAAAGCAACTGTTGGCCAGATTCATCAGGCATCACAAGACCTTCAACAAGATCTGACTCAAAAACTTCACGCGCTGGCTCGGAAATTGCGATATTTACACTAAAACCATACTCTTTTCTAACTGCATAAACCTGTTTTTGCGCAAGAGTCAAATCAAAGAAAACCGATTGCTGAAATTTATTCATCCTATTTTCTGCCACCTTTACTGCAGAATCAAAAGATCTAGAAATATCACCATTATTATGTTTTAACTCATCATGAATCGAAGAAGCAGCCATCACCAAAGCCTTAAAACTAGAATCTTGCAATCTCTTCCTAAGCGCCGGAGGTAAAGAAGACAAATCTGTTTGTACAGCCTCAATCTTATCTCTTACAAAAGTCAAAAAATCCTCAATTTGATCCTCAGTATACTTCACTATAGCCTTACCTCGCATCAACCTATCACGCAATTGGATAAAATTCTTAGAACCTCTTATCAAGTTAACAATTTCCTTAAAAGCCGCCTTATTTTGCCTTGGATCAACTATAAAGCCACGATTCACATAGCCCCTACTTCTACGTGATTCACTAACAACATCATGAGAACCACCGGTCTCGATTTGCTTAAATTTTTCTCTAATAAAACTTAAATAATCTCGCACATCTCCTCCCATCACTTCTACAGATTCAGTAGAAATCCTGGCGTAATCTTCAAACGCCCCTTTTACATCTTCAACATCTTTATGTTCATCAACCCAAGTCGTATGCTCTTCACAATAATCAACCCCAGGCTTATAATCCATACCCCGCTCAAAGTCCAAATCCGCCTCTCCATCATCAGAAATAGTTCTAATAGAAGAAAATGAAGCTACGGTGGAAGAATATGTAGGGCTAGCACCACCAAATGCAGCATCTCTTCTCAATACTCTAGAACGACCTGGACTGTTAGGAGTTGCCCAAGCTGGAGAGCGTCTTTTAGGGGTATCCACATTATCAGCAACAGCTAAACCTGAACGTCTTCTAGAGCGACCTGGACTGCTAGAAGCTGACCAAGCTGGAGAAGCACCTCCATTCGCACCGTTGGAAAGCCTAGACCCTGGCCTAGGTCGCCCCCCTGGGCTGGATTTAGATCCATATTCATACAAGCCCAAGGGTGAAGGCGTACGCGGCCCACCATTTCCATTTCCTCTCCCTCTTGCTGCACCCCCTGTCGGACTTCGCATATCTTAAATATATTAAATTAAATATGAATTTATTTCATATTTTTTCTCACTAACTACATTATACCATATTTTTGATTTTAAAGCAAGCATTTTATTTTTAAATAGAAAAAATAAAAAAAATCACTTATTGTATCAAAAAAGCAATTGAATATTTAGTATATATTAAATATAATATAAATATATCAAAAAATAGTTTAATTTATGGCAAATTTGTAAATTTTAGTCAAAAAATTAGAAGCATCCGTAGCTCAACTGGATAGAGTGCTACTTTCCGAAGGTAGAGGTTGTGGGTTCGATTCCCGCCGGGTGCACCAAATAACTATATTGTCATTCTAAAAGATTAGAATTTCATGTAACAAAATCTAAAAAATATGTTAACTATATATGGAATAAAAAATTGCAACTCAGTTAAAAAAGCTTTGACTTTTTTAGATGAAAATAATCTTGAATTTGAATTTTATGATTATAAAAAAATGGGCGCAGAGCCAACTTTAGTCAAAAAATTTATCAAAAACTTCGATTTTGACCAAGTTTTAAACAAAAAAGGTATGACTTTTCGCAATTTAGACGAAAAAACCAAGAAAAATTGTGAAAACCAAGATTTTGCCATTAACTTAATGTGCGAAAAAACTTCTTTAATCAAAAGGCCAATTATTTTAGGTGATAAAATTAAATTAATTGGCTTTGATGAGGAAAAATATCGCAATGTCATCTCGAACCTTTAGGCGAGAGATCCCTTGTTAATTTCGATCAGATTTTTTTGTAAATAAAATAAACCAAAGCACCATGACCAAGAAAAAAACCGCTTATAGCTGCCAAAATTGTGGCTCAGTTCACTTTAAGTGGATGGGAAAATGTCCAGACTGCAACCAGTGGAACACTTTAGTCGAAGAATTCGCCGAAGGCGGAGCTTCTTCACACTTTACTAGAATTAGCGATGACTCTGGAATTAAAAAAAGCACCAAAAAAATCGAATTGGTACCACTTGATGGTAAAACTTCCGATTTTCCACGCATAAATACCGAAATTGGCGAGCTAGATCGCGTACTTGGCGGCGGCTTAGTCCAAGGCTCAGTCACACTTATTGGCGGCAATCCCGGAATCGGCAAATCAACCCTTTTAATTCAAACTGCAAACCTACTTTCCAAAAAAGATTGCGACATTTTCTACATCTCCGGCGAAGAATCAATCGACCAAATTCGCCTTCGTGCCAAAAGACTTGGCATAAATAATGGTAAAATCCAACTAGCCGCAACCACCAATGTCAACGAAATCATCAACTCACTAAAACCAAACAAAGGCAAGCATTGCGTAGCAATTATCGACTCAATCCAAACAATGTTTCTAGAAGACCTATCCTCATCACCAGGAAGCGTCGCCCAAGTCAGATCCTGCGCCAGCGAACTTGCCACCCACGCTAAGAAAAACAACATCTCGCTCTTAATCGTCAGCCATGTCACAAAAGACGGCCAAATTGCTGGCCCAAAAGTCCTGGAACATGTCGTAGACACAGTTCTTTACTTTGAGGGCGAAAAAGACCTGCATTTTCGAATTTTACGCGCTGTCAAAAATCGCTTTGGCGCAGCCGGCGAAATCGGCGTCTTTGAAATGAATGAACTCGGACTATGCGAAGTCGCAAACCCGAGTGAAATTTTCCTCGGATCCTATGACCGCAAAGCCAGCGGAACCGCTATTTTTGCTGGAATTGAAGGAACGCGCCCAATTTTAGTCGAAGTCCAAGCCCTAATCTCGCCTTCTTACATGCCGTCTCCTCGTCGCGCAGTCGTCGGCTGGGACGCAAGCCGCCTAGCCATGTTAATCGCAGTTTTAAGCTCGCGCTTCGGCCTTAACTTATTCGACAAAGAAGTTTATCTAAATGTCGTAGGAGGAATTGAAATAGACGAAACAGCCGCCGACCTAGCAATCGCCTGCGCTTTAATCTCGTCAGCTCGAAACTTCGCCATTCCATCTTCGACAATTGCCCTTGGTGAAATCGGCCTTACTGGTGAAATTCGAATGGTCTCAAATATTGAAGAAAGACTTAAAGAAGCAAACAAACTCGGCTTTAAAAACTGCATCATTCCAAAAGCCAACCAAAAAAGCAAAAACTTCAAAGCTCTACAAAAGTCGCTCAACGACATGAAAATCACCGCAATTGGCCATGTTAAGGACTTAAAAGAAGTTTTTGGACATGCGGAATAATTTAAGCTAAATAATTTTGTTCCTAGATTATTAAACGGTGAGATCCACGCACGAACAAGTGCTTGGTCGAACCCGTTTGATGACCTAGCGATAAAATTATGACGCTTAAGCTTAACCATGACAAGTCTTGTACTTCTTGCCACTACCACATGGACACGGCTCATTACGCTTAACATTTCCCCAAGTTTTAGGATCACCGGGATCGCGCTCAGCCGCATCCACATTAACCCTCACCGGAGTAGAACTCGACACAACTCCTCTATCCTTACGCCCATCAACCAAGGCAGGATCATTTCTACCTTCAAAAGTCTTTTGATTAGCCCGCTCAGACAGTAAATCCACAACTTCTCCATCCTCATTTTCAAACCCAACACTAGCATGAGCAAGACGAAACACCACCTGTTCTTCAAGTCTATTCATCATATCTTCAAAAAGATCAAATGCCTCTTTTTTATATTCAATCAACGGATCCTTTTGCGCATAAGCCCTTAGATTAACACCGTGACGAAGCTTGTCAAGCGACAATAGGTGATCCTTCCACTCACTATCCAAGGTCATCAAAAAAATCTGCTTTTGCAATTGCAATATTATATCATCACCATAAAGCTCTCTTTTTTTAGCAAATATCTCGTCAACATGGCTATTGATAAATTTCAAAATCTCAACTTCATTTAAATCCTTCTCAGCCTCCTTCTTCAAATCCAAATCAAGCGAATAAATCCTCTTAACCTCAGACTCAATATGTCCAATATTCCACTGGTGAATGTAAGAATTTTTCGGAATATTCCTAGCCACAATATCCTCATTGATCTCAAGTACAATATCACCAATTCGCTTATTTAAATCTTTCGACTCCATAATTTCAGAGCGAAGCTTAAAAATCGACTTCCTTTGATGATTCACAACATCATCATATTTCAAAAGATTTTTGCGAATCTCATAATTTCGCATCTCGACTTTTTGCTGTGCCTTATGTAAAGTTTTCGTAATCCAAGGATGAAAAATCGCTTCATCATCCTTAAGCCCAAGCCTAGACAGCATCGATTGCAGCTTTTCCGAGCCAAAAATCCGCATTAAATCATCCTCCAAAGACAAGAAAAATTTCGACCGACCTGGATCGCCCTGACGACCCGACCTACCGCGAAGCTGATTGTCAATCCTTCGCGACTCATGGCGCTCTGAACCAAGTACATACAACCCCCCAGCATCCAAAACCGCCTTCTTGTCAGCCTCAGCCTTAGCCAAAACAGCCTCTCTCTCCTCATCAGTCTTCGCCAAAGCAAGCTCCTCCTCAAACCTTCCACCAAGCACAATATCCGTACCACGCCCAGCCATATTAGTCGCAATCGTAATAGCCCCAGGACGCCCAGCCTGCGCAATAATCTGCGCCTCACGCGCATGATATTTCGCGTTCAAAACCTCATGCGGCAGCTTATTTGCCTTCAAAACCTTCGATAATTGCTCAGACTTCTCAATCGACACAGTCCCCAAAAGCACCGGCTGTCCCTTCTCATGAGCCTCCTTAACGCTTGCAATAATCGCATCATTTTTCGCCGCCGAAGTCTTGTAAATCTCATCATCCTCATCCTTCCTAGCAACCTCGCGATTCGTCGGAATAGCCACCACCTTAAGCCCATAAATCTCATCAAACTCCACAGCCTCAGTAAGCGCAGTCCCAGTCATCCCCGCAAGCTTATCATAAAGCCTAAAATAATTTTGAAAAGTAATCGAAGCCAAAGTCTGATTCTCGTTTTTAATTTCAACACCCTCTTTCGCTTCTAGCGCCTGATGCAAGCCATCAGAAAAGCGCCGACCCTCTTGCATTCGTCCAGTAAACTCATCAATAATCACCACCTCGCCATTTTTCACAATATAATCAGTCTCAAGGTGAAACACTTTATGCGCCTTCAAAGCTTGATTAATATGATGCACAAAAGAAACATAATGAACATCATATAACGACGAACCTTCCTTAATCATCCCCTTATCCTGCAGCATCTTCTCCATTTCTTCAACGCCCCTATCATTCAAAAACACACTTTTTTCCTTCTCATCGATATTATAAGCCTCATCAGAAAGCCTTGGAATTAAGCGATTAATCTTCTCATATAAAGCCGAATTATCATTCGTCGGCCCAGAAATAATAAGCGGCGTCCTAGCCTCATCAATCAAAATCGAATCAACCTCATCAACAATCGCAAAAAAATGATCCCTTTGCACCATCTCATCCAAATCAAACTTCATATTGTCACGCAAATAATCAAACCCAAGCTCATTATTCGTCGCATAAGTCACATCACAAGCATACATCTGCTTTCGATCAGAATCCAAAGTCTCATTAGTAATACAACCAACGCTAAGCCCCAAAAACTCATGAACCTTACCCATCCAAGCAGAATCACGCTTTGCCAAATAATCATTAGTAGTCACCACCATTACATTTTTACCACTAAGAGCATTCAAATAACAAGGCAGAGTCGCAACCAAAGTCTTACCCTCACCAGTCTTCATCTCAGCAATTTTCCCCTGATGCAGCACAATCCCCCCAACAAGCTGTACATCGAAATGACGCATATTCAAAACCCGCTTCGAAGCCTCTCTAACAACCGCGAATGCTTCATGCAAAATATCATCCAAAGACGCACCATTTTTAAGTCGCTGCTTAAACTCAAGCGTCTTAGCCTTTAAATCCTCATCTGTCAATTTCGAAATTTCTGGTTCAAATTCATTAATTTTCGCAACATCTTGCATCATACCCTTAATCGCGCGATCATTTACCGAACCAAAAACCTTTTTTGCTATAAAGTTAAACATTATTATCTATTAATTATCTCATTTAGTTATCTTAAGCTTCAATTATACAGCCTTTAGAAATATTTCTCAAGCTTTTTTGAATTTTTTTCTTGACATTTGCCTCTTGACATGATATGCTATAATTGGATAGGTGTTTTTTGTCAATAAATTTTCCCTCTACACTATAAATTCCCCTCTATAAGAGGAGTTTGACGCCAAATGATGTTGCAAAATTCCCTCTATATAAGAGGGGTGGCAGCCGAAGGCTGACGGGGTGTGGCTAATTTCCAAGGTCGATATAAGGCCCCCATCAACTACGCACCTCTCCCTTCCAAAGAAAGAATCTCACAAGCCCTCTAATAAGAAGTCATGCAATAAAATCAATACTCAATAGAAATATCAGCCCCGCAAGCAGCAAGCTTATCAACTAATGCCTCATAACCTCTTTCCAAATGGTATAAACGATTCACTGTGGACTCTCCTTCTGCAACCAGGGCGGCTAAAACCATAGAAACCGAAGCCCTCAAATCTGTCGCCATAACCTGCGCACCACTTAAAGCTTTAACCCCAGTAACAATCGCTCGATTACCTTTCGACTTAATATTTGCACCCATCCGCACAAGTTCCAAAACATGCATAAATCGATTCTCAAAAATATTTTCCTCAATCACCGACTTGCCATTTGCAATCGTCATCAAAGCCATAACCTGAGCCTGCATATCAGTAGGAAAGCCAGGATGAGGCTCTGTTGAAAAACTCACTGAGTTAATTTCATCCACCACCCTCTTTGCCTGAACAACATCCTTAGATTTTTGCATCAATTCAATTCCAGACTCACACAAAACATCTGCAAATCCATCAAAAAGACTCAAATCAACCCCTTTAATATCAATGCAACCACCGGTAATCCCAGCAGCAACCGCGTAAGTCCCAGCTTCAATCCGGTCGCCAATAATTTTATGCAAAGCCTTATGTAATTTTTCAACACCAATAATTCTCACCTGACTAGTTCCCGCCCCAGAAACTTTCGCCCCCATTGCATTTAAACATTTCGCCAAGTCAACAATTTCTGGCTCTTTCGCAGCATTATTAATAACAGTCTCACCTTTGGCCAAACAAGCCGCCATCATCACATTTTGCGTAGCACCAACCGAAACCTTCTCAAAATCAATCACCGCACCTTTAAGTCTGCCATCAACCACAGCCTCAACATAACCAGCATCAAGATTGATCCTCGCACCCAATTTCTCCATCGCCATTAAATGTAAATCAATCGGCCTAGTTCCAATCGCACAACCGCCCGGCAGGGAAATCTTCGCCTTACCAAACCTAGCAAGTAAAGGCCCCATAATCAAAATCGAAGCGCGCATTTTACTCACTAAATCATAATCAGCAACCGAATTACTAATGTCCCTGGCTTTTAATTCGATTTTTCTCGCTTCAAAGCCATCTTCTTCAAATCCGTCAAAATTAAGCTCAACACCAAGACTAGCAAGTAAGCTAATCATTGTTGAAATATCCTTAACATGAGGAACGTTACTTAATACCAAACCTTCATCAGTCAAAATCGAAGCCACCATTATTGGCAAAGCAGCATTTTTTGCACCAGCAATATTCACGCTGCCTTTTAGCTTTTTCCCGCCTTTTATAACTAATTTTTTCATTAAACTACTCTCCTTTTACAATCATACAAGATTTTCCATAAACAAAAAATCTAGAATAATAAGTCTTTTCAATTGTTGCAATTTTTCTAATTGAAGACCTCATTTTTAAAACATCATAACCATTATCGCCCCAAGAAAATAAGCCCAAAACATTCTTTGAACATAAAACTGCTTTTTGGTTTGGACGAATATATGGATCGTAATAAGTTAGCTCAGCCGAATCAGTATAAATCAAGCCAGGACCAGCCGGAGCATTAACAGAAACACACGAAGAAACCGCCAAAATTGCTAAAACTGACAAATATTTAAACATTTTCATAGCTTTTCAATTAAATTAACCCTATTTCTCACCCTAAAATCTTAATTTGGTAAAATCACATGAAAAATACCTGTGTGAACCTAAAGCAATTCTAAAAATCAAAATATGAAGCCTATTCCTATTCACTTACATTTGGTACTGCACTTGACCCATCCTTATTTAATGAGCCAGGCCTTTTGATTTTTTTACCAGCCAAAATATCCTTAATCTCACCACCTGTCAAAGTCTCATACTCAAGCAAGGCTCTTGCCAATTTCTCAAGATCCTTCTCATTCTCCTTTAAAATCGACCTAGCACCGTCCAAGGCCTCCTGCACAATTCTCTTCACCTCTTCATCAATAATTCTAGCAGTATCATCTGAAAACTCCTTGTAAGGCACTCCATAAGGATTGCGATTCTCATCAGCCGAATAATTCACAGTCCCAACTTCGCTACTCAAACCCCATTTAGTAACCATATTTCTCGCCATATCAGTTGCATGAGAAATATCAGAAGAAGCCCCCGTAGTAACCTTATCATCACCAAAGATCAGCTCTTCAGCAGCCCTACCACCCATCGCAACAATCAAATCATCATGAAGTTTTGCTCTTGTAACTGAAAAAACATCATTCTCAGGCAGTCTCATCACCAAGCCAAGCGCCCTTCCTCTAGGAATAATCGTTGCTTTGTGAATTGGATCAGAATTCTTGCAATGAAGCGCAGTAATCGCATGTCCAGCCTCATGGTAAGCCGTCAACTCTTTTTCAGATTGCTGCATAACCATACTGCGACGCTCTGCACCCATCATTATCTTGTCCTTTGCATCTTCTAAATCGTGCATCGTCACTAATTTTTGGTTTCTTCTTGCTGCCATTAAAGCACCCTCATTAATCAAGTTCGCTAGATCAGCCCCAGCAAAACCCGGAGTCCCTCTTGCAATAGTTTTAAGATCAACATCTGGTGCGGCCTTAATTTTTCTCACATGTACATTTAGAATTTGCTCGCGGCCAACAATATCCGGATTTGGCACTGTAACCTGACGATCAAATCTTCCTGGACGAAGAAGTGCCCGATCCAAAACATCCGGCCTATTTGTCGCAGCAATGATCACAATCCCTTCATTTTCCGCAAAACCATCCATCTCAACCAAAAGCTGGTTCAGCGTTTGTTCTCTTTCATCATTACCACCGCCGACTCCGCTTCCTCTGTGGCGACCAACTGCATCTATTTCATCAATAAACACGATACATGGCGATTGTTTTTTAGCTTGCTCAAACATATCACGCACACGCGAAGCCCCAACGCCAACAAACATTTCCACAAAATCCGAACCAGAAATTGAGAAAAATGGCACCCCAGCCTCACCAGCAATCGCCCTTGCAAGCAAAGTCTTACCAGTACCCGGTGATCCAATCAACAAACACCCTTTTGGAATTTTTGCACCAAGCTCAGTATATTTCCTTGGATCCTTCAAGAAATCAACAACCTCCATCAATTCTTGCTTAGCCTCGTCAATCCCAGCAACATCATTAAATGTAATTTTATTTTTATTCTCCTGAAGTAATTTAGCACGACTCCTACCAAAACCAAGTGCGTTATTTTTTCCACCGCCCATCCCTTTAGCAAAATAAATCCAAAGCCCAACCAATAAGATAAATGGCAGCCACCCCAAAATTCCAGCAATAATTCTTTCCGACTTACTAACCAAAGGTATCGCATTAACGGTAACACCCTTCTCTTGTAATACCCCAACTAAATCAGGATATTCTGGCAAGTAAGTATTAAATTTTTCACCACCTTGTAAAGTACCAACTAAGTCTCTACCTTTAATTTCGACATCCATAACTTGACCAGCCTCAACATTATCCATAAACTCAGAAAATGTTATTTTATTTCCAGCCATATTCGAATCAGCAAAAATATTGGAAACAATCATTACTATAGTAAAAATCGCCACCCAGGTCAATAAATTCTTAAAATTTGGACTGTTGTTTTTTTGCTTTTTTATCACTTTGCTACTAAAAATTATTGTTTATAAAATGCTTATATATAATATAATGCCTTTTGAAGGAAATTTCAAGGTAAAAAACGCAAATTACTATTTTTTCTTCAACATTTTTGACAGCATCACATCAAGCCTCAAAAACTCACGAAGCGGCCTAGCCGGATAACCACCAACAACCACCTTATCTTCTATAGATTTGGTAACTCCAGACATACCGGAAATTTGCGCCTGGTCACCAATAGTAATATGACCAGTAATGCCACAATTGCCACCAATTTGCACATAATTGCCAACTTTAGTACTCCCAGCAATCGCAGCGCACCCAGCAATAAAACACCCCTGACCCACCTCAACATTATGAGCAATCTGCACCATATTATCTATCTTGGTACCATTGCCTATCTTAGTATTATTAATCGCCCCTCGATCTATGCAAGTATTTGCGCCAATTTCAACATCACAGCCAATCTCAACAATACCAATCTGTATCACTTTATGATTTACCCCATGATGATGAGCAAAGCCAAAGCCATCTTGACCTATTTTCGCTCCATTATGAATTATGCAACGATCACCAATAACAGCAAAAGACACAACGGAATTCGCATTAACCTGACAATCTCGACCAATAACAGAATTATCCCGAATAACTGCCCCTGGGCCAATAACACAATTATCACCAATTTTTACATTTTTACCAATAAAAGCACTGTTGGCAATTCGAACATTAACTCCTATTTGCGCAGTTGGATGGGTCACTCCATCAAAAACAAAATCCTCCCGCCTTTCCTCATAAAATTCTTTTAAAATCAAGCTATAGCTGTAATGAGGATTTTTACTAAGCAGCAAAATGGCCTGTGAATCTTGACATTTATCATGCATATCTTCACCAACTATACAAAATTGCATTTTTGAAGACAAAAAATCATGAAAATACTTTTTTGAAGTCAAAAATGACAAATCTCCATCTTTAGCAGCCCCAAGAGTTGATATATCATACACCCTCAAAGATCCATCAACACCATCTACAATTCTACATTTAGCAATTCTAGCAACCTCCTGCAAAGTTATAAACTCATGTTTTTTATTAAAAAATAACTCTCTATAACTCATAACTTTTTATTAATTAATATTAACTTTTAGCCTCTTTTCCTTTCTCCTCTTTGGCTTTATCTTTTAAATCATCCATATATTTAAAATAGACCTCAGAAATATATCTTCGCCCCTTTGCTCCTCTTTTTAACTGAACTACGACATCAACAACATTATGAATATACGAAATGATTTCGCTTGGACTCATGCCAAGACCAGCTTGCATCACCATCATCTTAAGCTGCTCCAGCGCCATTTTGGGCGTATCAGCGTGCAAAGTCGAAATAGAACCTGGGTGACCAGTATTAATCGCACGCAAAAACGAAAATGCCTCAGCCCCACGTAGCTCACCCACGATAATCCTTTCTGGCCTCAAACGAAGACACGCCTCAATCAAATCTTGAGTAGTAACTTTCGCCCTACCTTGACCACCTTTCGAAGCAAGCAAATGCACTTTATTTGGATGAGAATTCAAATCAATCTCCCTAGCATCCTCAACCGTAATTAACCTTTCTTCATGAGGAATCGAACGAATCATTGCATTCGTAAAAGTCGTTTTACCAGTCGAAGTACCACCAGAAATAATAATATTTTTCTTGTATAAAACCGCCCTTTGCAAGAAATCCTTAATCCGATTAAGCTTCAAAAGCTTAGCCAAAATATCATCATTTTTATCAGCAATCTCCTCAACGGAAGCGCTATCAAACATCCCCATCTCTTCATAATCATCCAAACTCCACTTTAAAGGAGACGGCTTACGAATCGAGATAACAACAGCATTTCTCTCACAAGCAGGAGGAAAAACAATCTGCACACGATAACCATTAGGAAGAGTAGCGGAAAGCAAGGGCTCTTCCTCACTCAGCCTCTGATCAGTAGCCTGCGCCACCAATCTACTCAAAGACTTTAAATGCTGCAGATCAAAGGCAGGCAGATCTTCGCGCACCATGTCGCCTTTGATCTCAATCCATACTTCTTTAGAAGTATTTATTGAAATCTCGCTAACACCGTCTCTATCCATTATCTTTTGAATCGGTAATAAATACGATTCAAGTGCGGCTTTGCTCATTATTTATTAACTAAAATGAAAATAAAATACCAACCAAACCAACATAACCCTCATTGTCCCTCAGCTGTCTTTGCTCATTAGGCAAATTAGACTGATTGACTAAATCAGAAGCTCTTGGCTGGTTTGATTCAAATGCAAATTGTGTCACCTCAATATACGGCATCAAACCCTTGGCTAACTTATAATCAAAACCAAGTGAAGTAGCAGCATAAGCATTATTTTGAAACTTACTAGTCAAATGTGTCACACTAAAAGCAATTGGCCCAAATTCATAAGCCAAACCAGCTGTATAGTAATGAGCATCACCATATCCAGGACCTTTGTTTGAAGTCGAACAATCCTGGTTAGCAAAAGTCACATTTGGATTATAGTCACAAGATTGCGAACCATTCTTAGCTTGCAAGGAATCTCCCCAATTACCATAAGAACCACCAACCGTAAAGCCAAAATAGGTCATCATAAAACCAACATCATAAGCCCTTAGATCATTCCTATTAATTTGAGTTCCAGCATTAGCAAACGCAGTATTTTCAGTAGCCTCAAACTGCCCAGCCTCACCAGTCACCGAAAACGCCACGCCCAAATTACCAACATTATTCGAATAATTCAAGCCAACACTGACCACATTTTCAATGTCACCAGTATCCACCCCAGACAAAGAAGAAGTAGTCCCAATATCACCAGTATCCGGAGTATAACTTATCCCAAATTGCCAATTATCAATCCTTGGCGTATAAAAACTGATCTTGGTAGCATCTTCCATTTGCCCAAAAGCACCATCATTAAAATCATAAAAATTATTCCGATTACCATTTCTAGCAAAACTACCATTAGTAGAAGATAAAGTATTAGTAGTTCCATTCGGATTAGTCGCAGCCCTAAACTCAGGATCAGAAGAAGGAATAAAACTTTTTGCATAACCACCATGAGCAATCGGAGCCTGAGGAATTACAATAAATCTCGGTATTTTGTAATGCGCTCCAGTGTTGCTTGTATTTATAAAATTCCCACTACAAGTATCAGCCGAAGTTCCACCAAGAGTACAAACTCTATTTGCAGCAGTAGTCACCCTAGTTTCATCAGCCATCATCGGCAAATTAATATATTGCAAATACTCTCCAGTAATACCCCCAGCAGCCCTAACAAAGCTCGCAGGACCAACCTTCATCTTCTGATTCACGCCGCTATTATTACCAAATTCAAATTTACCAGCTCTAGACTCAGTAAAAATGTAGCTCTTATCGGCGTTAATCCCCTCATTCAAGCCATCATTCGTCACATCAGCCTCAAGCTCCACCACCGCACCATACTTCAAGCCAGTATTAGAAATAGCCCCAACTTTAATATAAATTTCCGAATCATTGGAAAAAACCATTTTCCTAGAACG
>JAYPPA010000007.1:32562-33727 GCA_038131245.1 Rickettsia sp. | reverse complement strand
GCAATCAATACCGAAGGAAATAAAAGCACCAACAACGCGGCTCGAAATAAAAAATTTATCATATATATAATTTTTCTTTTAAATAAATTAATCCCATATTAGAATATTAACAAAATAAAAAGTTAATTACAAACATTTAATTCAATTTTATGGTTTATCTTCCACATTGGCCAATTCCAGCTACATTTGGCAATGCAAAACTAGACTTTGAAAGGGTTTTTGAAAGAATGGAAGCTGTATTATCGAAGTTAGGCAGCCCCCACAAAAAGCTCTCACCCTCAATTCACATAACTGGAACCAACGGCAAAGGCTCTACATCAGCTTTTTTAGCAAAAATTCTACGCGAAAATGGCTACAAAACAAACCTCTACACATCTCCACACATTCACAACTGCAACGAAAGAATAAATTTAAATGGCATAGAAATTTCCGATTCACGCCTTTTTGAAATAATTGAAAAAGTCAGAATCTCAAGCGACAACCTACCGCTAACCTTTTTCGAAGCCTTCACAATCATCACAATCCTAGCTTTTCACGAAGAAAAAGCCGACTTTAACATTTTCGAAGTAGGTATGGGAGCCAGAATTGATGCCACCAACATTGTCGAAAACCGCGCCGCAAGCATCATAACGCCAATCTCCTTCGACCACGAAGAGTATCTTGGCGACAATATCGCTAAAATTGCCTTTGAAAAAGCTCACATTTTAAGGGCCAATACACCTTTAATCCTAGGGCCTCAACCTCAAGAAGCACTACAAGTAATCAAAATAATCGCCAACGACCAAAAAGCCAAATTAATCAATTACGACGAAGACTTTTCCATCGAAATTAACGAAGATCACAGCTTTGATTTTATTCATGAAAAAACAAATATAAAAAACATCCCCGCGCCTTCACTACTTGGAAAGCACCAATATATCAACGCTTGCGTTGCAATTACAGCCGCATTAAATATCAAAAACATCCAACTATCAGACGAAAAAATTAAAAACGCCATCAAGGAAACAAAATGGCCTAATAGAATTGAAAAAATATCTGGAAAATTAGATAATTTTCTCGCAAAAAATAGTAAAATTTACATAGACTCCGCTCACAACAACGCAGGAGCCTACTGCCTGGCAAATTGGCTAGACGAAAGTCCCTTAAAAAACATCGCAATTGTTGG
>JAYPPA010000007.1:18033-32462 GCA_038131245.1 Rickettsia sp. | reverse complement strand
GGCTCTATCCACTTAGCACGCGATGTTAGAAAATATTCAAAATAATTTTTATTTTACTTGCAAATTTGAATTTGACATGATATGATATAATTAAAGACTGTTCGTCTTGCAAATTTTTTTAACAAAAAATAAACAGCAAGTTAAAACCCACTTTTCTATTTCTTTTTTCCAAAAATATTTGTCATAAAACCTTTATTAGAGACCTTGCTAGTTGGGGATCTTCCATGAATAAAACAGTCCATATATTCATTACCAGACTTATACATGTCCTTCTTGTCACCAAACCATACAATTTTCCCCTCATGTAAAGTAGCTATCTTATCTGCAATCTTCTTTGCAGAAGCCATGTCATGAGTAATAGTAATAGTTGTCGCACCAAGTCTCTTTGAATTATCAACAATCAGATCATTCACAACATCCGCCATTATCGGATCAAGCCCAGTTGTTGGCTCATCAAAAAATATAATCTCAGGTTCAACCGCGATAGCTCTTGCAAGGGCCGCTCTTTTTTGCATACCTCCAGATAATTCATTTGGATAAAGATCAGCAACCCTCTCTTCTAAGCCAACTAGCGCCAATTTCTCAATCGCAAGTTCGCGGGCTTTCTTTCTATTCATACCTTCAGAATGAATCAATCTAAAAGCAACATTTTGCCAAATAGGCAAAGAATCAAACAGAGCCCCATTTTGAAATAAATATCCAAATTTGCTCATCAAACCATCCCTTCTTTTAGTTCCCATGTCGGTAACCTCCAAGCCATCTATTTTGACACTTCCAGAGCTTGCATCTATAAGGCCGCATATGGTTTTAATCAAGACCGATTTTCCCGACCCAGAGCCTCCTAAGATAACCAAAGACTCGCCTTTAGCAACCCTCAAGTCAATGCCACACAAAACCTTCTTACTGCCAAAGTTCTTTTTTACATTGGTTAGCGAAATTTTGTAACGAGACATAATAATTATTTATTTAATTCATAGTCAATTAACTCTTTTATTTTCTTATATCCGATAAATCCTTGTATCTTTTTACCATTAATAAAAAATGTCGGTGTAGACTGTATATCAAGCTCTTTAGCGGCAATCATTCTAGCTTTCAAGATCTGGTCATGAAACTTTGTATCACTCAAACATTTCTTAGCCAAAGTTTTATCCATACCCTCTAAAACCGCAATTGAAATCAACTTTTCGTTGTAATCTTCCTTGAAAATCCATGAATTTTGAGTATTATACATAGTCTCAACAAAATCATGATAACCTTCAACTCTTTCTTCTGAGTCAAATTCAGACGCTCTACATATCGCAAGAGAAGCAGCCGCCAAAGAAGGATGATTCAATGGAAAATCACGATAAACAAACTTAACCTTGCCAGTATCAATATATTCTTCGCGAAGCTTTCCAAAGGCCTCATCGTAAAACGCAGCACAATGTGGGCAAGACATAGAAGCGTAATCAATAAATGTGACTGTTGCATTTTTATCACCCAAGACAAACTCTGAATCCGAAATATTTAAAGCCTTACTATCAAAATATTCGTACTTATCAACTTCAAAATTATGAGAAGCATTATTAGCACTCTTAGGCTCGTCCTTTTTCACAGCAACCGCCTTAGAATCAGAATTATTGACATAAAATACCCCAGCCACAATAATTAAGATAATCGCAACAAATATAACTATATTCCTAACAGAAAAAACCTTCATAATCTTCTTTTATTAAAAATTTAATATAAAGTTTGTAAAATTTAATTATATAATATATTATATAAAAATAAAAATAAAGAAAAACTACAAAAAATATGATTGTTAAAATTCCACTATCAGTATCAATAATCGTAAAAAACGAAGAAGATCGCATCTTAAGCGCCATTTCCGCAGTAAAGGACATTGCAGACGAAATAATAGTTGTAGACTCGGGAAGTGACGATAAAACCTGTCAAATCGCCCTAAAAGCAGGCGCAAAAGTAATTTATAACAAATGGCCTGGCTATGGACAGCAAAAAATCTTCGCCGAAAAACAATGCAAAAATGACTGGATTTTAAACATTGACGCCGACGAAGAGTTATCAAAAGAGCTTAGAAAAGAAATTATAGAGCTATTTGCCAATAAAAAACACAATAAATTTTACGCTTTTCGCATCAAAATCGTCAACAAATTCCGCTTTGAAGAAAAACCCAAGAAATACGCTTATTACTACAATCAAATCAGGCTTTATAATAAGAAATATGCCGGATTTAAAAACTCATCAGTTCACGACTCTGTAACTTTAATAGAAGAAAACCCAAAGAAAATTGGTCAGCTGAAAAATATCATTTTCCATCAATCTTTTAGGTCTTTTTCTCACTGGATCGACAAAATCAATAGCTATTCACAAATGCAGGCCGTTGACGCTGTGAAAAAAGGCAAAAAATCTAATTTACTTAAGGTATTTATCTCTCCAATAATCGCTTTTTTCAAAGCCTATATTATTCGCAGATATTTTATTTACGGTATTGACGGTATTATCTACAGCAAATTATATGCACTTTCCCGCTTCATTAAACAAATAAAAATCAGAGAGGAATATAAAAGAGTCAAGTTAACCCAAAAGAAGTGAGGAATCTCCGTAAGAAAAAAACCGATATTTCTCATCAATCGCCTGCTGGTAGAGCTTCTTAGCGTTATCAATTCCAATAAAAGCACAAACAAGCATAAATAATGTTGACTTTGGCAAGTGAAAATTGGTAAACAAACCATCAATCACCTTAAATTTATAACCAGGGTAAATAAAAATATCCGTTTTACCCTTAAAAGCTTTAATTTGACCATTTTCATCCGCTATAGATTCCAAAACCCTAAGTGACGTAGTTCCAACAGCAATAATTCTTCTATTTTGCAACTTAGCCTCATTTATAATATCCGCAGATTCTTCGCTAACCTCATAATACTCTTCATGCATCTTATGATCCAAAATATTTTGCACTCTAACTGGCAAAAAAGTCCCAGCCCCAACATTCAAAGTCACAAAAACCTTCTGCACACCCTTTTCTTCTAATTTTTGAAACATTTCCTCATCAAAATGAAGTCCAGCAGTCGGAGCGGCCACCCCCGCCCCATTCTTGGCATAAATAGTCTGATAATTCTCCTGATCCTCATCTTCTATTGATCTCTTAATATAAGGAGGAAGCGGCACCTCGCCAAATCTATCTAAATTATCAAAGAAACTTTTTCTTGCAAAAGATAGAATGCAAAACCCATCTTCCAGCTTTTTTTCAACGCTAGCCTCAAAATTATCAGCAAAAACCAAAGCATCACCTTCTTGTAACCTTTTGCTACCCTTACATATCGCCATCCAATAAATCAAATTCTCGTTATTTTTAACCCCAAAGCTCTTCAAATCAGCTTTTTGCACCTCTTGATCCAAATTAAATTCAACCGCAACACCACTTCTTTGAATTTTTGCATAAAGCTTAGCCTTTAAAACCTTAACATCATTAAATACCAACACATCTTGTTCTTGCAAAAAATCTAATATAGTGTTAAAATAAGAAGAAGAGATTTTGCCAGCATTGCAAATCATCATTTTTTTTGCAGATTTATCTTTAGCAGGAAACTGAGCGATTAATTCAGCCGGCAAATCAAAGTTAAAATTATCAACTAACATGAGCGAAAAAACAGATTTTGGTTTCAAAAAAATTAACAAAAATGAGAAAGCTAGCCTTGTTGGCCAGGTCTTTTCAAATGTAGCTGAGAAATATGATCTAATGAACGACCTTATGAGCGGCGGGGCTCATCGTCTTTGGAAAAATAAAATGATCCAAGAAATCAATTTTTCTAAGCAACAAAGTTACAAAATAATTGATGTAGCCGGAGGAACCGGAGATATCGCTTTTAGAATTGCAGACAAAGCAAATAAAGAAAATATCGACACTCAAATTGAGATTGTTGACATTAATCAAGAAATGCTCGATGTTGGCAAAAAACGCTCAATCGACCTAAACTACTTCAATAAGGTTAATTTTAACAGATGCAGCGGAGAAAGTCTAGCCTATCAAGACAATTTTTTTGATTTTTATACAATTTCTTTTGGAATTCGCAACTTTACCGATATCGATAAGGGTCTTGAGGAGGCCTACAGGGTGCTAAAAAAGGGCGGAAAGTTCATTTGCCTAGAATTTTCAAAGGTAAATAACAAAATTCTCGAAAAAATTTACGACCAATATTCCTTCAAAATAGTCCCAAAAATGGGTGAATTGGTCCTTAAAGACAAAGATTCTTACCAATATTTAGTAGAAAGTATTCGAAAATTCCCAAAACAAGAAGATTTCTTATCAATGATTGAAAAAGCCGGATTTAAAAATTGTAAATTCCAAAGTTTAACTTTTGGTACAGTGTCCATACATATTGGTTATAAACTATAACCCAAATTCAAATAAAACACTTTATATAAGACATATAAAGCAATTAAAGAAAAAATCACCACAAGAACCTCTAAAGCAAACTTCATCCTAATAAAAAACTCTCCGCTATCATCAATTAAAAATAGCAACAAAAATATAACTATCGACAAAATCAACGGAATATAAAAACTTGAATTTTCAAAAAAATACAAGTTAGAAAAATAGAAAAATAAGAATATAGAAGCTATTAACAGTAGTTTAAATATGGATTTAGTCATGCAAGCCAACCTTCATAAAAAAATACAAAATTTATAGTCTCCCTTAGCCTTCCTAAGTATTTACATCAACCCTAAATGACATAGCGCAAGCCTTAGTCGTCGTAGTTGTCGTATAAGTAGCACCATTAGAGCAAACATTACTAGCGTTAGGACCAGTCGCCCTAATCGAACCAGCATTTGCAAGTCCATCATCATACTTAGAATCTAAGGACAAACCATCAATAGGCGTAATAGCACCGCTAGATAGATTATTGGTAGTACTATTCACCAAATCATAAGTAGATGTAATAACCGAGATCGCCCCAGTTAATACAACGACATTATGCGTAGAAGTGGTATTATAATCAAAATCCCACCCAGCAGAACCAATCTTTGAAGCTGGTACATACTCGCCAAAAGTACTTAAAGCATTCGCACCAGGATCCCCAGCACTAGCCAAAGTCAAATTACTTGCAATTGGATAAATAACGCTAGTATCTAAAATATTTGTAATTGAAAGATGCCTCCAAGCATTTCTTCCCTCATGATCACCAGTGTCACTATCAGCACCACTATCATACTCAATAGTACCATCCGCATCACCACCAGCAATACTTCCAAGTGTTCCACTATAATCCCCTGGAAGATCATCAAACTGGTTGTAAAAAGAATTGACAGCAACCGACCATGCTCTAGATTCAGTAATAACAGACCTAAGTTCTGAAGACTTAATTAAACTTGCCCCACCGGTAACCCCAGCAATTAAAAGTCCGATAATAATCAAAACTATCGAAAGCTCAATCAATGAGAATGCTGACTTAGCTCTATTTAACAATTTCATATTTTTTAATTTAATATTTTTTTATATATTATCTAGGATAAGGCAATATAGCACACAAGTCAAGAACATTTTTCACCTTTTTATCAAATAAATTTAACGCTAATTATCTCATAACTAATCACCCCTCTTGGTACCATGACCTCAAATTCGTCACCAACAGACTTACCAATAGCCGACCTAGCCACCGGTGAACCATCTGAAATCTTGCCATTATCAATATCCGCCTCAAATTCACAAACAATTTTGTAAGTAAGTTTATCGCCACTATCAAGATCCTCAAGCTCCACAGTAGAGCCAAAAACAACATTACTGCCACTTAACTTAGAAATATCAACAACTTCAGAAGAATTAATTCTTGATTCAAAATCAGCAATCTGAGCCTCTATAAAACCCTGCTTATCTTTTGCGGCATGGTACTCAGCATTCTCCTTCAAATCGCCATGCTCCCTAGCCTCAGCAATAGACTTTATGACTTGTGGCCGCTGTATCTCTTTTAAATCTTGTAAGACTTCTCTCAACCTTTCAGCTGCTTCTTTTGTAATTTTCATAGTTCAAAAATAATTGTAATTCTTAATATCGATAAGCATCATCCTTAAAAGGACCGCTTTTACTAACATTAATATACTTAGCCTGCTCATCAGTCAAAACTTCAAGCTTAACCCCAAGCTTCTCCAAATGAAGCCTGGCAACCTTCTCATCAAGCTCTTTTGGTAGCAAATAAACCTGATTTTGGTACTTTTTGGAATTATTCCAAAGCTCAATTTGCGCCATAACCTGATTAGTAAAGCTATTTGACATAACAAAAGCACTATGACCAGTTGCACAGCCAAGATTCAAAAGCCTTCCTTCGGCCAACAAGATAATCTTTTTACCATCTTCAAATTCAATTTGATCAACCTGCGGCTTAATGTTTATCCATTTCAAATTCTTCAAAGCCTCCACTTGAATTTCATTATCAAAATGACCAATATTTCCAACAATTGCCGAATCTTTCATTTTTCGCATATGTTCAATCGTAATCACATCCTTATTTCCAGTTGTAGTGATAAAAATATCAGCACTCTCAACTACATCAGCCATCGTCAGAACCTGAAATCCCTCCATCGCAGCCTGCAAAGCACAAATCGGATCAATCTCAGTCACAACAACCCTTGCACCTTGCGATTTAAAAGCATCAGCGCAGCCCTTTCCAACATTTCCATAGCCGCAAATCACCGCCATCTTCCCAGCAATCATAACATCAGTAGCCCTCTTCACGCCATCAATTACACTTTCCTTGCAACCATATAAATTATCAAACTTAGACTTAGTAACCGCATCATTAACATTAATCGCCGGAACCTTCAAAGAGCCATTTTTGGCCATTTCATTTAACCTAGCAACACCAGTCGTAGTCTCCTCCGAAAGCCCCTTTACGCCCTTTAAAAGATCTGGATATTCATCATGCATAATTTTTGTCAAATCGCCACCATCATCCAAAATTAAATTAGGTTGCCAATTTTTATCACCCTCGATGCTTTGTCTAATGCACCACTCATACTCTTCCTCAGTCTCGCCTTTCCATGCAAAAACCGGAATCCCAGCCTCAGCCATAGCCGCAGCCGCAGAATCAACAGTTGAAAAAATATTGCAAGAACTCCATCTAACGCTTGCACCCAAACAAACCAAAGTCTCAATCAAAACCGCAGTCTCAATAGTCATATGAAGACAACCAACAATCTTTGCTCCAGATAATGGCTTAGATTCACCATACTCAGTTCGCAAAGACATTAATCCAGGCATTTCTTTTTCTGCCAAGTTTATTTCTTTTCTACCTAATTCAGCCAAGCTGATATCCTTTACCTTAAAATCAACCATAAAATCAAATTATTCTTTATTTAAATTACAAAAAGCCACAAAAATGGCACTATCAAGCAAAAACCATAGCCAACATTCCTCTTTTTATTCACCGCATCCAAAATAATAATCAAAGAAAAAATAATCATTATCACGCTAAAATAAATAGCAAAATCCACAATGGAAAACAATGTAGAAGCTATCAAAATAAATTTTACATAATCATAAGAATGCCTCTCATCTGCAATATAACCATTAATCTTCTTATAGAATAAATAATAAAAAATCCAAGACGCAACCGCCCCAGCAACAACGCTATAAATAAGTTCTATAATCGATCCATCCGTCAAAATTCTCAATATCACAGTCATAAATAGCAAGAATATCAGAGCCTGAAATGGAAAAATTCTATGCTTTAAATCGGTAACTATTAAAATTAAAGCAGTAGAGCAAATCAAAGCAGCAACCATGAATTGCTCAGTAAATCCGAATTTCAAATAACATAAAACATACAAAATAACCGAAGACACCTCAAGAAAAAGATGTGATGTTGGAATTTTAGCCTTGCATTGACTACATTTACCCAAAGTAAACAACCAATTTAAAACCGGAATCAATTCTCTTGTCCGAATCGTATATCCACATGTTGGGCAGCTCGATTTTTTGCCAAAATATCTTCCAAAGCAAGACTGTCCAATTGGCAATCTATGGGCAAATAAAGTAGCATAAGACCCAAATACAGCGCCAAACAATCCAGCTATTATAATATTTGCTATGTCCATAAATTTCAAAATTTTTTAATAACGCTTTAGATTACCAAAATACTATATTTTGTAAAACTGCCATATTTTTAGGAATTTTACCTTTTACTTTCAAGGTAGGAAATAATATCAGCCCTATCCTGCGGCTTTCTAAGACCAGAAAATCCCATCTTGGTGCCCTTAATATATTTTTTTGGCTTCGTTAAGAATAAATCTAACTCTTTTCTGCCCCACTTTCCTTTCATACTAAGCATCGCATCAGAATAAGCAAATCCAGGATACATTCCCATTTTTCTTCCTGCTACTCCAAATAAATTAGGTCCAACTTTATTAGCAGAACCTCTTTCAATATTATGACAAGTTGCACATTTCTTAAATATTTTTTCACCTTTAACAACATTAGCCATTTTCATAAATTTTTCTATGTCAACAGGCTCTTTTTTCTTGATTACAGGCTTTCCATCCGCGGAAATTTTGATTTCATAGCCTCTTTTGACCATTGCTTTTGGCTCGTAAAAAACCTCCCCAGCAACAAAAGCAACAGCCACAATCAATATCGCAGCAACAAAAGAAATCATCAATGCACCAAATTTCTCTTTTAGCTTCGCAAAACAACATTGAATTTTGCATGGCTCGCAACCTTTACAAGGTAACTTTTCTTTTATTTTATCAAAAATCTTAGTCATAAATAATAAATTAAAATAAAACAGATAGAGATTTTTCCTCATCAATATTTCTAATAGCCTTACCAATCAAATCAGAAATATCAATAATTTTAATCTTATCTATCGCCAAAGCTTCTTTGCTAGGCATAATAGAATTTGTAATAACAAGAAAGTCCAAAGATGAATCAACAACTCTAAGGCAAGCCTCTCCTGATAAAACACCATGAGTAATACAAGCCGAAACACTCGCCGCACCCTTCTCAATCAAAGCATCAGCCGCATTACACAAAGTCCCTCCAGAATCAATAATGTCATCAAAAATAATACAATTTTTATCCTGAATATCACCAATTATATTCATAACTTCACTAACTCCTGGCTTTGCCCTTCTTTTATCAACTATAGCTAAATCAGCAGAAATTCTCTTCGCAACATCCCTAGCCCTAACCAAACCACCAACATCAGGCGATACAACAACTAGATTCTCACTAGGAAAATTCTCATTAATATATTTAGCAAAAACTGGTGAACCATATAGATTATCAACAGGAATATCAAAAAATCCCTGAATTTGTGAGGCGTGTAAATCCATAGTCAATACACGATCAGCCCCAGCCGAAGTGATCAAATTCGCCACCAATTTAGCCGAAATCGGAGCCCTTGGCGAAGATTTTCTATCCTGTCTAGCATAGCCAAAATAAGGAATAACAGCCGTGATTCTCTTTGCAGAAGCTCTTCTTAAAGCATCAATCGTAATTAAAAGTTCCATAAGGTGGTCATTAGCCGGAGTTGATGTAGACTGAACCACAAAAACATCAGTACCTCTAACATTTTCCTTAATATCAACCGATATTTCTCGATCCATAAAATGCTTTATTTCAACCTCTGTCAAAGGCACTCCTAGATACTGTGACACCTTATTTGATAGATCAGGATTGCTATTACAAGCAATGATTCTAATATTAGTCATTAGTTAAAAATAAGTTAATTTTAAAAATATATAGACTGTTTTAATTTATACTACTATAATTATAACAGTTATTAAAATAAATACAAGAAAAAATGGAAAATTTTAGTTCATACGAAATTGCCAAGATTCTTCATATTATTTCCATTATCTGCTGGTTTGCAGGCCTATTTTACCTCCCGAGGCTTTTTGTATACCATTGCAGCGCCAAAAAAGGCGGAGAATTAGACAAAACTTTTATAATAATGGAGCGCAAATTGCTCAGAATCATCATGAATCCAGCAATGATTCTAACAATTATTACCGGTTTATATTTGGCAAATAAAGTTGGATTTGACCAGATTTGGCTTCATGTGAAGCTAACTTTTGTAGCAATTTTGGTATTATATCACCATTTATTAGCAAAATACCGCAAAGATTTTGCTAAAGGAGAAAATCAAAAAACCGAGAAATTTTATCGCATTATCAACGAAACACCAGCCTTAATATTAATCATCATAGTAACTTTAGCAATTGCAAAACCATTTTAAAATGAAAGATTTGTTCAAAATAACTGAAAAAAATTACCCAGTAAAACTCGATATAAGATACGCCAGCGCAAATAATGTCTGTAAAACTCCAATGTATAAAACACCTTTTGCCTATTTAAGGATTGAAATGAAAGAAAAATTCGAAAAAGCCATCGAATTAGCTGCTCAAAAGGGATTAAGATTGAAAATTTTTGATTCCCTGAGACCCTTAAAAGTTCAAAAATTCATGTATGAAAAATTTCCTGGTGACTTTGTATCAAATCCAGACACTGGATCAATGCCACATTGTCGAGGAGTGGCTCTGGACCTAACTTTAATTGACATTAATGATGAAGAGCTAGATATGGGCAGTGATTTTGACGAATTTAGTGAGTTAGCCTACCATAGCCACACTGATTTAAATCCAGAAGCCCTGGAAAACCGCAAAGATCTGCTAGAAATAATGACTAAAGCTGGTTGGGATTTTTATGATCGAGAATGGTGGCATTATCAAGAATTTGATGCTAGAAAATTCGAAATTATTGAAGTTGACGAATTATCAGCAGTTTAATACCTATTTTTTAAGCATAAAACTTACTTCCTGAGCGATCCATATCCTTCAAAAGCTGTGAAACAGTAAATCTCTCACCAATCTTATCCTCAAACCTCTTAAGCCTCTCCGTGACTTCATGAATTCCGCGACTATCCGCATATTTTAGTATTCCGCCCCTAAATGCAGGAAACCCAGCGCCCATAATCATCGCCATATCAAGATACTCCGGCCGCTCAACCACGCCCTCCTCAATACATTTCGCAGCCTCATTGACCATTGTCAAAATACAGCGATCAACGATTTTCTCATCATTTGCATAATAAAGAGGAATATTGTAATCCTTACGAAGCTGATCCATAATTTTTCCAATCTCAGGATTAACTATTGGCTTTTCCTTCCCAAGTACATAATTATAAAAACCAATTCCTGATTTCTTGCCAAGTAAATCCGGATGAGATTCTCGTATTTCCTTCAAAATCTTCGCCACTTGCATTCTTGACCCATAAGCCTCCTGTAAAGAAGAAGCAACCTTGTATCCAATATCAATCCCCACCACATCAGCCAAAACAAAAGGACCCATTGGCAAACCAAAAGACTCAATTGCATGATCAATCACCTCAATATCGCCACCATCTTGTAGTAAATAAGCAGCCTCATTCATCAAAGGCAGTAAAATTCTATTCACACAAAACCCAGCAACATCTTTAACCACAATTGGCGTCTTACCAAGTTTTTTAGCGATTCGAACCGTCTTCACAACCGTTTCATCTGAAGTTTTTTCACCTTTAATAACCTCAACTAGTGGCATTCTATTAACTGGATTAAAAAAATGCATCCCAACAAAGCGCTCAGGATTCTGCAAAGACTTCGCCATCTCACTAACCGACAAAGATGATGTATTACTAGCAATAATAGTATCTTTTTTAACCTTTGACTCAAGTTCTTTAAAGATCGACTTCTTAATTTGAATATCCTCAATAGCAGCCTCAATTACAATATCAGAAGCCTCAAATCCAGAATAATCAAGGGTAGAAGACACCTTGACCATCTTCATAGCAATCTGATTCTTGTCATATTTTCGAATCTTTTTAAGCTCAGAAAATATCTTCTTAATTTGTTTGTAACCAATAGAAATCGCCTCTTTGGAGATATCTTTAACGCGAATATTGATATCTTTATTAGCAAAGAGCCAGGCAATACCGCCACCCATAACCCCAGCACCAATAAGCGAAGCATTTCTAATAAAGAACCTTTTATCAACAATTTGGTCCCCACCCACAACGCCATCATCCTTCTTCAGACGCTCATTGGTAAAATAAATATCAATCAAATTTTTTGAAATAGAACCAACCGCCAATTCACAAAAAGTATCAAGCTCAATTTCAAAACCTCGCTTATTATAAGTTAAACCATAAGTCCTTTTTATAACATCCAAAGCAGATAAAGGAGCTGGATAAAAGCCCTTAGTCTTCTCAAATAAACTTTTTTTAGTAAAATAGTAAATCAAATATTTCTTAAATAAAATATTTTCAATGATGAATCTTCTTTTGAAATTATCCGACCTTCTTTTTAAATAATAATTTTTACTTTGATTTTTAATTATCTCAGTAACAAAATGCCCCATTTTTTCTTCTAGGAATTCTTCTCGAACAATGTCATCCACAAGACCAATCCTATGTGCCTTATTTCCATCAACTGGCTTGCCACTTAAAATCATTTTCAAAGATTGCTCTAAGCCAATCAACTCAGGAAGCCTTTGCGTTCCACCAAAACCAGGAATAATCCCAAGATTCACCTCAGGAAGACCAAGTACAGTCTTTGGATTAATCACCCCCACCCTGTATTTACAAGCAAGCGCAAGCTCCAACCCGCCACCAAGACAAGCCCCATTAATAACAGCAACCGTCGGAATTTTTAAATTCGCAATTTTTGAAATTATATTCTGACCAAGAGAAACCTTCTTCCTTGCATCCTCTAAGCCACTTATCGACTTAATTTCATTAATATCAGCCCCAGCAATAAAAATATCCTTTTTTGCCGACGAAATCAACAAAACTCGAACCGCCTTATTACCATCAATCACATTTATCGCCTTCTCAAGCTCATAAAGCACAACGGCCGAAAGCTTATTCACCTTTTCTCCGGGCAGATCAAAAACAATATTAGCCACCCCTTTTTTATCTATCGAAAAATCTAAATTGTTGGACATAATCATAATAATTAATATATTTCATAACCCATAGATGCCACAAAAAACAAAAACGAGTAAATATTAAAGAATACACCGCCTTAAGACAGGAATTTCTCCACTTCCAAAGCCGCCATACACCCCGTCCCAGCCGCAGTTACTGCTTGACGATAGATCTTGTCTTGAATATCACCTGCCGCAAAAACCCCTTCAATATTAGTCGAAGTACCACCAGCCTTAGTCACAATATATCCCTCTTCATCAATTTCAAGTTTAGTATCTTTAAAAATCCCAGAATTTGGTTTATGACCAATTGCGATAAAAACACCTTCAACTTCTACTTTTTTTGTCGAATCATCTTTTGTGCTTTTCAAAGTCACGCCAGTCACAGATTTATTAGGCTTTTCGACGCCAGTAACTTCCTCCAATTGATGATCCCAGATTACTTCGATCTTTGGATTTTTAAACAACTTTTCCTGTAAAATTTTTTCAGCCCGAAACTCGTCACGCCTATGAATCACATAAACTTTTTTAGCATGATTGGTCAGATAAATCGCTTCTTCCACCGCAGTATTCCCACCGCCAACAACAGCAACATCCTTACCTTTGAAGAAAAATCCATCACAAGTCGCACAGCCAGAAACCCCAAAGCCTTGGAATTTTTTCTCAGACTCAAGCCCAAGCCATTTTGCCTGAGCGCCAGTAGAAATAATCACCGCATCAGCCTCAAACTCATCACCCACTTCTGATTTAGCTGTAAATGGACGCTTTGAGAAATCCACTTCATTAATATGATCATAAATAATCTTCGTTCCAACATTTTCAGCCTGCTTTTGCATTTGCTCCATCAACCACGGACCTTGAATAACATCCGCAAATCCTGGATAATTTTCCACATCAGTTGTAATCGTCAACTGTCCGCCAGGCTGAGTTCCAGTTACCATCAAGGGTTCTAGATTCGCTCTTGCTGCGTAGATTGCTGCGCTATAACCGGCCGGACCCGAACCGATAATTAATACTTTAGTTTTATGTTTTGCCATTTTATTTCCCTTACTTTTAATTCTTATAATAATACTTTAATTATATCATAAATTAAAAGCTTTGTCAAGGAAAATCGGCAAATAAAATAAATCGAAAAATTATAGTAAAAAATATCAAAATATACTATACCCCAGTATAGTATATTTTTTATAACTACTTATATATTGACTAAATACTCCATTAATATACTATACCCCAGTATAGTATATGAGTACAAAATTTCGAAGTTTAATTAAGCGTTTTAAATAAAAATTTCCAAAGAGATTTATTCGTTCTTTGATTTTTAGCAATTCTTAAACAAAGAAATTTTGTTGCTAGGTTATTAATCGGTGAGCGTCATGTATGAATAATACTTGACCGAACCCGATTGATGATCTAGGGACAAAATTTCGAAGTTTAATTAAGCGTTTTAAATAAAAATTTCCAAAGAGATTTA
>JAYPPA010000007.1:0-17933 GCA_038131245.1 Rickettsia sp. | reverse complement strand
ACAAAATTTCGAAGTTTAATTAAGCGTTTTAAATAAAAATTTCCAAAGAGATTTATTCGTTCTTTGATTTTTAGCAATTCTTAAACAAAGAAATTTTGTTGCTAGGTTATTAATCGGTGAGCGTCATGTATGAATAATACTTGACCGAACCCGATTGATGATCTAGGGACAAAATTTCGAAGTTTAAAACATGCCACCGTTGATGTGCAAGGTTTGGCCGGTGATATATGATGCTTCTTCACTAGCTAAAAATACTACACCATTAGCAATATCAGTAGGATTACCCATCTTGCCTGCTGGGATTGAAGACAAGATGCCTTCTTGCTGCTTCTCATTTAGGATATCGGTCATTGGGGTTGCGATAAATCCAGGCGCAACACAATTAATGGTAATTCCTCTTGAAGCAACTTCCTGAGCAAAAGATTTTGACATGCCAACCATACCAGCCTTTGAAGCCACATAATTAGATTGTCCCGGATTGCCAGTAAAACCAACAACTGAAGCAATGTTAATGATTCTGCCGTATTTTCTACGGATCATTTTTTTAATTGCATTACGATTCAAAATAAAAGTCGAGCGCAAGTTAACATTAATTACTTGATCAAAATCCTCATTCTTAATCCTAAGCGCTAAATTATCTTTGGTAATTCCAGCATTGCAAACCAGAATATCAATGCCGCCAAAAGCCTCTTCAGCTTTATCAAAAAGAGCCTCAACTTCGGATTCTTCTGATAAGTTACACTTAACATATTTACACTTTTCCTCACCAAGCTCTTTTTGAATCTCTTCAAGTCTTTCTAGCCTAGTCCCGCTAATTACCACATTGGCACCTTGCTCAACGAAGCTTTTAGCAATTGCATAACCAATTCCACCACTAGCCCCAGTAACTAAGGCTGTTTTTTCTTTTAATTCAAACATAGTTTTATTTTTAATTAACAATTTCGATCAAACGATCCATTTTTTCAATCTGTTTTTTATTATAACCCCTATTTTCTATTTTTTCACTATCTTTTTGTAAATTTTTACCAAAAGCAGTGTAAGGCTCTAATTTTTTGACTTTTTTCTTAACAGATTTCTCATCGTCCTTCTCATCACCCTTTTCATCAGGCTTTGATTTAAAGAAGTCAAAAAACCCTGAAGACTCTTTTTCCTCTTGTTTTTTATCTTTAACTTTAAATTTGGGGCTAATTTTCTTTAAAATCATTTTTACAACTGGATCTAAAGCATTACCAAATGGTGAAATGACCGACCTAAATTTAGAAGTATAGAGCCAGCTTGGCATAGAATCTTTATATTTTTTGCCAGATTTATTAAAAATAACGCCATGTCCATTAACTGCAAAAGAAAAGATCAAGCCAAACACCAAAAAAGTCTTTAAAAAACCATAAGCTACACCTAAAACCTGATCAGTCGTAAATGGAACCTTTTCCCTAATTACCGTTCCAAATTTTCTAGTAACAATAGTTGAGATAATAAATGCAACAAGAAAAGCCAATACAAAAGAAGATAAATTCACTACAAAGTGGCTAGAAATAAAGGTTTTTAAGCCCATCGCTACATAATCTGACAAAAAAATCGTCGCAAAAATTGAAACTATCCAGTTAATCAAGGAGAAAAATTCGCGAACAAAACCTCTAAAGAAGGCTAAGGCAATAAAAATCACCAAACCAAAAATAAAAGCCAAATCAAATAAACCAAAAGTAGTGTCCATTTTTTTAAAAAATTAATTAAACAATCTAATAAACGGTAATTTTTTTATAATATCGCCAATTGGCCTCAATTTACCAGAATCGCACATCATTTTTAAAACCTCTTCTTTTGAAGATCCACAAATATCAAGTGCGTTTTTCTTGAATTTTTCAAATTTCATAACCTTTTCAATCTCATCTTTAATCAAATCAGAGGTTTTTTGTAAATTCTTTGACTCGTCTTCAATAAAAGTAAAAAATGCCTTTGTTACGATTTTTGACAAAATAAGCCTCTTAGTATAATAATTATAGTCGGTAGACTTATCATTTAGCAAAATCCAAATCCGATCCGCTATCAAATAAGTACTTTTCAGTGCAAAACTCGCTGGTGCGAGGCCATTTTTCTTATCTATTAAATTACCTAAATCAAAATAAAACCCTTTTACAGATCTAATTGCCGCTCTTTTTTGCTCTTGAATAGCAAAAAAATTAAAAAGACAAAAATGGATCTTTTCTCGAACTTTTTTTAAGTGAAAATCTGAACTAGAGGCCACAAGCTCCTCAAGCTCATCCAAAGTTTGACTTAAAAAAAACTCAATAATTCCAGTTACATCTCCAAAAACTAACTCTATTTTAGCCTCATCAATCAAGCAATCATCAGCTATTTTCAAAAAAATACCATTATCAATTTCAGATTCTTGACAAATTCTTAAAAAACTGGCCAGAATCCTCTTTTTTTCTTCTATTTGACTCATAAATAATAAAATTCATTACATCAATCATTATATCACAAATTACAAAATAATTGCAAGCATAATATTTAAATATATTTACAAAATATGTTTGAAAAAATAAAAAATCTAGATTATAATCTAAATATGGATAAATAAAAACAGTAAATATATTATTAGTGGGCATATTATCATTTCTTAAAAGCAGTATAGTAGGCACTTCGCAAGGACAGAACCTCCTGCCTATTCATAAAAGATTTGACATTGCTTTTTCTTATGGCAAGGGTCCTTACTTATTTACGAAAAATCGCAAGAAATATCTCGATTTTGGTGCGGGAATTGCCGTAAACGCCCTAGGACACTGCCATCCATCGTTAGTTAGAGCAATTACGCAACAAGCTTCAAAATTATGGCATGTATCAAATATTTACAATGGCTACGAATTAGAAAAATGTGCCACAAAATTAGCTAAAGCCTATCAAAAGGATTATGTTTTTTTCTGTAACTCTGGCGCTGAGGCTGTGGAATGTGCGATTAAAACCATTCGAAAACATTTCTACGACCAAGGTAAGCCAAATAAAAACAGAATAATCACCTTTAAAGGAGCTTTTCACGGCAGAACTATTGCAACCATATCCGCAGCAGCTAAAGCAAAATATTGCGAAGGTTTTGCTCCTCTGCTTCCAGGGTTTGATAATGTTGAATTTGGAGACATTGAGGCCGTTGAACAGGCAATCACAAAAGATACCGCCGGAGTATTAATAGAGCCAATTCAAGGCGAGGAAGGCATAAGAGTTTCATCAAAAAAATTCATCCAAGATTTAAGAAAGCTAACCAAAAAGCACGGTATTTTACTTGCTTTTGACGAGGTACAATGCGGCATGGGAAGAACTGGACATCTTGGTGCCTTTGAATATTACGCAGTAAAGCCAGATATCATAGCCTTAGCAAAAGCCATCGGCGGGGGCTTTCCACTTGGGGCCTGCCTATCTTCAAAACACGCTTCTTTGGGCATGACAGTGGGAACTCACGGAACAACTTATGGTGGAAATCCTCTTGCAATGTCCGTAGCCACAACCGTAATAGACATAATATCCAAGCCAAAATTCTTGAAGAATGTTCAAAAATCAAGTGATTACCTACTTAAGCAACTTCGCACTCTACAAGCGGAATTTCCAACCAAAATAGACGAAATAAGAGGTGTTGGCTTGATGATTGGCATAAAAATGAGCGAAGAAATAAATAATTTAGACTTTGTCAAACTACTTATTGATCATAAATTGCTCACAGTTGGGGCTGCGAATAATGTTGTAAGGCTACTTCCGCCTTTGATAATTAATAAAAAAGAAATAGATAAGGCGATAAAAATTCTGAGAAAAAGCTTAAATAAAATTTAATGGAAAATAAAAGCGAACTTGTAACAAATTCTTCGCAGATAGGAAGCTTAAAATCAACAATTGATAATGCTGAAAACCCTTCAATATTATGCACCAATATTAAATCTGATAACCCGCACTTCCTAGGAATTGTTCACGCCAATGACCATTTTTGCCAAACTTTCAAAATTGATCCAAACGAAATATTAGGAAAAAGTTACGACTTTCTTTTTGAAAACCAAGAAACAGACTATTCCAGCGAAGATCAAATAGAAATTATTAAGCTAATTAATGCCATAAAAAATAATCAAAGCTGTAAAGTAACTCAAGTAATAAAAAATTTCAGCAATTACGATTTTGCTAAATATAACATAACTCTTGTACCGGTACTAGAAGAGGAAAAAAAGCGTTACTTCATCATAAACTTCGAACAATGCGTCGAAGATATCGAGGAAAATGAAAAAATTAAAACAAGGCAAGAAGATATCGGGTCAAAAAATCAAGAGCTTGTAAAAAGTCTTGAAAGAGCTCTAAATAACGAGAAAATCCTAAGAGAAATAAGTTACCAAATTATCTCCGACAAGCCTGTAAAAGATATTGCAAAAAATATCTGTGAGTCAATTTGCAATATCCTAAAAGTCGATAGATGTATAATTTACGATCTAAAACAAGATGAAATAGGCTCTGTAGTTGAATATAACAACTCCAGCAATAAAAATCTTGACATAAGTCACCAAGACGCACACCATTACATCCTTAGTCAAAATGAATTTTACAGAAAGATCAAAAAGGACATGGAAAAAACCTCTATTTTTGTCACTGACGATGTTGCAAAAAAACCTAACGCAGAAGAATATGCTGAGTTTTACGAAAAATACAACATATCATCACAAATATGCGCTGTTTCTATATTTAATGGCAAGTCAAATGGCGGAATCTACATCTTCTCCTCAACCGTAAGAAACCCCACAATTGATGAAGTCGAAATGATAGAAATAATCACCGACCAGCTATCAATCGCCATTGAAAGATCCAATTCAATCGAAAAAATAGTTAGTGCCAACAACGAGCTTTTGAAAAAAACCGAAGAATTAAAAAAATCTGTACAAAAAGAAAAAGAAATGAGAGAGATGCAAAGCAAATTCATCAGTCTAGTATCTCATGAATTTAAAACCCCTTTGCAAATTATAGACTCAAGCAGAGAGTTAATATCAAGAAAAATCAAAACACTGGGTTTGCACGATGAAGTCTTTGAAAAATATACTGCAAGAGTCAAAAATGCAATAAAGCGAATGACTGACTTAATCAATAGCACCTTGAATCTCGCTAAGGTTGAAGAAAATGAATCTGGTCAAATGAACATCAACAAAGAAGAGCTTCGCCTGCATGACTTACTAAATGATGTAATAAGTAAAATATCCGACCTATTGATAAAAAGAAATGTCTCAATAAAAAAAATATTCAATGCTACGGATGACTTAATTAGCGCCGATCCAGGACTCTTAGGTCACTGCTTTAGTAATATTGTATCAAACGCAATTAAATATTCAAAAAAAGACACTCAGGTCAAAATTGCCACCAGAAGCAACGAAAAAGCAATACAAATCACTATACTTGATCAAGGAATTGGCATACCCACCCAAGATTTAGAAAAAATCGGACAGAAATTCTTCAGATCATCAAACACTCTATCCGAATCAGGAAGTGGAATCGGACTATATTTAACAAAATATTTTATTGAATTACATAATGGTCATGTTACAATTGAAAGCAAAGAAAATATAGGAACAAAAGTAACCATTACGCTACCAAAAAAATAAAAAATTATGAAAAAGCTATATTACATCATCACCATATCTTTAATCATATCAGCAAACCTGGCTCATGCAGAAAAAAGATATCCTAACATTAGTGGCTCACTCTTAACAGAAGTTAGAACCGATAGCCTCCTTGAAAATAATAATAGTAAGATTATCAAGAAAAATGCCGGCTATTTAAATGCGGAATTTCACACCTCTTTGAACTTTAATGAAAACTGGTCATTTAAAAACGCCATAAACTTTAGACCAACCTCAAAAAGACAATCAACATATCCTGAAAGATCAAGATTTATCTTAGGCCAAGACCAAGGTATTGATAGGGGAATTAACATAGACGACTCTTCATTAATCGTAGAAGAAATCAAAATTGCCTTTGAAAACGAAGACATGAAATTTGCCGCAGGAAAATTAAACCCATCATTTGCAACTCTATATAGAAGAAACAAAAGGATTGGTTTTTTCATCACCGACTACACAGAAGATTATGAATTAAGAGAGAAAATCGGCTTCAACTTAGCTGCCATCCTCGAAGATAGTGAAATAAACCTTAGTACTTTTTTTAGCGACGCCACAGACTTATCAAGTAGCGGCCTAAACAACCGTGGAAATCTTGATAGAAATGACGGAACCTCTTCTAATACCGGAACCTTATCTTCATATAGCATAACCCTAGAAGGCAGAGACTTTCTAGAAGTTGACAATCTTTTTTACAATGTCGGCTACAGAAGCCTTGGGGTCGAGAACAGAAATGGAACCTCAGCGCGAGAAACCGGCTATACAATCAACCTAGAATATCTATATCAACTAGGGCAAAACACCTACCTAATACCATTGATAGAATATGTTAAGATAGATAATTTCACGGGTCGAATCAATAGAGACGCAAGATATGTAACCACCGCATTAATATTAAAATATAATGGCTGGAATGGGGGCATTACTTACCTAGATCGTCAAACGGAAAACAACTACCCAGCAGCAACTCTTTTAAACAATAAAGATAGCATTTTACAATTTAACATGGGATATAAATTCAAAAATAATTTCTCCATAGATATAAGTAGAGCTAGCATCGAAGAAGACAATGTGTCTGCAACTGCAGTCGGGGCAATAATAAGCTATTTCTACGAATTCTAATGGACGCAACGCTAATATCCAATATTGGTAACAATCAGCTATTTAGGCACATAGCTGCGCATTTGGCGCTGCATAAGTCAATACAATCTCTTTTTAGTCTTTGCAGAAAAAAAAGAGTCCGCAGATTGTCAAGATCACAAAGGAGAAGAATCGTAAATAAAAGAAGAAGATGGTTTACAGACAACATAATCATGCACCATAGAAGACTTCACCAGAAAAACCGCGAAATAGCTTTGGATCCACCAGAAAAAGAAATTAAACAAAGAAAAAAACTAAAAAGGAAAAAGGAAAAGGACAAAGAAAAAGAAACAAAGCTAGGTAGAAAAAAAGAGTGGCAGTCCAATGATCAACTAAAACATCGAGGAACTATAATCACAGGAAGAATAGATGCTCGTCGATTAAAAGCGCGCAGTAGATGGCTTAGTGTATCGAAGTAGGTATTTTTTAAAAATTGATCTAAAAATAATTGAAAAAATCTCTTGAAAATTCAGACTTGACATCCTATGATATAATTAGGGGTGTTTTTTATCTAAAAATAGAACAAAAAACTCAAACCAGATCTAAAAAGTCACTAAAATCAAAGCTTTAGGGCTTCTTTTTCGCTCTAGTAACCAAAGAACGCTTTCCTTTTGAACTAGTTTGAAAAGACTTTAAAACCTTCTCAGCATCACTAAAAGGAACGGCAAAGAATGAAAAATCATCAAACATTCTAATGTCATCAATGTTTCGCTGATTGACTCCTGTTTTTTGCTGTATAAAGCTCGCAAGTTGAGCCGGCCCCATACTATCCTTCTTGCCTTTTGCAATAAATAATCTTGCTGTACCTTTTCTATCGACATAGCTTCTTTTTCCTTCTGAACCGATTTTACCTCTATATCCGCCAGCCATTCCACGCTCATCATAAGCATAATAGTCTTTCTTTTTACCACCGCCAGCATCATTAATTTTAAAATACTTACTTTCCTTTAATTCATCCCTAAAGGTAACCTTCAAAACTGCTCCAAGAATTTTATTAATATCAACATCAGGATTGTTTTTTAAAACCTCATTAGCAACAGATTCAAGCTCGCCAAGACCCTCACCATCTTCATCTCTAATATATTTTTCTACCAAAGATGTGATTCTTTGCTTTTTGCCTTCAATAACCTCTTGAACATTTGGAACTGTTTGTTTTACAATCTTGGTATTAGCGTTTCTTTGAATGTAAATCAATTTTCTATATTCAGCCGGAGTAGTAAGTGTAATCGCAGTTCCACTTTTACCAGCCCTTCCTGTTCTACCTATTCTATGCGTATAACTCTCGCTATCATTAGGAAGTGCGTAATTAATAACATGCGTAAGATCATCAACATCAATACCCCTAGCCGCAACATCGGTCGCCACTAAAACATTAATGATTTTTTTCCTAAATTTATCTAAAACCTTTTCCCTTTGAGCTTGAGAAAGATCGCCATGAATAGCATCAGCCCTAACGCCACGATTTGCAAGTTTTTGCGCAACATTATCTACATCTAACTTAGTTCTACAAAAAACCATGCCGTAAAAACTCTCTTCTACATCAATAATTCTGTGCAAAGCCTCAAACTTATCAGACTGAGCAACTTCGAAATAAATTTGATCAATATTCTTTTTTGAAACATTTTTTGGAATAACTGAGATTATTTCATGCTCTCTCATAAATTTCTGCGCCAGCTTCTCTACATTTTTTGGCATAGTAGCAGAAAACATCACCGTTATTCTATCTTTTGGAGCAGAAGACAAAATCGACTCAATATCTTCAACGAAACCCATGTTAAGCATCTCATCAGCCTCATCCAAAACCACAAATGAAATATTGGAAATGTCCAAAGTGCCTCTTTTTAAGTGATCCATCACCCTTCCTGGCGTCCCAACCACAATGTCAACACCCCTTTTTAACCTCTGGATTTGACGATCAATCGGCTGTCCACCATAAATCGCAGCAAGCCTAATATCAGCCAGATGAGACAATGAAGAAAGCTCTTCAGTAACCTGAATCGCAAGCTCTCTAGTTGGAGCAAGAATTATCGCCTGTACCACTCCTTTTTTTGGCTCGATATTTTCAAGTAGAGGAATCCCAAAAGCCGCAGTCTTCCCAGTCCCTGTTTGCGCCTTGGCAATCAAATCCTTATCATTATTAATCAAAAAGGGTATTGCTTTTGCTTGAATAGCGGAAGGCTCTTCAAACCCCTTGGATTTTATCTTCTCTAGCATAGCTTGAGAAATCCCCAAGTCGGTAAACTTAATTGTATCTGTCATATTTAATTATTTTTTATCAAGGCCGTACGCATCATGAAGCACTCTAACAGCCAATTCACCATACTCTTTATCAATCAACACTGAAATTTTAATTTCCGAAGTTGAAATCAACAACAAATTCACACCTTTATCAGCCAATGTTTTAAACATCGTGTGAGCAACTCCACTATGAGAAATCATACCAACTCCAATCACTGAAATTTTAGCAATATCCTCATTTATTGAAACTTTTTCAAATTTTACTACATCTTTAATAGAATCAATGGCAATTTTCGCCCTTGCAAGCTCTTCTTTACAAATAGTAAAGGTTATATCAACAGAATTTCCATCGCTGCTAATGTTTTGGACAATCATATCAACATTGACCTCTTCCTTAGCTAATGCTCCAAATATACTAGAAGACAAGCCCGGATGATCAGGCATTTTAGCTAAAGTTATTTGTGCTTCATTTTTTGAGTAGCTAATGCCAGTAATTACTCTTCGTTCCATGATTTCGTCATTATTGTTTACTAAAATAGTACCATTTGGCTCACCAATTTCCTTAAAAGTTGATAAAACCCTCAATCTAACATTGTGAGCCATAGCCATAGCAACCGATCTGGTCTGTAAAACCTTAGAGCCACTATAAGCCATTTCAAGCATTTCTTCAAAAGTCACTTTATTTAATTTTCGCGCTTTTGAAGTAATTCTAGGATCGGTGGTATAAACCCCATCGACATCAGTGTAAATATCACACAAATCAGCCCCAACAGCAGCAGCCACAGCCACCGCAGAAGTATCAGAACCACCCCTACCAAGAGTAGCAATCCTGTTAGAATCTTCATGCAACCCCTGAAATCCAGCAATCACCACAGCATCATATCTATCCATCTCTTTTCGCAAAAATTCTCCATCAATCTCGCCTATTCTGGCCTTAGAATGCACATCGTCAGTTTTAATCGCCACTTGCCAACCCAAAAACGATCTTGACTTATAGCCTAAACTTTGCAATTCAAGCGCCAACAACCCAGAAGTGACCTGCTCTCCAGAAGAAACAATAGAATCATACTCTGCCAGTGATTCTTGCGTAACTAAATCAGACATTTCATTGCAATAACCAACAAGCTCGTTAGTCACCCCAGACATAGCAGAAACAACCACGATAACCTTATTACCCTGGTCTATTTCATGCTTAACCTTTTTGGCAACATTTTTTATCTTTTCAACGTTTCCAACTGAAGTTCCGCCAAATTTTTGTACTATTAAGTTCATTACTTTATATATTTATTAGCAAGGCAGTTTTCGACCCTTATCCAATTTCCTCCTATTATACAACATATTAACCAATTTTTCAAGTAAAAACATTATTTATTATTAAAAATAACCTAAAATAGCCATATTAGCAATATTTTAGCAAAAATTATGATTTTTTACTACAAATTTTAAAAATAATAGTGTAAAATAGATATATATAAATAATTTTAAGTCAAAATAATGCTAAATTTTAAAGATTTCTCAAGAAATATACTATCTAAAATACTATTTGGATTCCTCGTTCTATCCTTTGTTTTATTCGGTATAAGCAGCTTTTTATTGCAAGATTCTAACAACTGGGTTGCAAAAATAGATGGAAGAAAAATATCTCAACAAAAGTTGCAACAATTAGTAAATCAAGAAAAAAGGCTCATATTAGATAGGAATCCAGGCAATCAAAATGTCCTAAACTATATAAATTCTGCCAAATTTAACATAGATGTCCTTGGAAAGCTCGTAAGTGAGAGGCTAATAGAGACTCTTTCAACTAGATATGGAGTTTATCCAGATAGAATGGAGATACTTAAAAACATAACGCAAAATCCAAATTTCCACAAAGATGGTAAATTTGACCATAAATTCTTCAAAAATATCCTTGCTAATAACGGCATAGATGAAGAAGAATATATAAAAATGGTTTCAAATGAAACGATAAATACCATGGTTTTAAATAGCATAACCCTTGTTTCACCTATTGACAATGTTTCTGCGATAAAAATTGCTCAACTTGAAGAAGAAATAAGATATGCTGATTTACTGACAATATCAAATCATAATATTCAAAAAATCGCAAAACCAACCGATGAAAACCTACAGCAAGTTTACGAAGAAAATAAAAACCAATTTCAAGAGCCTGAAAAAAGAAATATACAATATATAGCCTTTGACAGATCAATATTAGCCAGAGGAATTTATATAACAAATAAACAAGTAAAAGAGTTCTACGAAGCCAATAAAGAAAAGTTTAAAACAAAACAAACTAGAAGTTTCTATCATGTCTTATTTGACAAAAGATCTGATGCTGAAAATTTTCTTGAAAAGTTAAATCAATCTAGAAATAAAGAAGCATCATTTGTAGAGCTAGGTGAATTATTAGCTAAAAAATCTAATAAACAACTATTAATTAAAAATATTACAGATAACGATTCAATTCCAGAAGTCGCGCAAACGGTGTTTAGTCTTAATTTAAATCAAAATTCAGAAATATTTGAATCAGATTTAGGTTACCATATCGCTCTTTTAAAAGAAATTAATGAAGGTCAATTTCTAAGCTTTCAAACTGTAAAAAAAGAAATAAAGAAACAGCTACAAGAAAAACTTGTGGAAAAAACAATACAAGAAAAAATTGAAGCCATAAATGAATCAATTTTGTCAAATAACTCCTTGGATAAAGCTGCAAAGCAATTTAGATTAGGAAGAGTAAATCAAATAAATAATTTTACCTTTAGTTCAAATGAAAATGAAAATGTTTTAGCAAAAAAAGCTAGAAAACTAAACGGATTTGCTGAAAACTCTTTCAAAGTCGAATTGTCTAAAACCTCATCCTTAATGGAAAGCAACAATGAATTATACGCAGTTCTAGTCACAAAAAGCACCAAAGCGAGGCTAAAAGAATTTAAGGAAGTAAGAAGAGAGCTTAGCTCAATTTATTACAAAGAAAAAACAGAAGAAGAATTAGCAAATCTAGCTAAAGAAATATCGGATATTGTAAGAAAAGATCCTAACTCAATTAGAACGGTAGCTAGAAAATATAATATCAAAATAGCAAGAAATCAGAAATTTCATAAAACTAAAAAAGTTAAGATACAAGATAAAGAATATGAAATATCCACAGACTTTCTCAAGGATTTATTTCAAATTAAAGAAGGTCAATCGACCAGCCATCACAAAACGGATGATGGGAAAAGCTATCAAATTGCAATATTAAAAGAAACAAAAATTCCTAAACTATCACCAATTCAATTAAATAAATATCGCTCGCAACTTTCAGACTCTTACAGGAGGGAGTTTGTTGAAACCTTTAACAAATATATCGAAAAAGAACATAATTTAGTAATAAATCAAAAATTTATTGAATCGATACAAAAACAATCAGCCAATGAACTATAATTTTGACAAAAAACAATTTGAAGATTTTTTTCAAAAAAATAACGGAGCTATATTATATAAAACGATCTCCACGGACTTGATTACCCCGGTTCAAGCATCAATAAAGCTATTTAAAAAATTTAAAAATCACCATTTTTTACTTGAATCTGCGCAAAATAATCAAATCGGGAAAAACGCCAAATCAAGATATTGTGTAATTGGCATCGACCCAGATCAAATATGGAAATGCGATAAAAGAGAATCTTTTATCAATAAAAATTTTCAAGCCAGTCCTGAATCTTTTACTAAAGAAAATTATGAAAATCCACTAGACGGCTTTCGTAATTTCTTCAAAAATTCTCAAATCGATTTTAAGGAAATTTATTATCAAGGAGGGTCCCTTCCTTCAATTGCCTGTGGCATTTTTGGCTATTTCAACTATGATATAGTAAAATTAATTGAAAATATCCCTGATGATTCTGTGGTTGATGAAATTCAAATTCCAGATTCAATATATATTAGGCCACAAATTTTGGTTATCTTTGACAATTTCTTTGATATAGCCTTGATTTGCGCACCAAAATTTCACGACAACAATAAGTCCTATGAAGAGCTTCAGGAAAAAATTGAAAATATCGAAAAAATACTAAATGAACCAATAAAAACCGTTCAAAAAAATAAAATTGATAAATTTCAAGAATTTCATTCAAATTATACCAAGGAAGAATATTGCCAAATTGTTGAAAAATGCAAAGAATATATCGAAAATGGTGATGTTTTTCAAGTTCTACCCTCTCAAAGATTCACCAGCGACTTTAACTTGGACGAATTCGAATTCTACAGATCCTTAAGATCCCTAAACCCTTCTCCATTCTTATTCTACATGAAAATGGATGATTTTGTATTAACCGGCTCATCCCCAGAAATTATGGTTTCACTAAAAGGCAAAATAGTCACCATAAGGCCCCTTGCCGGTACTAGAAAAAGAGGAAAATCCCTTCAAGAAGACAAAAAAATCGCCGCAGAATTGCTTAAAGACGAAAAAGAAGTCGCCGAACATTTAATGCTAATCGACCTAGGAAGACACGATGTCGGTAAAGTCTGCAAAGCTGGCACAGTAGAAACCACCGAACAAATGAAAATCGAATATTACTCACATGTAATGCATATTTCCTCTAATGTCCAAGGTGAAATTAGGGACGACTTAGATGCTCTAGATGCACTAAAAAGTGGCTTTCCAGCTGGAACCGTTAGCGGAGCTCCAAAAATTAGGGCCATGGAGATCATTCAAGAACTCGAAAAAACTCGGCGCAGCTTCTACGCTGGATGCGTCGGATATTTTTCCGGCAATGGCGACATGGAAACCTGCATCACTTTAAGAAGCGCCTTGATCAAAAATGGTAAAATCCACCTACAAGCCGGAGCCGGCGTCGTTTACGATTCAAAACCTGAATTAGAATACCAAGAATGCATCAATAAAGCTCAAGCTTTAATGAAAGCTTACCAAGAAATGAAAGTATCATAAAATGTTTAATTTCTTCAAAAAATCAAAACCAAAGGAAATATCCGAAGAAAACACCAGGGAAAAGCCAAAACAGCAATCTTTCTTAAGTAAAACCATTGGCAGCATCTTCTCACAGAAAAAACTCGACGCAAAAACCTTAGAACAACTAGAAGAAGCCCTAATCCAGGCTGACATCTCATTTAACAGCTGCCAAAAAATCTTAGCCGAACTTTCTTCTAAAAAATTCGACAAAAATATTGATGAAGAACAAATTCGCCAACATCTAAAGCAACAAATCCTGAAAATCCTCGCCAAATCAAGCAAAAAACTCGACCTTAATGAATCAAATAAAAAGCCCAAAACTCTAATCTTTAACGGCGTTAATGGCTCTGGAAAAACCACGACTATCGGTAAAATCGCCTTTAACTTAACAAATGACGGCAAAAAAGTCCTAATCGCAGCCTGTGATACCTATCGCGCGGGGGCTGCTGATCAACTTGAGATTTGGGCCAATCGCAGCAATTGCGAAATCGTTAGAGCCGATAAAGAAGGTCAAGACCCCGCCTCGGTGGCATTCAAAGCCCTACAAAAAGCAAAACAAGAAAATTACGATTTCCTGCTAATTGATACTGCTGGAAGATTGCAAAACAAGAAAAACCTCATGGACGAGTTAGGTAAAATCAACAATGTCCTGAAAAAAATCGATGAAAATGCTGTTGATGAGAATATTTTGGTACTTGATGGCACAATCGGACAAAATGCCAAAAGCCAAATGGAAGTTTTCAATGAAGTGGTAAATATAACCGGCCTCATAATCACTAAACTTGATGGCACAGCTAAAGGTGGAATCGCAATTACCCTAGTTGATGAATTTCAAAAGCCAATTTACGCAATTGGTAAAGGTGAAAAAATCGAAGATTTACAAGAATTTGATGCGGTCAAATATGTTAACGCGCTTCTGTAATTTTTCCTTCCTTTTTAAAAAAAACCAGCTAAAATATTCTTAAAAACCAACCAATATGTTTGTTAACAAATTTCCAACATTTGACTTAGGAAAATACATCCTAAGAGAGCATAACGAAGAAGACTACCATGAATTCTTCAACTACTATACCGATCCAAGAGTCAACAAATATATTTTAGCTGAAATCCCAAAAACCCTAGAAGAAGCCCGCCAAGACATGTATTACTGGCGCAATTTAAACACAACAAATAACGGGATTTATTTCACCATCGCCAATAAAGCAACAAATTTAATGGTCGGAACCATCGGCCTTGGCGGCTATAACAAATATAATAGTCGCATCGAAATTAGCTACGACATCAGCTTTGACCATTGGCGCCAAGGAATCGCCTTTAACTGCAGCAATACACTAATAAAATACACTTTCGAAAATCTAAATATCAACCGCATTGAAGCCGTAACCTCAACCTATAACGAAGCCTCCGTACGCCTTCTTGAAAAATGCAAATTCACCTTTGAAGGAACCCTAAGGCAACACCGCTATCACCGCGGCAAATTCGTTGATGTTTACTCTTTTAGTATTTTAAAAGATGATTATATACAAGATCCAATTTTGCAATATCCAAAAATTTACTAACTCATCTCAAGCATCTTTCTTAGCGACCCCTCCGCCCTTTTTCTAAGATCTTCATCAAGCAAAATCTCGCCACCACCTACTTTATTTCTAAAGCCACTACCCTTTTTATTCGCCAAAGCATCTCTCATCACCAAATATAAATTCTCAAGATTGTTAAGCTCCATATACGGACAAGCATTACACATCGTGCATCCAGCTTTATCAATAAACGGACAATCATAAAACTTCCCGCTTGGATTAGAGCGCTTCATCTGATGAATAATGTGCGGCTCAGTCAAAACAATGAACTCGTCACCTTGATGATCTTTGGTAAATTTCAACAAGGAAGAAGTGGAACCAACATGACTTGCATGATCAAGTAAATTCTCAGGACATTCCGGATGAGCAATAACATGCGCAGCCGGATAATTAGTTTTAAGCTTCACCAGCTCCTTTTCGCTAAACTGTTCATGCACGATGCAGCTTCCATGCCAAAGTATCATCTCACGGCCACTAACCTTACTTAAATAAGCACCCAAATGACGATCTGGCGCAAAAATAATTTCGCGATCTTTTGGAATTTGGTCAATAATTTTCTTCGCATTCGTCGAAGTCACAATAATATCCGACAAAGCCTTTATTTCCGCCGAACAATTAATGTAAGTAAGCACCAACGCGCCCGGGTACTTAGCCTTGAATTTAGCAAAATCTTGCGGCTGACAAGAATCCTCCAGACTACAACCAGCCTTAAAATCAGGAATAACCACCTGCTTATCAGGAGACAAAATCTTCGCCACCTCAGCCATGAACTTCACGCCACAAAACACAATCACATCCGCATCCGTAGCCGCAGCCTTCCTCGACAAATCCAGCGAATCACCTATAAAATCCGCAATATCTTGAATCTCTTCATCTTGATAATAATGCGCCAAGATTACTGCATTTAACTCTTTTTTTAACTTTTTTATCTCCTCTAATAGATCCAGACCAGCCAAATCTTGCAGAGCTTGTAAATCATTCATAAGCGTAATTTTTAAGAAAAAAGCCCCATTAAATCAAATATTTCACGCTTAGTTTGCTCAGCCCTTTGACTAGCCTTTAAATTACCGCGCTGCAAAATATCCAAAATATAAGCCTCATCATTTTGTAAATTCTTAATATTATAGCTTATTTTACCTAAATTTTCAACTAAAATTTCCGCTAAATCGCCTTTAAATTTACCAAAGCCACTATTTTCATAGTTTTTAGCGATAATTTCAGGATTTTCACCAGTAAAACTGGCAAAAATATTCAATAAATTGTAAATTTCCGGCCGATTTTCATCATAAGAAATGTAATCAAAAGAGTCAGTTTTAGCCTTTTTGACCTTTTTTACAATCAAATCAGCATCATCAAGCAAATTTATTCGCGACAAATCCGACTCATCAGACTTCGACATTTTGCTCGTCCCATCCTGCAGCGACATGATTCGCTTCACCTGCTTTACAATTAAAGGCTCAGGAAGTTTAAAATAATCAGAACCCACCTTATGATTAAAAACCCCAGCAATATCACGAGTAAGCTCTAAGTGTTGCTTTTGATCATCACCAACCGGCACTAAATCAGCATGAAAAGCCAGAATATCCGCAGCCATTAACACTGGATAAGCAAAAAGCCCGAGCTTAGCGTCTTCAACACCGCCATCCTTGCTCGCCTTATCCTTAAATTGCGTCATGCGCGACAAGGCCCCCATCGAAGTCAGACAAGAAAAAGCCCAGGAAATCGCCGGAATCGAAGGAATCGCCGACTGCACAAAAAATGTCGATTTATCCGCATCAAGCCCGCACGCCAAATACACACAAAGCGCATCACGCACATTTCGACGAAGCTCTTTAGGATCCTGCGGCAAAGTTATCGCATGCAAATCCATAATTCCAAAATAGCAATCATATTCACCGCTCAAATCAAGCCAATTCTTCACCGAACCCAAATAATTACCCAAATGCAAATTGCCCGTAGGCTGTATTCCTGATAAAACTGTTTTCATAAACATTTCTTAAATTAACTATAAATCTAGCGCTCAGAACTTTCATCATTCTTGCCCTCTTTTCCACTATTTCCTTGTTCGGATTTCATGCCCCTAACCGCAGACCCAGCATCAACTGAGCGATTTTTATCAACCTCTTGAGCTTTTCCTGCACCAGCCCCAGCTATTTTTGCCGCAATTGCACTAAGCTGATCACTAACACCCTTACCAATCCCAGCACCAAGAGAATCATCACCCTTAAAAGCATCATCTAAGTTTTGAGCCTTACCACCTTCTTTATTATTACCATTCTCTTTTTCACCTTCTTCTTGCTCGTCACCTTTCTCGACTTCCAGCTCTTCCTCATGCTCCTCAGTTGCCTCAGCCGCTTTTCGTTCAGCCTCAACCTCTTCCTGCGCCTCAACCTCAGCCTC
>JAYPPA010000006.1:5247-78498 GCA_038131245.1 Rickettsia sp. | reverse complement strand
CCTCAGCCGCTTTTCGTTCAGCCTCAACCTCTTCCTGCGCCTCAACCTCAGCCTCTTCAGCCTCAGCCTCTTGCTCCTCCTTCTTTCGCTCCTCCTCATCACCTAAAGACTGCTGACTAGAAATAAAAGCAATGTCCTCAAACAACGAATCTTCATCTTGATTATTTTGGTCACCCTCATTAGTAAAAAACGCCATTTTCCCTCCTTTTTTAGGTTTTTCATGTCATTTTTACGAAAACACTTGACATGCTACTAAAAATATTATATAATATATATTTAGTAAGGCAAGTGGATGATCGCTTATTTTTCACTTTTGTGATGAAAATAAGAGGAAAGTCCGGACTCCATCCAAGGAAGGCACTGGTTAACAGCCAGCTATCAGGCTTGAACACATAAAGCCTAATAAGGGAAAGTGTCACAGAAAATAGACCGCCAAAAACTATTTTTCGAAATAGTTTTGGGAATTGGCTTTAAATTGAAAGGTTCAAAGAAATTTTCAATTTATGGCCAATTCCCAAGGTAAGGGTGAAAAAGCGAGGTAAGAGCTCACTGACTTTCATGGTAACATGAATTTCGACAAACCCTGCCTGGAGCAAAATCAAATAGGAATAGGTACGTCATTTTTTGACAAGTTTTCTTGGAAAACTATACTATTCGGGTAGATTGCTTGAGCTTAAAAGTAATTTTAAGCCTAGACGAATGATCATCGTGCAGTTTTGCTGCATACAAAATCCGGCTTATAGCTTGTTCTTACTATAAAACTTACGAAAAAATGATCAATTATAGATTAGTTGCAAAATCATTTATATTATTTTACTCAATTTGCTTGGTTATTATACTTGGCATCTCATCAATATACTACTATAATTTCAACTTTGTTGTAAAAAAGCACGATCTAGTAACACCAATAATGATTAATGCAACCACTAAAACATTGACCAGCCCCAGGCTGAAAAATCTATTTACAAAAATGAACCCTTTTGGCTTTATTTTTTATAAAGAAAATATCGAATCATATGATCAGGTAAAAAAACTCAATCAGGACTTAAGGGCCTTATTTCCAAACAGAGTTTTATATATTGCCATTGATCACGAAGGTGGATTGGTTGATAGATTAAGAGGCATCGCTAAAGAAAAGAATCTGGTTTTGTTAAAAAAAGCTTCATATTATGGTCAAATAGCTAAAACCAATCTAAAGAAAGCCAAGCAAGAAATTTACAAAGATAGTCGAGTAACCGCAAAACTCTTGAGTGAATTAGGTTTTAACCTTAACTTAGCCCCAATGCTTGATATTGCAAGTAACGAAAAAGATTCCAGAACCTATAGCCAAAACCCACAAATAGTTTATGAATTAGGAAGGGAATTTATTCGAGGAATGCAAGATGAAGGAATTATGGTGACCTTAAAGCACCTTCCAGGAATAGGTAGAAGCACTAAAGACACTCACGATGAGGCTGTGTATATTCATGCTTATAAAGATGAGCTTAGGCAAAAAGACTTAATTCCATTTAACAAACTTGCTAAAGTCGCACAATTTGGCATGATAACTCATGCAATATTTAGTAAAATTGATGATAAACCAGCCACAATTTCCAAAAAAACCATTGATTTTGTTAAAAAAGAAACTGGATTTGAGGGTTTACTAATTTCAGATGCTTTAAATATGAAAGCGGTTTCTAAGGACTCTTCATACAAAGAAAATGCCAGGCAATCATTTTTGGCCGGAATTGATATTATCATTCCCAATTGTTCTGATCATTATTGTGATGCATCTGTTTTAAAAGCTGCTGAAGAGACCTCTAAAATAGAAAAGTTTAACGAGAAATTAAGTCGCCTTGAAGAACAGTGGAAACTTCGCCAATAACAGCATCGCTAACCGAGCCAGATTTTTTAATTGCCTCTTTAGCATTTGCAAGCATCTTTTTCGCATCAATTTTTCCAGAAAATAAACCATCCATCACTTCAAATAAAGAATCTTGGCCATCAACAACTATACAAGCATTATTCTTTTTTAAATTTTCGTAAGTTTCATAAAAATTAAAGTAGTTTTCACCAGTCACAACCGCGCAATCAAGCTTGATTGCTTCGTAAGGATTGTGACCACCAATTTTCTCAAGCGATCCTGCAATAAAAGCAAAATCACAAAATTTATAAAATAACCCCAAAACCCCCATTTTATTGACAAATAGTAGCTCGTCTTCATCTTTTATTTTTTTACCTTGATCAAAAGTCGCATAATCTAAACCTTGCAAAACCTTTTCAACCTCATTTGACCTAGCAGGATGCCTTACAACTAAAACCGTCAATAAATCCGGATATTTTTGTTTTAGCCTTTTATGAACGCTAACAATTACTTCTTCTTCTTTTTTATGAGTACTAGCAACTAAGAAAATCTTTCGCTTACCAATTCGCGACTTAAGATTTTTTAATAGCTCATCATCATAAGAAGGCGGAGCGGCTTCGTTCTTAAGATTCCCAAAAAATTCCAGATTGGCACTTGATAAAGATTTAAAAGTCACAATATCTTTTTCATCTTGCACAAAAATTTTCTTAAAATTATCAAATGGTCTAATTCCAAATTTCGCAAAAAACCTCCACCTAGAAGCAGACTTCACGGACATCCTAGCATTCACCAAATAAGTTGGGATCTTTTTCTTAGATAGATATCTTAAGAAGTTTGGCCAGATTTCTGACTCTAGAAAAATTACCACATCCATTTTCCAGTGATTCGCAAATTTTCGAACACATGGCTCGCTATCTACTGGTAAAAATTGATGAATCACACGACCATAATATTTGTCACCAACTTCTTTAGCAAGCATCTGTGCAGAATTTAAAGTCGTACTCGTCATCAAAACCGTCACATTATCAATATATTTAACAATTTTATCAACTAAAATAAGCGCCGTTCTAGACTCTCCAACACTAACACCATGAATCCAAATTAATTTACCCTTTGGTCGATCTTTACAGGTAAAGGCAAATTTTTCTTTAATCCTAGAAGCATCATCCTTACCAAGAAAAATTCTTGCCACCATCAACAAAAACAAAAAAGGCAGTAAAATTATCGAAAATAATCTATAAAATATCATCTAAAATCCCCCTGCATTTTTAATAAAAAATTTCTTCAGTACATTAATTTTATTAACCATCCCAAGACCAATATCGCGCGCAATGCCAACCGTTTTTAACTTAGTTTCAAATAATGAATTAAGTAAATCAGTCGCCACAACCATTTTCTTGCAATTAAATTTAGCTCTTTTATTGTAGCTTTCAATTAAAAGATTCGAATTTATCGACAATCCCGACAGAAAACTCTGTTTTACCAGATCCCTCAGAATTACAATTGATTCTAAAGCTAAATTAAAACCCTGCCCCGCAATTGGATGCACGCCACACGCCGCATCCCCAACTAGCAACATATTTTCATGATAAAACTTCCCAGCCTCAACCATTTTTAATGGATAAGAATAATTTTTACTGATAACCCTTACATCACCAAGACAATTTTCCATTTTTTGCTGTAATTTTTCAGCAAATTCCTTCTCATCAAGTTTCAAAATCGCCTTAGCAATCTCATCTGGTGCAATCCAAACTATCGAAGATTGATTTTGATTTTTTAGCGGCAAAATCGCCAACGGTCCACCAGGTAGGAATTTTTCCCAAGCAATATTTTCATGTCGCCTTTTATGCTCTATATTAAAAACAATCGCCGTTTGTTGGTAATCTTTAATTTTAGTTTCAATATTAAATTTTTCTCTAATTTTAGAAAAGCGCCCGTCGCAAGCCAAAAGCAAATTGCACACGATCTCATCGCCATTATCTAATTTAACTTTAGCTAATTTATTTTCCTCATCAAAATTTATTTCCTCATAAGAATTTGGACAAAAAATCTCAACATTTTCCTGCTTTAGCAAACGATCACGCAAGCAATTATGCACAGTGTAACTTTCTATTAAAGCCCCAAAACCCTTTTTCTCAATATCTTTAGCTAAAAAATCCAGAAAGAACGGACTTTTATAATCAGTAATTTTAATATCTCGAATCGTGCCCGCCTCTTTAGTCACCTCATCTAAAATCCCAACTTCTTTAAAAAAATCCAAACTTTTACTTGAAATCGCATAGCCTCTTCCGTCGGGCTTTCGATCGCAAATCTTAATATTAACCTTCTCAATTATAGCAATCTTTAAATCAGCCGAAATCTGTGACAAAGCAAGACCAGCCGAAATCCCAGCAAATGAACCACCAATTATTGTAATGTCGAATTTCTTAGTCATAAACTATATTAATTCCCCTCTTTTTTAGAGGAGTGAACGCCGTCAGACAGGTGGGCTGTCTATTGCAAATAAGCTCGATTAAATCATACTTTTTGGATCAACCCATTTATCAAAATCCTCAGAAGAAACAAGCCCAAGCTTCAAAGCAGCCTCTTTTAGCGTAGATCCATCCTTATGCGCCGTTTTCGCGATTTTTGCCGCATTATCATAACCAATATAAGGATTAAGCGCCGTCACAAGCATCAATGACTGCTCAAGCAACTGTTTTATGCGCACTTCATTCGCCTCAATTCCAACTAAACACTGATCAATAAAGCTATTAATCCCGTCGCTTAACAAATTAATTGACTCTAAAACATTTCTAATAATCATTGGCCTAAATACATTTAACTCAAAATGTCCATTAGATCCACCTACAGTTACCGCCGCGTGATTTCCCATAACTTGACAAGCAATCATAGTCAAAGCCTCACACTGCGTAGGATTAACCTTGCCAGGCATAATTGATGAACCAGGTTCATTTTCCGGCAAAACAATCTCTCCAAGTCCAGATCTAGGTCCGCTTGCCAAAAATCGAATATCATTAGCAATTTTCATAACCGAAGCCGCCAATGTATTTAGTTGACCAGAAAAACTCACTAAATCATCATTGCAAGAAAGGGCAAAAAACTTATTCTTATCGCCAACAAATTTACCAGCAAAAGCCAAGCCTTTTTTGTAAGCCTTAGAAGACCTAACCTCGACTTTTTTCAAGCCACCACAGCTTACAATTTCTAGATCGCAAACTTGCTCATGCAAAGAACCAAGTCCAGTAATTCGCGTCACATTCTCAGCAAACAACTTTGCAAATTCTTTATGACAGTTAAGCCCAGTCCCAACAGCAGTCCCACCCTGCGCCAACTCTTCAATTGACCCAATCGAATAACTAACATTAAATAGCGCATGTTTAACCTGAACCTTGTAAGCCGAAAATTCCTGACCCAAAGTAACCGGAGTTGCATCTTGAGTATGAGTACGACCAATTTTCACTAAACCAGCAAATTTCTCTTCTTTTTTAGCTAGCTCATTAGAAAATCTCACCAAAGTCGGCAGTAACTTCTCGTAAGTCGCCAAAACAGTCGCAACATGCATTGCCGTTGGAAAAGTATCATTCGAAGACTGCCCTAAATTACAATGATCATTTGGATGAACTGGAACTTTACCACCTCTTACACCAGTCGCTTTTTCATTAGCCACCCCAGCAATCACCTCGTTAACATTCATATTAGTTTGTGTCCCAGAACCAGTCTGCCACACAACCAAAGGAAAATGATTTGCATAAAAAACATCAAAATCAGCCAAAATAGTGTCACAAGCATCAATAATCATATCAGCAATCTCTGGCGAAAACTTACCAAATTGCTTTGCAGTAGGATCCACAGCCATTAAATCCTTATTAGTCAATGCAGCAGCCTTCTTCACCAAAACCATCGCCTTAACCATTTCCTTAGGCATTTTATGCCCAGCATTATCGCTACAAATTGGAAAATTCACAATTGAACGACCAGTCTGCGCCGCATAATATGCATCCGCAGGCACCTTAACTTCACCCATTGAATCAGTCTCTATACGAAAATCAGTCATAAAATAAAAAAATAAATTAATAATTACTCTTCTGTGTAAATTTTAACACATTGTTAACTAAATAGCCTTTTGGCAGATTTGAAAAAAGTCAGCAACATTTAAGCTAGCCTTTCCAATCAACAAACCATCCAAATTCTCAACTGCTAAGATCGATTCAGCGTTCTTAACTCCAACTGAACCACCATATAAAACACTAAAAGATTTAACATTTTTTGCAAAATCCTCCTCACAAATCTTCTTAACTACATTCGTCATCTCCTGAATCTGCTCTATAGTAGGAACAATCCCAGTCCCAATTGCCCAAATCGGCTCATAAGCAACAACCAAGTAATCCAAATCAAGATCCTGATCCACACACGCACGAAGCTGCTTTGTAACAAAATCCACATGTTTACCAGAATCCCTAACTCCTTGATCCTCACCAACGCACAAAATAGCCGTCATATTCTCACCATTAACCGCCTTAACCTTAGAAGAAACAATCTCATTCGTCTCATAGTGATACTTTCTCCTTTCACTATGACCAACAATTACATATTCGCAACCAACCTCAGCAACCATCTTAGCACTAACATCCCCAGTATAAGCACCATTTTCCTCACCATGACAATCCTGAGCCCCAACCTTCAAAACCCTATATTTGTCAATAATTTCAGCCACCTCTGACTCTTCAATGTCAATCGCCTCTTTTCCATCCTTAGTAAGCTCAGCATCAGCCCTATCAAAAGCATAATCAACAACATTAGCAGAAACCTCATCAGCAAAAATAGATGGCGGACAAATTACCGCAACAACATTTTCAAAAACATCAAGTTTTTTAACTGAAGAATCAAGAAAAGAATTAACCCAACTTTCCAGCTGAGAATAATCTCCGTTCATCTTCCAATTTGCAACTATTAACTTATTTTTCATAACCAAACCTATCCTTTAATTCATTAATTATAACCTTTCTCCACTGCGTAAGATTGTCAAAATTTACATCTTGATAAAAAATAGATCTCAAATCAACAGACCCAATAATAAATCTTTCATCAATACCATAACTTTTAGCAATTTCACTTAGCTCTTTTCTAATAAGAATAAATTCCTCCTTATCATACCCAATACTATAACTTTTTGTTTCTAAATCAAGATTATAATTCGATTTTTTTAATAATTCATCAAGTCGATTCTGCATTTTTTCACCTAAACGCAAATTAACATCTTTGCCAATTATTACAGATTCCAAATCATCATCGCTAATCAAATGCCGCCTTGGGACATTAATTTTAGCAGCCATCTCATCTCTCCAAGCCAACAAATCATAAACCTTTTTGATTGGCACCTTGTTTTTCTTCAAAATTTTATTCCTACCTTTTAAAAAAGATTTTAACAAAGAATCAATATTATTAAAAGTAACAGAATTAATCAACAAATCAACATCTTGCTCATATTTATCAACGAAAGATCTTTTTTCAACAATCTCTATTAAATATTTATAAAGATCCTCAAGATAGACCACATCAATTTTTGCATATTTAGTCTGAGCATCACTAAGAGGCCTTTTAAGCCAATTACTCACCTGCATCTCTTTATCAATCTTAACCCCAAAAATATCATTTACAAGGCTAGCATAGCTAGAATTAAAGCCAAAGCCACAAAAATTAGCAAGAATCTGTGTATCATAAATATTCTTTGGCTTAACAGAGCTTTTTTGATAAAAAATCTGCAAATCTTGAATAGAGGAATGTAAAACTTTTTTTATTTTTGGATTATTGATAACATCCAAAATTGGGGAAATATCTTCGATAGCAATAGCATCAATCAAATATATCTGCTTATTAAAAGCTATTTGTATTAAAGATAAGATTGGGTAATAAGTAGTTCTTCTAACAAATTCAGTATCAACAGCAACTATATCATCATCCTTAATCTCCAGGCAAAGGTCAGCCAAAGAACTATCTGAATTAATATAATTACTATCCACGAAGATTTAATTAATTAAATAGCAAAACAGATCTTAATCTTGCTTTTTCTTTTTGCTATTTTTTTTACTCTTAGACTCGAAAACTGGCTTTTTAACCACAGGAAATTCTACTTGATCAAGCTTTGATTCTTTGATTAACTTCTTTTTGATCTTAGTTCTAAGCTTTCTAGCTTCATCAGATAGCTTTAAATAGCTAAAATTCACCAAGAAAATATCAATATTTCCATATTTATTGATAGTCCTAAGAGTCGAAGCAGCAACTTTCAAAGTCAAATTAACACCAAGTACATCACTCTTAAAAGAAACATTCTTTAAATTTGGATAAAACCTTCTCTTGGTCTTTCTATTAGAGTGAGAAACATTATTTCCACTAGCAACTCCAACGCCAAGAATTTCACATTTTTTAGCCATAACAACCCTTATACTTAAATTTTATGTAATTAAACAAACATTAAAACAATATTATACCAATAATTTATTTAAATGTCAAGAAAAAAAGAAACCCAAAGATAAACATTTTTTAAGCATTTTAAGTCAAAAAATACTAATTTCTAGGCATTTTACACAAAAAAAGGCCTAAATGAGCATATAAACACTCATCTAAGCCTTTTTTATAAAAACGATATTTGCTATATCCTAAGCAAATACATCACTTGCACAATCTGTCGGGCCTCCACCAGCAATAGCAGAAACAATAGTAGGTGCACCAAAGATGGCTGCAATCCCAGCAGCAACACCAACCATCAAACCCCAAGAAACTTTACCAGTAAAGAAACCAATACCTACAGAAACAATCGCAAAAGCCGCGAAAGTCTTACCCGCAGTACCAGTAACAATAGCTAGCACGTTACACATTACTTTAGATAAATCTGTTTTATTAGAGGTAGTAGATTTCTGTACGCCAGTACTCGCAGCAGTAGTAGTGGTAGTGGTGGTAGTAGTAGTAGGAGTCGCATGAGCATTACTACTTAATAACAAGGCAGAACCAAATAAAGGCAAGGTAACCACCAATGAGAAGCATATAAGCATAACTTTTGCCATATATGAAGTTGAAGAATTTTTGATATTACTAGTCATAATGAGCTAATTTCAATTAATATAAAACAAAGATCTTGTCTTTTTCTAACTTAATATTATCAATCAAATATTTAATGTCAAACCTTTAATTTAAAAAAAATAAAAATATATTAAAAACTTCACTTATTTTAAGAAAATATCAACCTTAAAACTACTCTAGAACCCCTAAAATCTTGATCTCCCACTCAAGATCGCAATCGCACTGCTCTTTGACTCCTTTTCTTACAAAATTACCAAGATCTATCAAATCTTGAGCTTTTGCACCGCCCTCATTGATCATAAAATTACAATGTTTCTCTGAAATTTTTGCTCCACCAATTTTTTTTCCCCTCAAACCAGCCTCATCAATCAATTGCCAAGCTTTCTTTTTTGTAACATCACCGGGAAAAGGATTCTTAAATGTACTGCCTCCAGTCTTAGCCCTAATGGGTTGAGACTCTTGTCGCGCTTTACAAAAATCTTCAACTTTTTTTGCAACCTCCCCTAAAGGTGCCTTAACAACGTCAAAACAAGCTTCAACAAAAATATAATCCTTTGCAAGCCCATTTCTTCGATATGAAAGCTTTAAATCATCTTTTTTCAACTCCTTTATATTTCCTTCATAATCAACAGCCTTGACGTAATCTAAAACCATAGAAATATCAGAGCCATAACACCCTGCATTCATAGCAACAGCCCCTCCGACACACCCCGGAATGCCACTCAAAAACTCAAGTCCACCAAAATCATTATTTTGACAATATTGTATCAAATTCATACACAAAACAGAAGAGCCAGTAAATAATTTACCATCTTCATGATAAATTTCAGTAAATCCACGACCCAGCCTTATAACTACGCCTTTTACACCTTGATCAGCAATAATAACATTCGACCCTGCTCCTAAAATATTAACATCAACATCTTTTGGTCTATTTTTTAAAAAATAAACTAAATCAGTAACATCTTTTGGCTTAAAAAGCACCTCAGCATTACCGCCAACATCAAACCAAGTTTTTAAAGCCGCGTCAGATCTGTATTCACCTTGAACTTTTGGTAATTTTTCTATTAAATTGCTCATTTTCTAATCAAATTATATATTACCGACACTCGCCCTTCTTTTAAAGCTTTTTTCTGATATTTTGTCTCAACCCAATCCTCAGGAAACTTTTGCCAGTCCTCTTTCGAGCGACAATCCCACAAAAATTTCTCACTTTTTAATATTTCATTACAAATCCAAGTTTTATATAAATCATGATCAGTTGCAATAGTTAATTTTCCACCTTTTTTAAGCTTTTTAGCAACCACTTTATCTAAAAATTCCTGAGTAACTATTCTTCTCTTAAAATGCCTTGCCTTTGGCCACGGATCTGGAAATAAAATGTAAAATTCATCAAAAAAACCATCTTCAAATTTTTCAAGAAGAATCCTAGCATCTTGCATTGAAATCCTTACATTTTCAAGTTCAGCATCACTAACTTTTTCCAAAAAATAAACCACCCCATTAATATGAGGCTCTGCACCAAAAAATATTTGCTTGGGATTATTTTTAGCTTTTGCAAAAGTAAAATCACCAAAGCCAAAACCTACCTCGAATGATCTTCTTTCAAAATCTTGATAGTCTTTAATTTTATGAATTTTTTGCAAATCAATCTCTAATTTAGGATAAAAATCCCTCATTAAATCCTGCTTGTTATCTGATAATTTTCGAGATTTAATTCTGCCAAAGCTTCTAATTAGTCTATTTTCCTGGCCAGTCATCTATTTAGATAGTTTTTCAACTCTGGCCAAATGTCTAGCGCCACCAAAGCTAGTTTTAAGAAAAGTTTCCACAATCTTCAAAGCATCTTTTTCATCAACTAACCTAGCTCCTAAACATAAAACATTCGCATCATTATGCTCTCTAGACAATTTTGCCATCTCTTCATTTACACATAAAGCAGCCCTAATGTGCTTTTTTCTATTTGCAGCAATTGAAATACCAATTCCGCTTCCACAAACTAAAATACCAAGCTCGTCGCCATTGTCAGATAATTCAGCAGTTAATTTATCAGCATAATCAGGATAATCCACAGATTTATCCGCAAAATCAGTTCCTAAATCAACAATTTCAAGATTTTTTTCTTTTAAGAATTTACAAATGGAAGACTTTAAGGCATAGCCCGCGTGATCACTTGCAATAAATACTTTTTTGATATTTTTGGACATGATTTGAAGCGAATTTTATAATATGTATAAATATTACTCTATGAGCTACCCCGTCTGGCCTAAAGGCCATCCACCCCTTCACAGAAGGGGAATTTAGACCTATTTAAAAACCCAAAAGCATTTGACTCAGATAATAAATATTACCTCAGAACATTTTAACAAAGAAATTTTGTCCCTAGGTTATTAATTGGTGAGTACATGTATAACAAGTACCTGTACGAATCCAATTGATGACCTAGGGACAAAATTTCGAAGTTAAAATTAACGTTTGCGGTATGTTTGTCCTTTACGCGCTTTCTTAAGTCCGTATTTCTTACGCTCAACAACACGAGAATCTCTAGTTAAGAATCCTTGAGACCTTAAAACCGGTCTTACTTCTGGATCAAATAAAGCAATAGCTTTACTAATTCCATGAGCTAAAGCACCAGCCTGTCCAGACAATCCACCACCTTTAATAGTTGCAACAACATCAAATTTTCCATCAAACTTTACAGCTTCAAATGGGTGATTAATAATATTGAATAAAATTTCACGACCGAAATATTGCTTAGCCTCTTTATTGTTAACTAAAATCTTACCAGATCCTTTTTTAATCCAAACTCTAGCAACAGAATCTTTTCTCTTACCAGTAGCATAAGCGCGACCCAAAGAATCAACCTTCCTTTCGTAAGTAGTTGCTTCTTCAATATTTTTTTCAACTAATTCAACTAATTCAGTCATAATTATCTTTTATTTTTCTTATTTTTAGATGCAATATCGTAAACTTCAGGCTGTTGAGCTTCGTGAGGATGCTCAGAGCCAGAATATACTTTCAATTTAGACATAATATCTCTTTGTAAAGGTCCACGAGACATCATTCTTGAAACTGCATTTCTAATAACTCTTTCTGGAAATTCTCCGTCCAGGATTTTATCAGCAGTTTTTTCCTTAATTCCGCCTGGATAACCAGTGTGCCAGAAATATCTCTTGTCAGTTCTTTTTTTACCAGTAAGCTTAACATCTTTAGCATTAATAACAATGACATGATCACCGCAATCAACATTTGGCGTAAAAATAGCCTTGTCCTTTCCTCTTAAAATGTTAGCTACCTGAACAGATAATCGACCTAAAACTACATCTTTAGCATCAATAATTCGCCATTTTCTACTAACTTCCTTAGGTTTTGCTACAAAAGTCTTAATCATAAAGCCCCTAAATAATCTTTTAATATCAATTTATATAAATAGATCAACCATAGTTAATACTGTCAAAATAGTGTAACTTCCCTATTTAAAGCCTTTTAACATGTATAGTTAGCTACCCCAAGATAAGTAAACCAGGTGGTAATCTAAAGGAAAAACCCAAAAGAAACAACCCAAGAAACAACCCAAGAAGCAACCTAATAAACAGCCAAAAAATAGCACTGTCAACTTTCGTTATCTATCATCAAGATATATATTATATAATACCTTAAATTAAATGTCAAGGATATAATTTATCTCAATTTAACCCTTCAAAAACCCCTTAAAATCAACATAAAAGGTGTTTTTTGGACATTTTTGTATAAAATAAGTCAAATTACCCAAATTTAAGCCTATTTATCCTCATCATCCTTTGCAGCAGAAGGTAGAGGCGGAGGTGACTCACCACCTGGACGAGCTATAGTAGCGTAAGTAACTTCACTTTTTTCACCCCTCACAACTCCACTACCTGGTCCTACTGATGCGGTAGTTTCGGTAGGTTCACCATCAGCAGCCCCTCCGCTAGGTCCAGGAGGAGGTGGCGGTGGGAAATTAGGTGCTTCGTCTGGACCCCTAACAGGAGCGCCACCAGATCCAACCCCTCCACCAGCGGCCCCTCCACCAGATCCAGAAGTTGTTACTGTTGCACTACCCGGGCGCGGCGGCACAGGTGGCGGTGCCGAGGCACCAGGACGTGGCGGCACAGGTGGCGGTGCTGAGCTACCCGGGCGTGGCGGTACAGGCGGTGGCGCACCTCCACCAACAGCACCAGGCGCAGACGGTCTTGGAACCGCAGCCAATTGATCAGGTTTAGGTGGGCGAGGAGGAGGCGCAAGCTTAGCAACCCCAGCATGCTTCTCTTTCAAGCTAGCCAAAGCTTTGTCAGTCGATTTTTCTCTGGAGCCAAACAAGCCTTCTCTCGTTACGCCTCTACCTCCTTTCCTACCAAGCGCAGCCAATCCACCAGTTCCAACCACAGCCAATCCACCAGCAACAGTCCCAATCATACCAAGCGTACTGCGTCCACCTTCGACGCCAAAATTTTTCGACCTGATTCTATTTAGATCTTTCTCAGCAGATTTTGCCTGAGCGATTTCCTCTTTACTATAAGAATCCTGATTACCTAAAACCTCATCCACACCTCTTTCGACTTCTAAAGCTGCATCAACAGAAGCGAGTTGACTCCCAGCCTCTGCGGCTGCTTTATTATTTTCCGAAGCCAGCTTGTTCGCTTTTTTCTGCTCTCCCCTCTTATCGTTTATTAAACTAGCCGCCGCTTGCATCTTGCTACCCTTTTTGGACATTTCTTTTTTGATTTCCTTTCTCTCTCTATATCCAGCCTTTTTATATCTTTCAGCTAAATCACTGACTTCCGAGGCCCCTGGGAATTTTTGCTCTAAAGCTTCTACTTCAGCGCCTAATTCAGCAGCTTTCTCACTTTGAGCAGCAGCCTCCTGCGAGAATTTCTTGACATTGCCAGATAATTCTTCTCTGGCAGATTTTAACCTTCCTTTCTTAATTGCCTCAACTTTCTGTCCTCTTAAGCCTTTTCCGTCCGCATCCTTAACTGTACCCTTCCAGTCTTTAGTTATTTCAGCGTCACTATCGCCTTGCTTAACATCCTGATATTGAGCCTCAGCCTCAAGTGAAGCAGCAGTTGAAGCTCTAGATTTCTTATTCATCTTACCAGTAATTGCCTCATTTCTTTTCAATCTCTCTCTGATTTTCTTTTTATCAGCATCGCTTCTTGCCATATTATCGGCAACCCCAAGTCCTCTTATCTTAGATATTTCACCTTCCTCTTCTAGTTGCTGTCTTGCTTTCTTATGTTCCTTACTCTCAAGAATTCTCGGCAACAATCTACCGCCAACTTTATCACTCAATCTTGCAGTAGTTCTACCAGACCTAACGTACATTTCACCTTTTTTCACCGCATCGATCATATCTTCCCTTCCTTTCTTATCTGCATTTTTTAGAGCAGACCTTGCTTGTTTCTTGGAAAGATCCTTACTTACATCGCCACTAGTAATCGATTTAGACACAGATCCACCGGCTTTAGTCTTTCTATAGGCTCTTTGCGCCATATAACCCACCAAATTATCACCTCTATATTTAACGCCAGTGTCTTCCTTGAGCCTCTTAATTTCGCTATCTTTTAAACCCATCCGCTTACCTTTTTCGCTCATGGCCTGATCCCTTACATCATTTAGCTTTTTTTGCTGTTGCTCCTTAGACAGTCCAGCTAACTCAGCGCCATGTTTCCTTTTAAAATCATCAATAGCCTCCCGTCCAGATTTAACCATAGCACCTTTATTTTTAAGATCAATCGTATCTTGTTTTCTCTTGGCTTTTCTAGCTCTATTTGCATACTCACCAGAATCAAATAATTTTTGATCCAACCTTCTAATACCATGACCAATTGTTGCATGATAAGCACCCTTAGTCATTTTACCTACACTTTTACTAAGTCCAGCAGCAGACTGCATAATTCCACCAGCAAGAGATGAGGCAGAAATACCACCACCAATATCAGCCGCAACATTAGACATAAAGGTTATAAATTCCCTCATTAATTTAGCCACCATCCAAATAAACAATATCGAGAAGAATGAAGGCACGCCCTCTCCTCTTCCTGAAGAGCCCATCTCGGCCTGCGAATCAAACAATGGTGGAATATTAGGTATGGTCCAAAAAGACATCAAGCTAACTCTGATAATAATGTTTATTGTCCAAACCTCATCCCAGCAAACCTTGTAACCAAGAGAGTTTTTGATAATTTCATACATCATCATATTGAAGAATGATAGCGTCACCACCAAAAACATTTGCTGTAGTGAAAACCCTATTAACTGCTGTAGCCACTTATCAAACATCTCTTTAGTTTTGTCAAATAAGGTGAAGATGAAGAAAATCGGTCCTAAGACAAATAAAATCGAAATAAATACTTGCGCAGTCAGGTAAACTAAGACGGCCGTGGATACTGCGATAATGTAAGCAATAAAGGCGTAGTAAATAATCATCATATAAAGCCAGCCAAACAAACCAGAGAAGAATAGTGCGGAGATTTTCTTCAAGACCGCTGATGAAAATAATATTCCCATAACTTTATCAACACTACTAAATAATATTGACTTATTGGTGTAATTATTTGTTGTAATTGCATTTAAAAGCTCCGGAGAGTCATCAAAAGAAGTTGCCATCAAGAAAGTTAACTCATCCGTAGCGTGTTTAAATGTTCCAACGAAAAAATGATTAAACATTGTCCAGCCTTGATCCGAAACAAACATGAACACCAAGCCAATTTTCACAATTCTCATTATTATATCTGAAGTCCCAGCCTCGTTAAGCCCCATCAAAAAGGTCAAACCATAAAAAGAAATCATCAAAATCAACGACATCTTCAATATCAACATATAGGCCTGATCTTGAATTATTAACTTATATATCCTTTCTGCTTGACCGGGAACTCTAACGCCAGAACTGGTAACATAACCATCCATAACCCTTAAAACAGGATCAATTACTGCGGTAACTATTCCTGAAACCGTATTAGTTCTCTTTTTAACCCTAACTACAACATTATATTGACCAGTATTATTCGAATATTTAGAAACGCACTTATATTGCTTTTGACAACCAGTTGAAGGCTCAACGCTGCTATGATTGCAAAACGCCCCTATATTTTGCGTCAACTGAGTAGTAACACCAGTAGTTGGATCATTACTAGCAGAGACATAATCAGGATTTGAAACCCTGATCCCAGTACAATCACGAGTAGAAGTCGTTGAATCATTATCGCAAGGAGTCGAATTAGGAGCAACTACAGCCGCAGCTCCAGACAAAGTTGTATAGTTAGAGCTAGTAGCAGCCGTACCTCCAGTACTAGTAAAGGAGCCTGGAATTACGCAATTTGGCACTTCTGTGTCCCTTATTTTAAATGACAATCTATATCTGCACCCATCCACACTAGAGCAATCAGAGCCATCACCATCAGCCGCATCCATACTACATCCATCAGTTGAACTTGCTGAAAAATCCCCTCGACAATGACAAAAATACTTATTGCCAGCAATAACACTATCACAGTTATTAACCCCTGTCCTTGGGCCAGACGTTCTGTATAAGTTGCCATGCTCATCAAAGTTAAAACTATTAGTCCCAGACGAAAAATCTCTTATAGACGGAACGTTGCTTAAATGCGTTGGTCGAGCCGGATCCATACATACACGAGAAGTTGATGATGTTTCTTTGCAAAACAAAACTTCCAAATTTTCACCATTTCCAAAATTCAAGAAATTAGATAAACTCACTGCAAAACCATTATTTCGAGAAGCCGTTGAATAGGAAATTGCACCAGCAGAAACACCATTATTTGTATAGCTAGAACTTAAAGTAGTTGGTTTAAAATCAGAGCCATCCAAAATCATCAACATTAAACGCCCAGTTAAACTAAAGTAATGATTCATAGAAGACGAAACAAAGCCATCTGCATCAAGTCTATTTGCATAATCACCAAGATGTCCAGAAACCCCATTAAACCTCTGAAGTTTATACATACCCTTTGTCACCGCAGCATGAGAAGTACTAGGGGCAGGAACCGTCGAAAAGAAATTATTATAACTATTTACTATATTACTAACTTTTCCGGTATAATTTTCCAAATTATAGCAATGCCTAATCCCGGACTGAGAAATAACCGGAGATTGCAATCCAGCCGCCAACATTGCATCTTGACAGTTATTACACTTAGATACCTTAGAAGAATCAAGTCCACTCCTAGAAGGAGGAGTGGTAAGGGTATTTAAGGCATAAACATATGAACAAGCATGATTAGTCATCGCAGTACCACTAGTCGGGTACGACATCCTAGTCACAGAACCACCAGTCCTAGGAGTAACAGAATCACTAGGATCTGTCAACGTTATAGCCCCTACACAATTGGCAGTATCCGGGCAAAATGTCGTACTTCCCGTACTGCTATCAAGACAAGTAGGAGAAGTAGTTTCACAACCCCTAACCTCTCCACTAACCATTCTTCTGTTGCAAGAAGGATTTCTAACCTCCACATTACCCTGTCCTCGGCATAAAAACGCTGGCCTAGGTTCTATTCTAATGCCCATACCAACACCACATTTTCTTGATAAAGTCGCAACAGGAGTCCAAGTCCCAGCCCAACTTTCCGGCGCAAACCTAATTTTCTGCCCACTTCTAACATAAATTTTATCAACAATAGCAGAATTCCAATTAGTATCAACCAATCTTAAACCAGAAGCATCTTCGGGAGCTGTCGTGTCATTAAAATCACCATATTCATAAAAATCAGCATCTATAGAAGTAAGAGCGGTTCCTAAATTATAAGCAGAAACAGTAGCGGCCGGTAATGTATAAGAAGCATGGCTTCCTGTAGGGTTTATAATTCTAAACTTAATGTTGCAGCTTCCACTTGCTCCAGAAGGAGCCAAATTCGCCAAACTCACAAGCCCAGATTTAGAAACCGTAAAATCATAATAAGGTACAAATTTAATAGCCAGTGACCTTATGCAATCCACAGGAGTCGAAGTTCCAGATGGTGTAAATGTAGCAACGCCACCAACCCTTTGAATTTCAACAACTTGATTTGACTGTCCAGAAATATGCACAGCATTAGGCGCAGTACCAGAAGAAGAACCAGGAGGAACAATTCCGCCTGAAGTCCACGCATCAGTAATTACAACATTATCATATGTATATAAATCCGTGGTAGCAGTAGTAGAGGCTTTAATTTTAACATTAATATTTCCAGAACAACCTGACTGCAGATATTTAAAATATAGCTGAGAATCCCTACCTATCCTTTGAATTTGCGGAGAAGATGGAGAAGAAGAACTCGAATTGTAAGCCATAGTCCCATCTAAAGCACTAACCCCAGCACAATCATACCCATTAGGACAAGAAGCAGGTGAAAAAGGATCGTAACCACTCTCATCCTTAAATCTAATATTATCTGTAGTAATTTTAAGAAGACCACCATTTACACTAACATTTGTTAAAGACCTAGTATCGGCGCTAATTCGAAATTTAGAATTAATTGCACTAGTAACAGAAGCCGTAGAACCACCCAAACCAGAATATCGAGTAGTATATACCGATATATCATTCGCACAAGAAGCCTGGTTTAGATCAGTACCAGTATATGTACATGACCAAGCTGTATGAAGCGGTCTCATAGGAAAACCTCTGACATTTGCATCATCATATAAATTCCCACTAGAAGGCGAAATATACGAATGACCATTTTCAATAGGCTCAATATACATGGCAACTCTTGTCATGGCATTAATCAGATCAGCCCTCTTATCAGAATTGGAACCTGAAGAAAAGTAAGTTTCAAGATTATCTTGCTGAGCCAAATTAAGCAACCCAACATTACCAACAGTAGCCGTAGTAGAGCCAAGCAAATAATCCCCATCAACAAAACCACCAGAAAGCCTCAAAGCAACCACATCCCCTGAAGACACCGGTTGATAAATCTCAGCACCAGAAGCATTCTTCGCCGTTGGAAAAAAAGAATCACTATTTGGATAGATATATAAGGTATTCAAATCCTGAGCCCCACCAAGAACAATGTTACCAGTAGCCCTCATGCTAATTTTAGACCCAGGAGAAAGGGCGATCTCACCACCTCCAGGCTCTCTTCTGTCGGTACTAACCCAAGGAGGATCAGGGTTCGTAGACCCAGCCATCACCGCGGCATTACACTCGTTAATACACTCATTAACGCACAAATTCATTACCGCTATATTGGCATTAGTATTAGTAGTCGTAGTCCCATTAGTAGCATAATTCAGGGGCTGCCAATGTTTACAGCCAACGGTACTAGAGTGACTTACACTTGAAGCATCATGGATGGTAATATTCTTAGCCGTAAAACAACGCGTCAATCCCGAGCCATGCGAAGTATGAGTCAAATTCTCTCTATTATTGGAATCATAAGTACATGAATCAATACTCTGCGAAGCTTTAACAGTAACAGTCTTAGTTTGATATTCACCAAAATCATCAGCCTCAATACAACCACTATCCTCACAAGAAGCAATACCAAAAAATGCTAAAAATAGAGCCGGGTAAACACCCAATCTTCTAAAATCTTTCAGATAGGCAAAAAAAGAATCAATAAGGGGTAAAATACTAAAAATCTTCTTAGTAACACCGCTTTTCATATTAATAAACCTTATTTTAAGTATAAGTTTTAATTATTTTTGCAATTCTAACAGTTTCATCAAGCTTTTTACTATTTATCTTTTTCAATTTATCAACATCATTATTTAATTCTTGCACATATTTTTCTAAAAGCAAACATTTGTGAAACTTTTTATGTTTTTTTGATGAAATTTTAGCGTCATCAAAAATATAAACCGGCTTAGAAGTTGAACATACCTCAGAAATCATCGAAACAGAATCCCCAGTCACTATAAAATAATCCGCTACACCAACTAATGCTAAATAAGGATTTTCCTCTTTTGATAACTTATTATAATCAAAAAAAGTATAATCAAGACCACTTTTTGTAAAATTATTAATCAAACCATCAATCATTTTTTTGGTAGTCCTTCTACTACTTAATACTACAAGCTGGGCATCCATATTTTTTACCACCTTAGCAACCCTACCAGACAAAGCCCCAATGGATTTTGAATCAAATTTAGTTTTTTTACCTTTGCCTCCAACTAGCAATACAATCTTCTTTTTCTTAGAATCTAAATCAAGCTTATCCTTAAACTTTTTTACCTCATAATCAACAGCCGACTCATTGATTTTAGTCAAAGCACCGAGGCTTCTAATTACATTAGTGAAGCTTTTTTTGATCCTATCATGCCTTGGCAAAATAATAAAATCAAACTTTTTATGCGAAATTCCAGGATTCATAATCTGAACTATCTTAGTCTTATTTCCTGATTTTTTCTTCAAATATAGAGCAATCGGCGCCGTTCTTCTACCTGCAGCGATGATCATTTTTGGGTAGTGATCTAAATTCTCTAATGATTCTTTAACTCCTTTGGATAGACCTCTAACCGAAGATCTCAAGAATAAATTAGGTAAAATCGCAAAGCTTCCATAAGAAATATTTACTATTTTATGCGCACAGTCAAGCTCTTCAGCTAGTCCAACAGCTTGAGAATAGTTGCCAGGCCTATCATCCGCCAGAACCCATATTTCGTCTTTAATATCTTTCATAATTTATAGCCTATTTATTTTTGCTTTTATCTTTTCAGCAACATAAGGCGAAACAAACTGATCAATATTTCCCCCAAGCCTAGCAACCTCCTTAACTAATTTTGACGCAATATAGTTGTTATTTTCACTTGCCGGCAAGAAAATAGTTTGAATATCCGGGTTCAATTTTGAATTTATCCCATACATTTGAAACTCATATTCAAAATCAGACACAGCCCTCAAACCTCTAATAATAACATCCGCGCCCTGTGACTTTACAAAATCCACCAAAAGACCATCAAGCTCTCTAACTTCGATAAAACAGTCAGTATCAAGATCATAAATATCATTTTGAATCATGTCCCTTCTTTCATCAACATTGAAGATCGGGTTTTTAACACTATCTTTAGCAACTCCAATCACTAAATGATCAAAAATTTTACTAGCTCTTTTTACGATATCCAAATGCCCATTAGTTATAGGATCAAAAGTTCCTGGATATACAGCTTTCTTTTCCATTTTTACTTTTTTTAATTGCAACTATATACTTCTACAGTATAGTAAAATATTTAATATTCAATCAAAACTTTACTAAAAAATAGTTTTGTATTATACTTTTAATTATAACATATTTTACACCTAAAGTAAACAAAAAAATGAAAATAGAAATAATTAGCATCGGAAAGTTCCAAAATTCTAGCTTTGAAGAAATTTTTAAAGAATATCAAAAAAGGCTAAAAAATCTTCAAATCAAGGAAATCGCAACCAAGCATAGCTCAAAAACTCCGATTGATGAAATTAAAAAACAAGAAGCCTTGGCTATAAAAAAAGCCACAACCGACAAAAATTTCATAATTTGCCTTGATGAAAAAGGAAAAAGCCAAAATAGCCAAGAATTTGCCAAATTAATCAAAAATATTCAAGAAAATCACCAAAAAAACATCTCTTTTATCATTGGCGGCGCTTTTGGTCTTGATAAAGAGTTAATCAACTCATCTGACCTAGTTTTATCCTTAAGCGACTTAACATTGCCTCACATGATGGCTAGAATTGTCCTAATTGAGCAGCTTTATCGGGCCTTTTCAATAAATAGCGGCCACCCTTACCATAAAGATTAAGAAAAAGCGTAAAATTAACAAACGATTATCCTTGACAAATCCCAAAAAATATGATATAATAGTATTATATAAGCAACAAAACCAAAAGATATGATGCTGCGCAAAAAATTATCAGAAATATTAAGGGTCAATCACGCCGGAGAATATGGCGCGAAATGTATCTACGCAGGCCAAATAAAAGCCTTCGAGCTAAAAAAAGATCACGAGTCTAAAAAGCTAGTCGAAGAAATGAAAAAACACGAAGATGAGCATTTCGATTATTTTGACCAAAAAATCGTCAAGGAAAAAACTCGGCCAACCTTAATTTCACCATTATGGCATGCTGGTGGATATATGATGGGGTTCCTTACCGCTATTATTGACAAAAAAGCAGCCATGGCCTGTACTACTGCTGTTGAAGAAGTAATTGACGAACATTATCAAAGCCAAATCAGCTTCATCGAAAAGGAAAAAAAATACCTCACCAAAGAGGAAAAGCCAAAAATAGAGGAGCTGGAAGAAAAAATTAAAAAATTTCGCGAAGAAGAACTTCATCATAGAGATATAGGATATGAAAATGATGCTGATAAGTATAAATTTTTCATTCCCTTAAGTTTTGCAATAAAAACAATAACAAAATCAGCAATAAAAATATCAAAAAAATTGTGAGATTTTTATTAGTAACATTAACAGCATTATTGTTTCTTGAAACTAGCTTTGCACAAGCAACAAAAGAATCTAATGAGGAGCAGGAATTTAGCATTGATCAAATTAAATCAATCATGCTAGACGAAGAAGAAATGGAGAAAATTAAGAGAGCTTTTGATTTATACGGCAAAGGTCAAGAATTTGTCGTGGAAGAAAAAACAACGGAAAAATTAAGTGATGAAGAAGAGGAAAAAATGAGAATAAAAAAGCTTAGCGAAGAAATGAAATTAATAGAAGAAAAATCCAAAATATATCTTGGGTCAATTCTATATTTTTCAAATAAAGTATGGTCAGTGTGGATCAATGATAAAAGGATAACCTCAATGTCAAATAGCCCTGAGGATGAAATTTATATAGAAAATATTGACGGCAAAAAAATAGATCTTATTTGGACTATGGCGCTATCAAAATGGAAAATATTAATGACTGGCACAAGTAACTCTGTAGCAATAAATGACAATCCAACTAATCAAATAAAGACCAAAGTTACCCTTTACCCCAATCAAACTTATTCACTAAGAACTAATGAAATAGTCGAGGGAAAGCAAGTCAAGAAAATAACAGACACAACCGAACAAAAAGCCAATTAGATGTATATACCTTTAAGAAATCACACAACATACTCACTTTGTAAAGGCGCAATAAGAATAAATGAGTTAATAAGTAAAGCCAAGGAATATCAAATGCCAGCCTTAGGGATAATGGATTCTGGAAATTTATTTGCGGCTCTAGAATTTTCAATGGCTTGCAAAAAAGAATCAATACAGCCAATTTTAGGCTGCGAGATGCTGGTCAACTTCAAAACTGATCAAAAAAATATTTCAAACCTAGATTTTGAAAATTCATTATGTAAATTACCGCTAATTGCAGCTAATGAAGATGGCTATAAAAACCTGATGTATCTTGCTTCTTATGCTTTTACTTCAAGAAAAAACGGCCTATCTCCTCATGTTAATTTAGAAGAAATAGCAAAAAATGCATCAGGGTTAATAGCTCTTACTGGGGCTCAAGATGGTGTGATCAACAAATTTCTTGCTGACAATCAAGATAAAAAAGCTAAAGAAGAACTATCTAGATTAATCGAAATATTTGGCGCAAAAAATCTCTATATTGAGCTTGAAAGATACGAAGACACAACCACGCCAAAAATCCAAGAAATAGAAAAAAAATTAATAAAAATTGCTTTTGATAAAAATATTCCACTAGTTGCAACAAATGATGTTTATTTTTTAGAACCAAAGATGCACGAAGCGCAAGACATCTTAAGTTGCATCGGCGATGGACGCTTTTTCTTAGAAAAAGATCGTAAAAAATACTCTAAAAATCAATATTTCAAGAAAATCGAAGAAATAAAAGAGCTATTCAAAGACATTCCAGAAGCAATAGAAAATACCGTAAATATCGCTAAAAGATGTCATGTGATGGCAAATCAAAAACCACCAACTCTACCTATTTTTGATAATAGCGAGGGTTTTAGCGAAAGAGAGGAGCTTAAAAAACAGTCTCACGAAGGTTTAAATGAGAGGCTTGCGATTAAATTCAAAAACGAAGAAATATCTGGTGGTAAGGCTGAAAAAATTAAAAAAGAATATTTCGAGCGAATTGATTATGAGCTTTCAGTTATTGCCAATATGGGATTTGATGGTTACTTCTTAATCGTATCAGACTTCATTAAATGGAGTAAATCAAACAAAATCCCAGTAGGACCAGGAAGAGGTTCTGGGGCTGGTTCTGTCGTTGCTTGGGCGCTGCAAATTACTGATCTTGACCCAATTCGTTTTGGCTTGCTTTTTGAAAGATTCCTAAACCCAGAGCGTGTATCAATGCCCGATTTTGATATTGATTTCTGTCAAGCACAGCGCGATAAGGTAATTGAATATGTACAAAATAAATATGATTTAAATAAAGAAGGAGAGGAAAAAAAAGTTACTGACATTAAAGTTGCTCAAATTATTACCTTTGGAAAACTTCAGGCGAGAGCTGTCCTTAAAGATGTTGGGCGCGTACTGCAAATTCCTTATGGCCAAGTTGACCGGATTTGTAAACTTATTCCTTTTAATGCCCTTGAGGCCGTGACGCTTGAAAAAGCAATCTCAATGGATAAGGACCTGCAAAGAGCTATTCAAGAAGATGAGCAAACTACAAAACTAACTGAAATCGCTTTAAAGCTAGAGGGGTTAAATCGCCACTCTTCAACTCATGCTGCTGGTATTGTAATTGGTGATAAGCCACTAACTGAAATTTGCGCACTTTATTTAGATGATGGAGCAGAGATGCCAGCCGTTGGTTATTCAATGAAATATGCTGAAAATGCTGGATTGGTAAAATTTGATTTTTTAGGCCTCAAAACCTTAACTACAATCGATGAAACAGTAAAACTAGTAGAAAAAACCCGTGGTATCAAAATCGACATCACCAACATAAAACTCGATGACAAAATAACTTTTGACATGTTGGCTTTGGGTGACTCAATTGGCGTATTCCAGATAGAGTCCTCTGGCATGAGATCGGTCCTAAAACAAATGAAATGCGATAAAATCGAAGATATCATCGCCCTAATTTCTCTCTATCGACCAGGTCCAATGGACAATATCCCAACCTATGTTCGAAGAAAACATGGCGAAGAAAAAATCGCCTACCCTCACCCAATTTTAGAACCAATCTTAAAAGAAACCTATGGAGTAATCGTCTATCAAGAGCAAGTAATGGAAATTGCCAAGGTTCTAGCTGGTTATAGCCTTGGTGCTGCGGATTTACTTAGAAGAGCCATGGGTAAAAAAATCAAAGAAGAAATGGACGAGCAGCGTAAAATTTTCAGAGAAGGTGCAATAAAAAATGGAGTGGACGCACGCCAAGCCGAAGAAATCTTTGATCTCGTCGATAAATTCGCCGGTTATGGTTTTAACAAATCCCACGCTGCTGCTTATGCTTTTATTTCCTATCAAACCGCTTATTTAAAAGCCCATTATCCAGCAGAATTCCTAGTCGCCTCAGCCAATCTCGATATTGACAATGCTGAGAAAATTAATGTTTTCTTGCAAGTAGCTAAAAGTCACGGAATTAAAGTTCTTCCACCAGATGTAAATTCCTCCGAAGCAATTTTTTCAATCGAGGAGTTAAAATAATGGATTATAAAACTAAAATCAAAAACATTAAAGAATCCTGCAACATCATCAAGATCGATGACGACGCTAGAATTTACGCTACTTCGCAAATAATCAACAATTTTAAAGAAAGCGACATTGTTTTTATTGCTAAAAATCAACTAGAAGTTGAAAAAATCAAAAAACAGCTCATTTTCTTCAACCCTGGAATTGAAAATAGCCACCAAATCTCAACTTTCTATCCTTGGGATTGCAGACCTTACGACAATAACCAAGTTAAATCCGCAATTAGCACCTCCCGCATCAAAACCCTACACCAAATAAGTCACAACAAGCAAAAAAAACACCTCGTAATCACCACCATCAACAACTTAATCCAAAAAATTCCTGACAAATCAACCATCCAAAAATCATCCCTAATTATCAAGAACAAAGACAAAATCTCAAGTGAACAAATAATCGAAGCCCTAGTCTACAACGGATACACCAGGCAATCCCTAGCCTATATCGCCGGAGAATTCTCCGTACGCGGTGGAATTATCGACATCGTCACTTCACTTGCTGGTGAAAATATCGGCTACCGAATCGACCTATTTGGTGATGAAATCGAATCAATCAAATCATTCGACGTAGCCTCCCAGCTTTCACAAGATTCACTACATAAAATCGAAATCCTGCCAGCCGGAGAAATAATTTTAAATGACGCAAACATCAACAATTTTCGCACCAACTACCGCCAAACCTTCTCCTCGAGCTTCAACCTACAAAATAAAGACGAAATCTACGAATCAGTCTCAAACAAAAGATACATCCCAGGCCTAGACCACTATTTACCACTATTCTTCGACAAGCCACTGACCAATATTTTCTCCTATTTAAGCAGCCCTACAATATTTTTATCACAAGAGGTTGAAAATATCGCTCAAGATTTCTATCAACAAATCGAAAGCTCCTACCAAGATCGAAAAGAAGAGCTAAAATTCAACCAAGATGATTTAAGTCCAAGAAAGCCACTACCGACCAACCTACTTTACTACAAACCTCAGGAGATTTTCGACATAATTGAAAAAAACCAAAACATCAAATTCCACAACTTTGAACATTTAGACAAAAATTCTCGAATTATCGATCTTGAATTTAAATCAATCCCGCAATTTCATGTTGCAGCCAAAACCAAAAAACAAGACCCACTAGAGCTTGCAACAAATTATATTAAGGACGCAAATAAAAAAGCAATCATAACCGTTTCAAACGAAAATTCAAAAAATAGAATCAAAAATCTATTAATCGACTTAAATAAAGACCTTCCAATTCTCGAAATTGAATTAAATAGCGGCTTTGAAACTTCTGACTTAATCATGATTTCAGAAAGCTCAATCTTTGGTGAAAAAATCAACCGCAAAAGAGCCAGAAAAAACATCGATGCTGCCAAAAAAATCCTCGAAGAAGGAATTGCCATCGATATTGGCGAGTTAATCGTTCACCGCGAACACGGCATCGGTAAATTTGAAGGCATCCAAAAAATCAAAATCGGCGATATCGAAAATGACATGATAAAAATAGCCTACGCCGGCTCTGATAATTTATTCATCTCAGTTGAAGACATCGATCTAATCACACGCTACTCAGAAGCCAACCCACTAATTCAACTCGATAAGTTAGGAGTCGCATCCTGGAAAAATCGCAAAGCAAAAATCAAAAAACGCATCCAGATTTCCGCCAAACAACTAATCGAAGTCGCCGCCCAAAGGCAACTTAAAAAAGGCAAAATATTCATTGCTCACGAACATTTTTACGAAGAATTCAAGGCCAATTTCGGCTTTGTAGAAACAGATGACCAACTAACAGCAATCGAAAGTATCGAGGATGACTTATCAAAAGGAGTCCCAATGGACCGCCTAATTTGCGGCGATGTTGGCTTTGGAAAAACCGAAGTCGCCATGCGCGCAGCCTTCATTGTTGCTTCTACAAACTATGATTATGACGAATATTTAGAAAAAATCACTAGCGGCAAAAGCACCAAAATAAAGCGCAAAAACAAAATTTCACAAATCGCAATCATCACTCCAACCACCATTTTATGCCGCCAACACTACAACAACTTCAAAGAAAGATTCAAAAACACCCCTTTCAAAATCACCTCACTTTCGCGCCTCACCACTCAAACTAAAAATCGCAAAACCAAAGAGCAACTTGAAAGTGGCGAAATCGACATCATAATCGGCACCCACGCCTTGTTAAGCAAAAACATTAAATTCAAAAATCTCTCTTTGCTAATTGTCGATGAAGAGCAACATTTCGGCGTCGCCCAAAAAGAAAGACTCAAGGAGCTCAAAAATAATGTCCATATCTTAACCCTTTCCGCAACGCCGATTCCACGAACTCTACAAATGTCGCTCACCGGAATTAAAGACTTAAGCCTAATAGCCACACCACCAATCGACCGCCTGTCGGTAAGAAATTTCGTCGCCCCATTCGACATCACCACCGCCAAAGAAGCAATAATCCGCGAATATCAACGAGGCGGCAAAGTATTTTTCGTCACACCATTCATCAAACATATCGCCGATTTAAAGAAAAAACTCAACCAAGTCCTACCCGAAGAAATAAAACTAGTCGAAGCCCACGGACAAATGACACCAAACGAAATCGAAAATATCATGAATGATTTTTACGACGACAAAATCGATGTACTACTTTCAACAACCATCATCGAATCCGGAATTGACGTGGCTTCAGCCAACACCATCATAATCAATAAAGCCGAAATGTTCGGACTTTCCCAGCTCTACCAACTAAGAGGCAGAGTCGGACGCTCCAAGAAACAGGCCTACGCCTACTTCATGACAAGTCGCAAGGAAATCAACGAACAAGCAAAAAGAAAACTCAAAGTAATGCAAAATCTCGACGAGCTCGGAGTCGGCTTTAGCGTAGCCTCTCACGATATGGACATTCGCGGCAGCGGAGACCTAATCGGCGACGAACAATCCGGCCACATCAAAGAAACCGGAATCGAACTCTACCAGCAAATGCTTTTCGAAGAAATTGAAAAAGTCAAAAGCAAAGTCGACTCTTCACAAATCACCAAAACCGACTTTGAATTCAATCCACAAATTAAACTTTCAATTTCCCTAGCAATCCCAGAAAGCTACATTTGCGACTTATCAGTTCGAATGTCCTTCTACAAAAAAATCGCCAAAATCACTAATCAAGAAGAGTTAAATGAAATTGAAGATGAGCTGCTCGACCGCTTTGGCTCAATCCCAGAAGAAACCCGAAATCTCACCCAAGTGGCTCTGCTTAAAAATATTTGCAAAAAACTTGGAATTTCCAAATTGCAATCTAGCAATGACGAAATTCTAATATCCTTCAAAGGAAATAAATTCTCCAAAACCGACGAATTACTTAATTTAATTTTTAAATCACCAGCTTTAATAAAAATTCTACCTGATCATAGAGTATCTTTTTCTAGAAAATTTTTATTCAAAGAAGCAACCACTCTCAGCAATCCAAATCTCAAAATCAAGGCTAGTTTTAAAGCTTTAGAGACCTTAAAAAATCTTTAAAAAAGTTCTTGAAAATTCAAATTTGACATGATATGCTATAATTGGATTAATTTACTCTTTTTTTACAAAAATCACCATAAATTAATCAGCAATCAACCCTTTCACATCCACCAAAGTTAAAGTCTTTTTATTTTCAAAGCAAAATTTCTCAATTTTTTGAATAATATTTTCCACCGCCTCATATTTACGAGCAATATTTAAAGACAAATAATCAATGATTTTAATATCAACCTTAAGTTGCCTTCTTGAAAAACCCTTCGATAATAAAACCTTAATCATATCCACATCTGGATCTTTAATTTGTACCCTAACAACATTTCGAAGTCTAGAAACCAAATCTCTCAATTCAAAAACATCAGTATCTTTCAAGCTAAGTAACAAAAACACCCCATTTTCAAGCGCCATATTATAAATATGAAACAGCAAATTATCGTCATGCAAATCATCAACATCATCAATGGCTATAATTTTTTGACCTGTAAATAACGAAGTAACCTCCAAATCTCTAACTTCATCACAAGAATAAACTTTAAATCCATATTTTTGAGCAAAAATATTCAAAATATGCGTTTTTCCAGAAAATTTCTCGCCTTTTAAGATCAAATGAGGAAGTTTTGCAGAAGAATAATCATCCTGACTAAGAAACTTTTCCAAGCCATCAAAAGCATCTTTATGCTCATCAAGCACGACAAAATCATGCTCGCTATAACTATTAGAAGAGTTTAAACCGGAAAGATCAAAAGTGAGCTGCAAGTTACTGGACATTGTCAAAAATTACTCAATTACCTTTGGGACTGCGAAATATTGATATTTAGAATTTTTTGCATTCTTTAAAACATCCTCAGCAATACCGCCGTCACTAACTTCATCCTTAGCCATTCTAAGCTTAGCATCATTGACATTAATCATTGGCTCGACTCCTTCAACATTGACCTCATTAAGGCTCTCAACAAATTCAAGGATTCCTTTCATTTTTTGTGTCAATTCGTCGATTTTTGTCTCGTCAACATCAATTTTTGCCAATCTTGAAATTTTTTCAATATCTTTATTTGTAATTTCAGACATTTTGTTTTATAATACTATTAATATGGTACCAGATAAATATATTATACAACATAATACTATTCCAAGTCAAGGAAAATTAATGGCAATTGATATTGGAACTAAGCGAATTGGCATTGCATCGTCTTGCGAATTGCAAATTTTGTCCACTCCAAAAGCAATAATTGAGCGCAAAAGCAATGATGTTGATTTTGCAAAAATCAAGGATTTTATTACTCAAAATGACATCAAAGCTATAATTGTCGGCTATCCAACCCATATGGATGGCAAAACCAATCAAATGAGTGAGTTTTCAATCAATTTTACCAAAAATCTTGATATTTTTCTTGAAAAAGAAGGGCTCAACCTTCCAATTATTATGTTTGACGAAAGATTGTCTTCTTTTGAAGCTGAGGAAATTGCTCGCTCCTTACCAGGTCGAAAAAAGCAAAAACACCATGATGATATTGCTGCTCGGGTAATTTTGGATGACTTTATATATTTTAGGAATTCTCAATAACTGACTTTAGAGCTTTCGCTAAATCTCTAACCATCCCTTCGCTATGCGCTGGAGTTGTAATAATTCTCAAACGCTCGTCACCTTTAGCAACAGTTGGATAATTAATATGTTGAATATAAATTCCAAACTCATCAAGCAACCTTTTTGAAATTTCCTCGGCCTTTTTAGCATTTCCAATTCGAATAGAAATAATATGTGACTCATTTTCAATAATATCAACGCCAATTTCAGCCAAAGCCTCTTTGGTTTGCTTAACCCTTTCCGTCATTATTTTGCGACCACTATGATTCATCGACAAATATTTAATATTTTCTATAGTCGCAGCCGCAATCATCGGCGGCAGAGAAGTGGAGAAAATAAAACCATGTGAATTAAGTCGAATCGCATCAATTATTTCCTTTTTACCAGCAATAAAACCCCCAATCGTTCCATAAGTTTTCGCAAAAGTTCCCTGAATAATATCCACTTTATCATCTAAGCCAATTTCTTGGCAATATCCACCTCCTTTTTCACCATAAAGCCCAACGCCATGAACTTCATCACAAAAAGTCATTGCTCCGTATTTTTCCGCTAAATCAACTATACCTTTCACATCACCAAAATCGCCATCCATCGAATAAACTGACTCAAAAATAATCAATTTAGGTTGTTTTTGATCATACTTCTTCAGCTTTTCCTCAAGGTCAACTATATCATTATGCACAAAAACCTCTTTTTGAAGTTTAGAGTTTCTGATTCCAGTAATTATTGAAGCATGATTATTTTGATCAGAGAAAACCACCAGATCAGGAATTATTTTCGCCAAAGCCTGAATAGAAGCATCATTAGCAATATACCCAGACACAAAAGTCAAGCCAGCCTCGCGACCATAAATCTTTGCCACCCACTCTTCTAACTCAACTATTTGCTTACTCGTTCCAGAAATATTTCGAGTTCCACCACTTCCAAGGCCATGCTTTTTTACCGAAGTTATGGCCCGAGCGATTGCGACTTCGTCTTGACCCATTCCAAGATAATCATTCGAGCACCACAAAACCACCCTCTTACCGGTTTCATTATGAATAGCATAAGGAAATTCCCCAGCAATTCGAGAAATATTCACGAATTTACGGTACCTACCCTCTTTACGAAGTTGGTCTATTGATTTTGTAAAATAATTTAAATAATTCATTTATTGTTTTTTTTAAAAAGCCCTAAAAGAGCAAAGATAACATTTAAAGCGACTCTTGTAATGATAAAGCTATATCAAACATAGTCTGTTCATCAAAATTATTAGCAATAATTTGAATTCCAATCGGTAAACCATACTTATCTTTGCTAATTGGCACTGACATTGCTGGAAGACCCGCCATATTTGCTGGGATAGAAAAAATATCATTCAAATAAAGCTTCACTGGATCATCATGAGTCAACCTCACAGAATCATCAATCGCAAAAGCTGTATTTGGAGTCGCCGGAGTCAAAATCGCATCAACTTTTTTAAACACTTCCTTAAAATCATTATTAATCAACCTTCGAACCTTTAGCGCCTTTTTATAATAAGCATCATAATAACCAGCCGATAATACATAAGTACCAACCATGATTCTTCGCCTCACCTCTTCGCCAAAAGCCTCAGTTCTTGTTTTTGAGTACATTTCATCAATCGAAAGTCCTTTTTCTTTGGTTCTATGGCCATATCTAACGCCATCAAAACGAGCTAAATTCGAAGAGCATTCCGCCGGAGCAATAATATAGTACACCGCTGCTCCGTATTTAGTGTGTGGCAATGAAATATCAACAATATTTGCACCCCTAGACTTTAAAATATCCCTAGCCTTATCCCAAGCTTTCTGGATATCGTCTGGCACTCCAAATTCACGATATTCATGAGGAATACCAATCGTCTTGCCCTTAACATCACTATTTAACAAGCCGTCAAAGTCCGGCACCGGCAGCTGTATCGAGGTTGAGTCCTTCTCATCAAATCCACAAATCACCTTTTGCACCAAAGCAGCATCAGCCACATCCTTAGCAATTATCCCAGCCTGATCTAGTGAGCTTGCAAAAGCAATCATGCCATATCTAGAACACCTTCCGTAGCTAGGCTTTACACCAACACTGCCAGTAAAAGAGGCGGGCTGTCTAATTGACCCACCAGTATCAGAAGCAGTCGCCGCGCCGCATAAATTAGCCGCCACCGCCGCCGAAGACCCGCCGCTTGAACCACCAGGAGTCAAATCCTCATTATCACCATTTCTCTTAATCGGACTAATTACTGGGCCAAAATAAGAATTAGTGTTGGCACTTCCCATTGCAAACTCATCCATGTTAAGCTTGCCAAGCATCAACGCACCCTCATCCCAAAGTTTTTTAGTCACAGTAGACTCGTAAGTTGGCACAAAATCTTCAAGCATTTTCGAAGCAGCAGTCGTACGAACCCCTTTCGTGCAAAACAAATCCTTGATTCCCATCGAAATTCCTTCCAAGGCACGCATTTTACCCTTTGCAATATTCTCATCAGCCTTTTTAGCCCCAGCCACAGCCTCTTCAAAAGTATCAGTCACAAAAGCATTAATCTTACGATTGCTTTCAATATTTCGAATATAGCTTTCTGTCAACTCTAAAGCAGTAAAATCCTTATTTTTCAAGCCTTTTAAAGACTCTTTAATTGTTAATTTTGTTAAATCACTCATATTATTTTGAAGCTTTTTTAATTGTTTTAATGAAATCTTCCTTATTTAATAATTCCGACATCAAAATTCCCCCTTTAGCATTTGGGCCAAAAACCATATTAAATGGAATTGCATAGCGCCCATAGCTATTGATAAAATCCATAACATCCTTGTCTGGTTTAGTGATATCAGCCCTCATAGCAACAACATCCTTACTTTCCAACAATGCTAACACTTCTTCATTGCTCAATACTTTATACTTATTAAACTTACAAGTCAAGCACCAATCAGCAGTCACATCCACCACTACGACTTTTCCTGCTTCAACATAATTTTGAATTTCAACCCTCTCAAAATTAATCCAAGCCTTGTCTTGAGAGACTTTAAAATTAGTCACCTTAGAATGCTGAACCATATTTGGAGCACAAATTATCGACAAAATTAAAGCTAGAATTAGTATTGTCTTTATCACTCTATATCTAATAATTTTAAAGCTAAGTAGTAATAGAATAGAAAGCCCCAAAACAGTCAGAGCCACCTCCGCACCAGAATTCTTATAAAGCACATAGCAAAGCCAAATCGCCGTCAAAAACACAAGACTAGCTAAAATATTTCTAGCCACCATAGTCCAAGAACCAGACTTAGGTAAAAGCCTAATCAGCTTAGGAAAGGCAATTAACAGCAAATACGGAAAAGCAAAACCAATACCCATTGCCATAAAAATCATAAAAGTAAAAAATGCTGACTGGGTCACCAAAAAAGTAATAGCGGCACCTAAAAATGGAGCTGAGCATGGTGTAGCAAGCAAAACAGCTAATATACCAGAAAAGAAATTTGCTATCACTATTTTTCTTCTAATAAAGCTATTATCAATTTTTTTATTCAAATAGTTAGACAAAGTAGTTGAGCTATTAATTTGAAAATAACCTAAAATATTAGCGATAAAAATTAAAAATACCGCAATTAAAAAAGTTAAAAACACCGGATTTTGAAACTGCAACCCCCAATTAAAAATATCACCAGAATATGAAATAGCACTCACAAGGCCGCTAAATACAAGAAAACTAAACAAAATACCAGCAACACTACCTAAAAAAGACATTCTTATCGCCCTGACATTTTGACTATTATGTTGTAAAATAGAAATCAGCTTAATACTCAAAACTGGCAATACACAAGGCATAATGTTAAGAATCAACCCTCCCAAAAAAGCCGCAAATAAAGCATAACACAAAGTAGTTATGGGCATCGAAGACTCTCCATCTTCAACAAGCCCCAAATCAACCTTGCTACCATCTTGAGTTAAATTCATAGAAATCGGCCCAGAATAAGGCTTTATAAGAGCAAAATCACTCTCGTCAATACCCTTTTTTACTGTCAAAACAAAACTATTATTAACTGGCACACAGATTTCATTGCAAACCCCATAAAGCAAATCAAACTTCAAAATAGAGCCATCCTCAATTTTACCATATAAATCAAAAGGAATTACAACCTCTTTTTCATAAGAATCATACTCAAAAACCTGATCACCAATTTTTTGACTGACTCGTTTTGATTTTGGCCAATAAAAATTGTAATTTGTAACTTGTATAGAATTAGAAAAGTCAAAAGATGGAGCAATTCCAACCCCTAAGCTATCTTTGCCATAGAGCTTCCAGCCGTCTTTTACTTTAAAATGCAAAGCATAAATATGCATTTTTTCACCACTATCGTCATAATATGAAGTCTGTAAAACCCTCACTTTTGAAGCAGAAAAGCCCATTGCTGGCTTCTCCCACTCAGACGCAGCAAAAGATACAGAGTAATTAAATACTAGTAATAATGTAAAAATAGCAAATATTTTTTTCATAATCTATTTAATTAAGATATTAATAAATCCTAATAACCCCGCATTTTTATAAATAATATAATAATTATACAGCAACCGCCCGAAAAAAACAAGATTTTTCTACCTCAAAAAGCCTATTTCTTTTTAATTGACGAAAAAACTTGAAAATTCAATTGCAATATAGTATAATTAGAGTATATTTGTAGCAAATTAAACATTTTAATATGTCTCAAGAAAAAATAACTCGGTCAAATCCGATTGAAATAATACATGTGAGCAGCAAAAAAGTATCTTGCAATGGCTCTAAAGAAGGTCAAAACAGTGTATTTGGCCACCCAGTATCATATTTGAACATGGGAACAAGCGATAATGTTACCTGTCCATATTGTGGCAGAAATTTTAAACTCAAAAAGAAATCTTAAATGGATAATGTTGCAATTATAGGTCTTCAGTGGGGAGACGAAGGAAAAGGTAAAATTGTTGATGTTTTATCTGAGAAATTTGACGCTATAGTACGCTTTCAAGGCGGTCATAATGCTGGGCACACTATTAAAGTTGGTGATAAAACCTACAAACTGTCCCTACTGCCTTCTGGGCTTGTTAGAAACAAGCTCTCAATAATCGGCAGTGGCGTAGTCGTAGACCCGGTCGCCCTATTTGACGAAATTAAAAAAACCAGAGAGGCTGGGCTTGATGTGACTCCTGAAAAATTACTTATCGCTGATAATTGCTGCATCATTCTCTCAATTCATCGAGAGCTAGACCAGCTTCTTGAAGAGGCCAAGGGCGCCAAGAAAATCGGCACAACCGGAAGAGGAATCGGCCCAGCCTATGAAGACAAAGCCGGAAGAAGGGCTATTAGAATATGTGACATATTTGATGAAAAAATTCTAGAAAGTGCAATAAATAACATGCTATTTTTCCACAATCTCTTACGAAAAGGCCTTGGAAAACAAGAATTAACAATAGCCCAAGTCAAGCAAGAAGTCGAGGAAATAAAAGAAAAAATCAGGCCATTTACCAAGTCTTCCTACGAAATCTCACAAATATTGTCAAAATGTAAAAATGTCATGTTTGAAGGAGCCCAAGGCGCGCTATTAGATGTTGGATTTGGCACATACCCTTTTGTAACATCATCTCATACGGTTGCTTCGCAAATCGGCCTTGGAAGCTGCCTTGGGTCTGACGCGATTAACAAAACCCTTGGTATTGTTAAGGCTTACACAACTAGGGTTGGCTCTGGGCCATTTCCAACCGAATTGACTGATGAGACTGGAAAATTATTACAAACTCAAGGTGGAGAAGTCGGTACTGTGACTGGGCGCGATAGACGCTGTGGTTGGCTGGACACTGCGCTAATCAAACAATCTATTCAACTTTCTGGCGTAAAAGAAATAGTCCTAACAAAATTAGATGTTCTAGACTCTTTCAAAACCATCAAAATATGTGTAGGGTATGAAGCTAATGGTAAAAAATATGATTATTTTCCTCACGATAGATCTTTATGGTCGAAGTTAACTCCTATTTACATTGAGCATGAGGGTTGGTTAACGACTACTTCAGACATTAAGAATTTTGAGAAGCTTCCCGTTCAGGCAATATCTTACATCAAAAAAATCGAAGAATTATGTGAAGTTAAAGTATCAATATTATCAAATGGAGCTCAAAGAGACCAAACAATAATTCGAGACGACTATTATAAGTAATGTCAGAAAACTCGCAAAAAACAATTCTACAAATTATTCCTTCTTTGCATAGCGGAGGTGTAGAAAGAGGAGTTGTTGATACTGCGATAGAGCTCAAAAAACAAGGCTTTAACCCGCTAATAGCCTCAAATGGCGGCGAAATGACAAGGCAGCTGGAAAATAATGGCGTAAAACACATCAAATTAAATCTGCAAACGAAAAATCCACTAAAAATCTTTTCAAATGTAAAAAAGGTTAAAAAAATCATCGAAGAAAATCAGGTCGACCTAATCCACACAAGGTCAAGAGCCCCAATGATTAGCACCTATTTTGCTTGCAAAAATAATCCAAAGATAAAAACCGTATCCACAATACACGGCCCCTATTCCGTCAAATTTGGCAACAAAACCTTATCAAAATTAAAGCTTTTATATAATTCTTTCATGTTTAAAACCGATGCTGTAATTACTGTATCGAATTTTATCAAAGAATATTCCATTGAAAATTACCAAAAATTATTTGACGAAAAATTAAGCGCCAAAATTACTACAATTCCTAGAGGAGTTGATATAAATACCTTTGATCCAGAAAAAATTTCTCCATCAAAAATAGCTGACTTAGTAAAAGAATGGCAAATCCCTGATAAAAAAATAATACTTTTCCCAGCCAGAATCACCTCATGGAAAGGCCATGAATTGCTAATTGAGGCGCTAAAACATGTAAAAAATGATTATATTTGCGTTTTTGTTGGGTCTGATCATGGACATAAAGATTTTGCTCAAAAAATAAAGCAAAAGATCATTAACAAAAACCTAGATTCAAAAATAAAATTTCTTGGCAATCAAAAAGATATGCCCTCCATTTACTGTACCTCTAATATAGTAATTTCCGCCAGCACCAAACCAGAAGCTTTCGGACGCGTTGCAATCGAAGCTCAAGCTATGAAAAAAATAATCATTGCCACTAATATTGGTGGATCTTTAGAAACAATAATTGATGGCCAAACCGGATTTTTAGTCAAAAATAAAGACCCTTTGGATATGGCTGAAAAAATTGACTACGCATTAGGGCTCTGTGATGAAGAAGCTAAAGAAATTGGTGAAAATGCCAGAAATCACATCATCAAAAACTTCACCAACCAAAAAATGCTAGACTCAACCATCGAGATTTACAAAAAACTTCTCTATTAAGTCAAAAATTTCTCCCTAAACTAAGTATCACTCTCTCCTCCACCTGGTGAAGGAGGAGCTGGTCTTGGTGGTGGAGTAGGTCTAGCCGCATCACCACCTCCCCCTCCAGCAGAAGAATCACCCCCACTGCTTCTACCCTTCACGGAAGAAGCAGCATTCATAGTCCCCTTAGAAGAGGCTCTCTTGCCTCGATTTGCCATGCGTGAAGCCCCTCTTCCTACTTTACGGGCCCCACCTATAATAGCATTACCAGCAACCCTAGTTCCGCGTTTTTGAACTCCTCTTGCAATTCCATAAGCTTTACCAGCAATCTTACCAGCAGAAGGAGTTTTTGAAGCAATACCTTTCGAACCAGTCAACTCACCAGCAATATCAGAAATCTTATCCATGAATTTCGTAAAAATAAACATTAAAAGTCCAGCCTCTATAATAGTATTCAGCTTCTCTTTATTTATATTCAAAAGAAATGGAGCTATTATACCAATTGGCTCCAAACCAGAATAGGATCCAAATGAAGCAAAATTAAAAATACAATATAAGCTATTTTTATTTGCATCTCCATTGCACACAGTTCCCTTTGGTTGCTCAAGCCCATCTCCAACAAATGTCAATCCGCCATTATCAGGTCTATGAGGCCTCATTCCATAGGCGGCATAATCCATAACAGCCACAAAAATCGCTATATAAGCAAATAATATAGCTGGTTGAACAATGAAGCCCAATAGCTGCCTCAGCCACCTATCAAAAATATCTTTAGTTTTCTTAAATAATATCGCAGTAATTGTAATAGGAGAAATAAAGATCAACATCGCAATTGCAATCGTAGAAACTAGGAAAATATGAATCGCTCTAATAATCATCGCAGCATAAAAGAAAGCAAAAATAAAGCTAAACATCACAAACACAACCCCAAGCCCCCCAGTAAGCAATCCAGCCAAAATTGTAAGAATTAAATTTGGCACTGTCATATCTGGGCCAAAGCCAATTGCTCTTACGAACTTACAATCAAGCGTATCCCACGGCTTTAAATATTCAAAGCCAGGCGCATATTTTCTATTAGCAGGATTACTCACGGCATAAAATGGGTCATTAATTGCATCAGGATAGGTTCCTACATCCCTAGTTAAGCTAGCATCAAATTTCGGAAACTGGCAGCCATCAAGTCTATTGCTTCCAGTCCCAGCAGAGATAGCAACTAAAGACTCATCATCAAACTTAGTCACAAAAGAAGCAATGTCTGAAGAAATTTTAAACACATGATCAACAAATAAATCCTGCCAACCAGTGCCTAAAGCAAAGTAAACCACAAAACCAAACTTAACAACATAGATCAAAATCGTCTTTTTATCAACCGGTTTTAAAGCTAGCAATGTAGAATATCCAAGGAAAACCACCGAAAGCGTTAAGATCAACTTAACAGCCGTTCTGAGCAAATCTTGCATTCTAGAAAGCGGCGAAGGAGTTGTTAGTCGATCACCTTCTCTAAATACATAGCCACCAACACAAGTCTCACGACCAGCAACAGTAGTTGGCGATTCATCTGGGTCACTGCATCTCGTATAGCCAGCCCTATTTTGAATCATATTTTTAATAGTCTCCGCCATACATTCCACCAACGGCGCTGAGAAATTTTTAATATTACTAACTGGCAGTAAATCATTGGTATTACTATAGGTATTCTGGCTATGCCCTACAAAATTCACACAAGCACCAGAAATAAATGCATTATTAAAATCAGTAATTCTAACATATGGTCTTGCCGGAGTCTTAACACAATGTTTATTGAATTGGCAATAATTATTAATTTTCGTCGATATAACGCTACCAGAGGTGCTAGTTCCATAGGACTTAATCTCAGTTCCACCACCAAGCAAATGATCATAAGGACAAAGAGTCTCGGTTTGAGCACATATTGTACTAATTTGAGACATGGAATTCTCGACCTTAAATCCCACTGCTGACACCATGCAACTCTCACCAACCTTACAAAATGCTGAATTATAGCCATTATTCATAGTCACTCTCGCATTCCAACCAGAGCCGCTAATATTCATATTTCCAGCCCTACCAAGCCTAGTCCTATTTTCGATACACATAACAGATTGACTTCTTTCTACGCAGCACTCATAAGCATCCCTCTCGGCACTAGTAGGAGCAGTCGCAGTCCCAGTCGAAATATATCTATGACAAGCAAAATAAGAAGGTAAACCAGGACCTCTCATATAGTACCTCTGTTTGTCATCAGTATAACCAAGTAGCTCCACTTGTCTAGTGCTATTCCAATTACTTGGCGGTCTGCATGGCCCACTGGAATCTCTATACTCCTTACCATTGAACATAAACTCACGATAATACATATTAGTCAAACTTCTCTCATCGTCCATCCAGGAAGGAGGAGTACTCGCAGAAGGACTGGAAGGAATAAATGTATCCTGAAGCTTCTTCGCATAAGAATGATCATAAGCACCCCTTCTCCAATAACCACCAGTAGCAGTACTAACGGTCCCAGTCACGGGATTTCCATTTACATCAAACTGTTTCCAAGAATACCAATCGTGACCGCAAACTCTAGCATTCTCATAAGTCTCGGACGCAACATCCCACAGAGAAGCCAAAACCCCAAGCGCTACACCAACCGCCGCAACATATGAAGCAGATGAAGCGCAACAATAACTCATAGAAGTACTAGCTGCACCAACCTGAGCAGTATAGGTGCCAGTAGTAGGAGGAGTCGTATTCGTAGCATTAGCAGCACTCCAAAGCGCTACCTTTTCCCCACAATCCGAAACAAAAGCTGCAACCGCCAAACCAGTATTAACATTTAAAATAGCAGCAGCAGGAATAGAACTACTTCTAGAAATAGCACCATTAAAAGGAAAAGCAACAGGATTTTGAGCGCAAGCAAATCGACCAGCTACATGAAGAGTTAACATCGTCGCACCTACCCCAGCAATAAACCCGTAGCAAGTTGGATTTGTTACCACCCACCTCAAATCTCTAGCCGTAACTCCCAAGGGATCAAAACCACCAAGATCCCCCGTTTCACAAAAAGAAGTATCAGTCGCAGAAAAAGATGAATCGCGCACTCCCTCATAACCAAGGGCATAGACATCCCCAATCAAAAAGATCAGGCATAGAAAAACTGACAATATTTTTCTAACAACTCCAGCCATACTAATAGTTAATTACTATTTTATAACACCAAAATAACCAAAAATCACTTCTGATTAAACAAATCAATAACCGCATTTATTTCTACATTTTTCGTCTTCAGCGAAGCTTTATTCACAATAAGCCTCGAGCTGACATCACAAATATCCTCAAAAACTTCCATACCATTTTCCCTCAAAGTATTTCCAGTATCAACCAAATCAACAATAAAGTCGCTTAAACCTAATTTTGTTGCTATTTCCATTGCCCCATTAAGCTTTATAATCTCAGCCTGCACACCTTTAGAAGAAAAATACTTCGAAGTTAAATTCACATATTTTGTTGCAACCCTAGCATGAGTCAAATTACTAAAGTCACATTTCACACCCTTATCCACAGCCAAAGAAAGTCGACATTTACCAATCCCAAGATCAAGTACATCATAAACATCACTAGAATCAAATTCATCCAAAACATCACTTCCACAAACCCCCAAATCACAAGCCCCAAACTTCACAAAAGTCGCAATGTCAAAACTTCTAACTTTAAGCAGATCAATATTAGCAAAATTCGTCTTAAACACCATCTTGCGAGCATTATCATCAAAAAACTCATCTTCTGGCGACAAACCAACTTTATCAAAAACCCTTACCAGATCCTTGAGTATCCTACCTTTTGGTACCGCTATTAATATTTTTTTCATTTCCATAATTTAAAAAACATTGTTCTTAAAATTTCAAAATTAAAGCCACTTCACATAGCGCAGCAACGCCACACCACCCCTTCTTTCATCCAAAGAATAAGGAGCAGTAACAGTATCTCTAAGCTCAACCAACCCAACCTTAATTTGCAATCCATCAAAATAATCACTCTTATCAAAATTATAACCTACGGTTAATTCTGATTCAAGAGTTTTTGCAGTAATTCCTCCAGCTGTTGCCAAAATTCTCCGCTCAGCAACCCCACCCGTAATATTCCAATTCTTACAAATATTTGCAATAGCACTAACATTGGTCACGCTATCCTTATTCACACCAAAACCACCTTCTAAAAATTCAGTATCCGCATATTCAACCAAACTATCCAGACTAAAATTCTTACTAAATGGAACTTTATAGTTCATAGTCAAAGAGTAAGCCTGCTGATCCTCATACGGAGTCTCAGCAGTAGAATTATTGACCAAATACTTACGATCAAACTTCTGTTTTGAGTAAGCAAATCTGTAAAAAAGCTCCTTACCACTATTTAAATCAAAATCAATATCCAAATGCACTGTAAATGAATCAGGATTTTTAGTATCACTAGCAACAGCCTGGTTTTGCTTCACCTCAGTGCGTGAAGTAAGCATGCTATTATCCAAATATTTTCTATCATATTTGTAAAAACTCACCCCTAAATTATAAGCCCCAGTGCGCCTTTTATCTCCTGCCTTAACCTCTCCACCAAAACCAATCCTTTCGCTTTGCATATAAGAAGAAGACAGTGAGTTCGTAAAAACACCCCGACCTAAATTCCAAGCATAGCCAAATTTCGGGCGAAATTTACCCGCAAAAACCTTATAATCATCATCTTCATAACCAAAATTAAGCTCCCTAACCACCCCAGCATGATCCTGAAAAGACTGATCCTCTCCATTTGCCGGAGTAGCTTGTAGGGATCGAAACTCATTCGACACCAAACCCTGCTCCTCAACCCTAAAATTCGTATAAATAAACCATTTTTTATTATAGTGAAGTTGTGACACTAAATCCACCCTAGCTGAACTCCTAATTACCTCATTTTGAGTAGCACTAGCATTGCGATCATCCCTTGCAAAAACATCAAAATAAACCCGATTTAAAAAATCCACTTTATTAGAACTTTCACCAAGCCTCTTTCTAGTTTGCTCATTGACCCTACCCTCATCAAAAACCGAAAAAGCATAAGATTGCAATGGCAAAATAACACTTGCAAGAAATAGCCACAATAGTATAATAATTTTAGACATAACTAATTAATTTTAAATATCTACATATTATATTATGACCATTGCAATATTAATCGCAACATGTTTTTCAATCGGATTTTTCGTTGAAAGCATAATCGGCTTTGGCGGTGGAATTATAGCCTATTCAATCTTAGGATATTTTATGGACGTCAAGGAAATGGTCTTGGCCGGACTTTATATTGGAACCTGCTCAAGCGCAGCAATCGTCTTTTCCGACTATAAAAAATTCTCAAAAAAAATCTATATTTCCACCATTCCTGTCTGTATATTAGGTACTTTTCTAGGAGTCCACATATTTATTTCAATATCATCACAGCTCATGACCACAATTTTAGGCCTACTTTTAATACTCTTATCTTCAAAAACCATATTTTTTGACAATTTTAAGATACCTAGATACCTTAAAAACCTACTTTTATTAAATGGAGGCATTTCGCAAGGAGTTTACGGCATCGGCGGACCATTTTTCGTCAACGCCCTAAAATCAGAATTCAAAGATAAATCAGAATTAAGAGTCACCATCGCCTCTTTTTTCGTCTCCTTTAACATCGCCAGATTCTTCCAACTAACCTATCAAGGAAGGATCGAGCCAAGCTTCTTTATCGACATTTGGTGGACAATAATTCCAGTATTTCTAGCAATTTATCTGGGTTTCAAAATTCATGTAAAAATCAATGAAAAATTCTTCAGACAAGGAATTTGCGCCATGACTCTATTTTCCGGAGTTGTGTTTTTGTTTAAATAGCTTGAAGTTTGAGCTTTATGAGAGATTGTAAATTTCATCTAAAAACAAAATATACAAAGAGATTTTGGTGTTCTTTATTTTTTTTAAAAGCGCAGTGTATAAACCAGCACCTAAGTGAACCAAAAAAACAAAAACGCCACAAATATCGAAGTAGATTTTGAATTTTTGATGAAATTTTTTAGCGATCGAGTTCACGGGACAAGACATTGAGTAACTTCATCGAAAAGCTATCCATATTTTGCGAAAAAGCATTAATTTTACTGGAAAAAACATTATAAAAAAGTACCGCTGGAATTGCCGCAAAAAGACCAAGCGCCGTCGCAAGTAAAGCCTCAGCAATACCAGGCGCCACAACAGCCAAGCTCGTACTTTTAGAAACTGCAATTGACTGAAAACTATTCAAAATCCCCCAAACAGTACCAAAAAGACCTATAAACGGAGTAACAGAGCCAATAATAGCCAAAAAACTCATGCCTTTTTGAAATCTAGCCATAGAAGTATTCGAGCCAATTTCCATAGCACAAACCAACCTCTCTTTCAAAGAGTCTTTAAACTCAGCCCCGCCAGCAATAACCTTCTTAATCTTATTTTCCTTCCACTCATCCATACAAGCAAGAAAAACCACAGACAAAGGATGATTGTTGCTCTTCGAAGCAATTTTATAAACATCCTCAATCATTTGACTTTCAAATTGATCCTCAAACCTTGTGGTACGGTGCTTCAAAAGCCTAAATTTAATAATCTTATCAAATATTATTGACCAGGAAAATAGAGAAGCAACAACCAAAACAGCCATCACAAATTGCACAACTATATCAGCCTGCATTACTAGATTTAAAACTGACATCGATGATATATTTTCCATATTTTCGAATTTTTAAGTTACCACTCTAAAAATCTTAACGCTTCTTTTTAAAGATCTAAAGCTATAAAGAACACTACTTTTTGTTTCTTTCAATACCTTCCCTGATCAATTCTTTAGCCTTATTAGCATCTTCAAAACCTTTAATTTTAACCCACTTACCTTTCTCAAGATCTTTATAATGCTCGAAAAAGTGACCAATTTTAGCAATTAAACTTTCTGGCAAATCTTTATATGACTCAACATTCTCATAAATAGAATTTAGCTTAGCACCAGGAACCGCAATGATTTTCTCATCCATTCCCTTTTCGTCTTCCATGATTAAGACCCCCACTGGCTTAGCAGCTATAACTGCACCAGGAACTACTGGAAAATCACTAACCACCAATACATCACAAGGGTCACCATCATCCGACAAAGTATGTGGAATAAATCCATAATTACAAGGATAGTACATCGGTGTAGCCACAAAGCGATCAACCAAGATCGCCCCTGAATCCTTATCCATTTCATATTTGACCGGATCAGCATTCATCGGCACCTCGATAATCACATTCACATTTTCAGGCGCATTCTTACCTATTGAAACCTTATCAACATTCATATTTAAAGCATTTATTTTAATAATATATTACAATTTTAACTGAAGTAAATTTAAATATCAACTAATAACCATAAAAAAACCTGCTCACCTAAAAAAAGCAAGCAGGTTTTTAAATTTTACAACAAAAAATCGAAGATTTTTCAAATAACCTTACTAGTTTTCGGTTCACAGCTTAGCTGCGAGAGAAAACACAAAGCTTCCTAAAAAAATTTCACCTTTCTAAATTCAACCTACAAAACAATCGACTAACTCAATGCCTTTGTAAAACTCAAAAAGTGAATTTTTTTTAACTAGAACATTCCTGGCATTCCGCCCATACCGCCCATGCCGCCTGGCATTCCACCACCGGCACCAGAATCAGAATCATCCTTACTTTCAACAACTACTGCTTCAGTAGTAATTAACAATCCAGCAATCGAAGATGCATCCTGTAAGGCAGTTCTAACAACTTTAGCAGGATCGACAATCCCAGCCTCAAACATGTTACCATATTTGTTGTTTTGCGCATCGTAACCATAAGAAGTATCCTTACTAGACCCAACTTTATTAGCCACAACCGCGCCATCAAAGCCAGAATTTTGCGCAATCTGACGAATTGGAGCCTCAACCACCTTCTTGATGATATTAATACCAACATTTTGGTCTTCATTTTCACCTTTAATCTTCTCAAGAATTTTACCAGCATGAATCAACGCAGACCCACCACCAGCAACAATTCCTTCTTGAATCGCGGCCCTAGTCGCAGCCAAAGCGTCTTCCACACGGTCTTTCTTCTCTTTAACCTCAACTTCCGTAGCCCCGCCAACCTTTAGGATAGCAACGCCGCCTGAAAGTTTAGCTAATCTTTCTTGAAGCTTTTCCTTGTCATAATCAGAAGTAGTATCCTCAATCTGCTTTTTGATAGACTCGCATCTAGCCTTAACGTCATTAGATTCACCGCTTCCATCAACGATGGTAGTATCATCTTTGGTCGCAATAATTCTCTTCGCAGAGCCAAGTTGTTCTAAAGTTACAGTCTCTAATTTCATGCCAAGATCCTCTGAAATCAACTGTCCACCAGTCAAAGTAGCAATATCTTCCATGATAGACTTTCTTCTGTCGCCAAATCCAGGCGCCTTAGCAGCAGCAACCTTCAAACCACCGCGAAGTTTATTCACAACCAAAGCAGCCAAAGCCTCACCTTCAATATCCTCAGCAATAATTAAAAGCGGACGGCTTGACTGAACAACCGCTTCTAGCAAAGGAACAAGTGGCTGTAAATTTGAAATCTTCTTCTCAAACAACAAAATGTAAGGATTTTCAAGCTCACAAGTCATTTTCTCAGTATTAGTCACAAAATATGGCGACAAATAACCGCGATCAAAATTCATCCCTTCAACCACATTAAGCTCAAACTCAAGTCCTTTTGCCTCTTCAACTGTGATTGGACTGTCCGGACCAACCTTAGCCACAGCCTCAGCAATCTTACTACCAATTTCTTTGTCACCATTCGCAGAAATAGTCGCAACTTGAGCAATTTTCTCCTGATTACTGTCAACTTTGTCGCTAACTTTTGCAATTTGAGCAATAATAGCCTCAACAGCCAAGTCAATCCCACGCTTCAAATCCATCGGATTCATCCCAGCCGCAACAGCCTTAACACCTTCGCGAACAATCGCTTGAGCCAAAACAGTCGAAGTCGTAGTTCCATCACCAGCAATATCATTGGTTTTAGAAGCAACCTCTTTGATCATTTGTGCACCCAAATTTTGGAATTTATCAGCCAAATCAATTTCTTTAGCAACAGAAACACCGTCTTTAGTAATTCTTGGCGCACCAAATGATTTTTCAATCACAACATTTCTTCCTTTTGGCCCTAAGGTAACTTTCACCGCATTTGCAATGATATCAACACCTTCTAGGATTTTAGCTCTAGCATCTGAACCAAATTTAATTTCTTTTGCAGACATAATTTTTATTTATTTTTATATTAATATAATTTTTAATTTTGGATCTTAGTAAAGTACTTTTGAGATAAAATTAATAAAAAGTAACAAAGCTGTATAACCAATACCGCAAGGATCTTTTTGTTAATTTTAGCCAAAAAGACGAAGCTAAGATTCAACAATGGCCAAGATATCGCTTTCTTTAGCAATAATAAGCTCTTTACCATCAATTTTAGTCTCAGTTCCACCCCATTTAGCGAACAAAACCTTGTCACCAACTTTAACCTCCAGTGGAATAACTTTACCATTTTCATCACGCGCACCATTTCCCACAGCCACGATTTTACCTTCTGAAGGCTTTTCTTTGGCAGTATCAGGAATAATAATTCCACCTGAAGTTTTTTCTTCAGCCTCTACTCTTTCAATCAAAACACGATCATGTAATGGTCTAATTTTCATAACTTTGTATAAATATTAATTAATATTTCACCACGCCTCTTTTATAAAAAAGAAGCAAATAAAGTGGCAATCTTTTAAGTTTTAGCGTATTTTTTACGCAAAAACCGCCTTCTAATTATTAGATAATGTCTATTTAAAATTTTTCAAGGGGGAAAATGAAATTATTTTAAAATTTCTTCTAATTTACCTTCCGCATCCAACTTATATAACCCTTCGCAATCGCCAATATGCTTGTCATCAACGAAAATTTGCGGCACAGTCTTCATTCCACCGGATTTTTTGACCATCTCCTCCATAATTTCAGAGCTAGTGACCAAAATTTCTTCAAAATCCACGCTATATCTCTTCAACAAAAATTTTGCTTTAACGCAGTAAGGACAGACCGTTTTACTATAAATTACTATTTTTTTACTCATTTTTTCTTTATTTTTTAATATAATTCGTCATTTTTAGACCCAGATCGACCATTCTGATAGCCCGACTCCTCATTGTGAGAATCATGACCTCTGCCATTATAACCCCTAGGAGGCACGTAATATTGATCACTATCAAAATACGGAAAGTTCAAAGGCGGCTTAAATGAATAAGGGTTATTATAATGCCTTGAAGATGGCTCATATTTAACTGAGACCACCTTTTTAGCCCTTTGAGCAGGAGGCCTATTTGCAACCCTATCAGCTTTTCGATAGTAATAATCGGGCACAACCTTAACATTACCAGATTGACGATCCCGTGCAGAATCTTGGTAAGACTGGTAATCAGCAGGAGTGTGGCCCGGTCTATATCCAACTCTATTATACAAATCCTCATCTCTATTGTCAAGATTTTTACCAAAATTTGGAGCGCAGGAAAGCAAAGTCGTCAGAGCAAAAACCAACAATAAGTTACAAACATAACGAAGTATCATTTACCTAGGGCTTACACTAAAATCGTCCGCATCCTGAAACTCATTATTGTAATATTGCACAGGAGGAACGTAATATTGATCATAATCACTATATGGGTTAGAACCATATGGTTGCTGAAAATCATAGGGGTTATAATGCGACCTAGAATTTGGAGCACCATAATAAGGTTGCCGATATCGATAAGAGCCAGCGGGGTAAGGGTATCCAGACGCCGGTTGCTGATAAGGCACCGGCCTAAAAGAAGTCCCAGCACGCTCATCATTATTCGACGAACAAGAGGTAACCATGCACACAATAAAACAAAAACAGCAAATCACCTTAAATAACCTATAATCTACTAACCCTGAACAACCCATCACAAAAAAAATATAAAAATTGAAAATTTCAAAAAAGAGATTATAATAGAATACATAGATATAATAAAACAAAAAATATTAATATTCAACAAGAATGCAAGAAAAAAAACAAAATAATATAAATTTTTTACAAATTTGCATAAATTTAGCAAGAAAAAACCGCGGAAAAACATCTCCAAACCCTTGCGTGGGCTGCGTAATAACCAAAAATAATAAAATTTTAGCAACCGGAGTCACTTCGCGAAACGGAAGACCTCACGCTGAATTTAATGCGATTAATAAAATTGCCGACAAATCAATACTTAACAAAGCCACCTTATATGTAAGCCTAGAGCCTTGCTGTCACCATGGTCAAACCCTACCATGCACAGATCTAATAATAGAAAATAAGATCTCTAAAGTTGTAATTGCCGCAATCGATCCTGATAAGAGAATGGAAGGAAAATCAGTTGAAATACTTAGAAAAAATGGAGTGGAAGTTGAAATAATCGAATTAGAAGAAGCCTATGAAATAAATAAAGCTTTTTTCAAAGCTATCAGCTCTAAAACCCCTTACATAACGCTTAAAATAGCGTCTTCGATGGATGGAAAAATCGCCCTAAATAATGATCAAAGCAAATGGATAACATCCGATAAATCCAGGAAATACGGCCATTACTTAAGATATCTCAATGATGCAATCTTAATAGGAAAGAATACTTTAATAAAAGATAACCCATCTTTGAACTGTAGAATTAAAGGCTTGGAAGACAATTCACCAACCAAAATTATTATCACCAATAAGCTTGACTTTGACCTCAATTATCAGCTTTTTAATAGCGGCAAAATAATAATAATTTATGCCGATAGTGAAAATAATAGAAAAACTGTAGCGAAATCGAACAATCATAAAATTAAATTCATCGCAGCTCCTTCAAAAAACAACCTCATCGACCTTAATTATTGCCTAAAAGAATTAAATAAAATATCTATAAACTCCATATTGGTCGAAGGAGGAAGTATTGTATCTACAATTTTATTGCAAGAAAACCTTGTAGACGAGTTAATCTGGTTTAAAAGTAGTAAAATAATCGGCTCAGACGGTAAAAATGCCATAAACACAATGAATTTTACCGATATGAATGATGTTATTAAAAACTTTATCTTAAAAGAAGTAAGAAAAATTGATGATACGGATAGTTTAGCAATTTACAAAAGAGGTCAATAAAGCTTATTTCTTTATATTCCTCAAAAGAAATGGTACTTGACTAACTGTAAATATCATTGAAATTGGTAAAACACCAAATACTTTAAAATTCACCCAAAAATCTAATGAAAAGTTCCTCCAAACTATTTCATTTAAAATCGCCAAGCCTAAAAAGAAAAGAGCCCATCTAAGCGACATAGAATGCCAAGCTTCTTCCTTTAATTTTAACTCTCCACCAAATAAATAACTTATTAATGGTTTTTTTGTAAAATAGCCAAAAAGCAATATCGAGGAAAAAACTAAATTAATCAAAGTTGGTTTAATTTTTATAAAGTAATCATCTCCGGAAAAAACCGTCAACCCACCAAATACACCAAGAACTATCGCAGTAATAAGTGGCATCTTAGCAACCTTCTTAGTCAAAATATAAGAAGCAATCAAGCTAAAAAAAGTAACTACAACCATCCAAAATGTTGCTGGAAGTATTGGTTTTGCATGATTGGAAGTTTTATAAATAACTAAAAAAACAATTATCGGTAAAAAATCAGACAAAAATTTCGATATTGAATCTTTTTTCGACTTTTTTGGTCGCATTTCTATATCTTTCATAAACTAACAAAATTTAATTACAAATTATCTTCTCTATCTCACTAAACATTTTGCCAGTTTCAATCTGAGACTTTTCTAGATCATCTAGCTTCAGTTTAATAAAGATACCCCTGCCCTCGCTAGATAAAAAATACTTTCTCACTATACTAGGTAAAAAATTATAATCTCTATCAACAAACACCTCCCTTTCCTCACCTTTTTTTAATCCCACAAGTAATCTTTCAAAAAAAATACTTTCTTGCTGCGAAATAGTTAGAGACCTACTACTTTTATTAAATAAAATATCAGAATTCTTATTTTGAAATATATTATAAGAAAAAGTCACAAAATCACCACACTCAACCTTTTGCCCCTCGACCTCTATTTTGTTTAAAAGCTTCGCGTCTAAAGAATCAATCTGCGCAATATGATCGGTCAAAATAAGCTTTCTTTGTACAGAAGAGGCCGTCTCTACATCTTGAAAATTCTCTTTTTTTGTGCTAGAAGCTATAGCATTTTTATAGGCCATAACATCAAAAATCTTCTTAGTCTGCTTTTTTATATCCTTAAAATCTTCAGTAAGCTCCTCCTTGTTAAAACGCTTAGCAACCGAATCCGGAGACTTATCATACTTATATATAGCAAAATAAAAAATCAAAACCGCAGCCAGGATCTTAACAAAGCCATTCTCGCAAAATAATCTCGTTAAAAATTGTGCCATTTTCAATTAATCAATATAAGTTACCCCTTGACGCAAAACTTCAAAAGCCGCGCCATCAATTTTAACAACCGTGGAGACTTCTCCACTTTCACACAAACCGCCTTCAACAAGCAAAAAATCAACATTTCGATTCTTGAAAGTTTCATAAACATCAAAATCCGAAAGCAACTCCTTAGAATCAGAAATATTAGCGCTCGTCACAGCCAAAGGCAAATTCAAACGAGAAATTAACTCATTTATAAACTCACCATCTACAATTCTAAATCCTAAAAAATTAGATTCAAGACTTAACTTTTGCGAAGTTTCAATCTCAGTCTTATCCTTAACCTTAGCAACCACAGTAACCCTTCCCGGCAAATACTTCTCGCAAAAATCCTGTAAAAAATCATCAAACTCAAAAATTTGCTTCGCCATAGCAACATCCCTAACAAACATCGCAATTGGTTTTTTAGAGCTACGCCCCTTAATTGAATACAACTTTTCAACAGCCACATCACTACCAGCATCACAAGCAAAACCATAAACCGTATCACTTTTAAAACAAATCACACCGCCACCTAAAACCACCTCAGCAGCTTTTTGTACAGCCCTCAAGTCACTTTCCTTAATTTTCTCAATCATAATTTATCAATAATTTTCTTCACCGGACCAAAACTTTTCCTATGATACTTAGTTATACCACATTCATTTATCTTTTCAATATGAAATTTCGTTGGATAGCCACTATTTTTATCCCAAGCATAAACCGGAAACTTTTTGTGAAGATCCACCATCAGAGCATCCCTCCACTCTTTAGCCACAATAGAAGCGCAAGCAATCGAAATTGACTTTTGATCACCCTTTACAACCGGCAAAACCTCTTTCAAAGCAACCCCAGCTCCCTTAAATGGATCAAAATTCCCATCCACCAAAGCCACTCCAACATCAATCGAATATTTCGCTACAAAATCCTCATAAGCCCCAACCATCGCCAATTTCGTCGCATTTAAAATATTCACCTCATCAATTTTCTCATGATCCACAACCCCAACTCCAAATTTCACTTCCTTAATTAAATAATTAAAAAGTTCCAACCTCCTCTTTTTTGACAGTTTTTTTGAATCATTTACAGACAAAATCATCTCATCATTATATTGATCTAAAGATAAATAAACCAACCCAGCAACTACCGGTCCAACCAACGGCCCCCTACCTGCTTCATCAATTCCAACAACAACCAAATTCGGATACTGATTCTCAATTTCAAAACTAGGATAAATATTTTTTAAATTTTTCATTGATAAATTTCTTTTTGAATTCTACAATTAAATTATTAAGTAATAAAAATATTAAAACTAAAATTAGATTATATGTCCATCTTATCAAAATTACCAGTAAATAATAAAGTTGCAAAAATTATAGCTGCAGCCATAGCCGTTATCATAGTAGGCTCATTGGCTTATAAATTTTCAAGCAACAATAAGTCAAAAAATGATGAAGTAGCAAATCTAACCATAGATCGCGATATGGACATCGACTCAGTTGAGGATGTAGAAAAAGTTATCGCCTACTGGATAGATAACAACCCAGAAGCAATAATCCAATCTGTAACAAAAATGCAGCAACAAGCCGTGCAAAAACAATTACAAGAAGCGCAAAAAAATATTGCTAAGAAAAAGGACGAAGTCTACAGCGACAAAGCACCTAGCCACGCACCTGCAAATTATGATGTTACAATCGTAGAATTTTACGACTATAACTGCGGATATTGTAAGCAAGCCAACAAAACCGTTCAAGAATTAATCAGATCCGACAAAAAAGTTAGAGTCATCTATCGCGACTTCCCAATTCTTGGAGCATTGTCAAAAGACCTTTCTGAAGTCTCAATCGCAGTTCACTTAACCGATCAAAGCAAATTCAAAAGATTTCATGATCACCTAATGTCCAACAAAATCACTAGCAAAGAACAAGCAATCGTGGCAGCCGGAAAAGTTGGAGTAAACACTGCTCAATTAAGACAAGTCTTAAAAACCAAACAAGCAAAAATCGAATCCACTTTACAAGAAAACTTAATTCTTGGCTCACAAATTGGAATTAGCGGAACTCCAGCCTTCGTAATCGGAGAAGATCTAGCCCCAGGAGCCCTTGACATCGATTCTCTAAAAGAAAAAATTCAAGCTCAAAGATAAACCTTAAAAGGAGGATCTTAAAAAATCCTCCTACCACTTTACCCAAGTTTTAATGAATTTAGATCTTCAAAATTTATCACCAGAAAAAAAATCCGCTATAAACCTGTTAGATAAAAAACAAAATATTTTTATCACAGGCGGAGCCGGAACCGGAAAATCATTTCTTTTAAACTTCATCAAAAGATACTACGCCGATCAGAATCTAGCAATAACAGCAACCACAGGTATAGCTGCCGTCAACATTTCAGGAGCAACAATTCACTCTTGGTCAGGAATTGGCTTAGCCAAACTCCCTGCTGAACAAATCGCCAGAAACATCCTTTCTGTAAAAATGTCAAAACTAAGAAGAAAGATTATTCGAACCAAAATCTTAGCGATTGACGAAATTTCCATGCTCTCGGCAGAAACTTTCGACAAATTAAATGAAGTTCTAAAAATCGTTCGAAATAACAATAGTCCGATGGGAGGCCTACAAATATTACTATTCGGAGACTTCCTGCAACTTCCTCCGATATCAAGATTTGGCGAAGAAAAAGCAAATTTCTGCTTTAATTCTAACGCCTGGCAAGAATTAAACCCAAAAACCATTATATTAAAAGAAGTTTACCGCCAAAAAGACAAAAAATTCATCAATCTACTAAATAACTTAAGATTTGGACAGCTCGAAGAAGATGACATTAAAACCCTAACCTCAAGAACCAAAATCAAAGACTCTAACAAAGCAATAAAGCCAACAATATTAACAAGCCACAACAACCGAGCAGACAGTATAAATCAAGAAATGCTCAAAAAAATTCCCGCAGACACAAAATCTTTCACAGCAGATTACTTTGGCGATAAAAATAAAATTGAAATATTGCAAAAAAACTGCATTGCTCCACAAAGTCTAACAATAAAAATCGGAGCTCAAGTCATGATGACTAAAAACACCTACCAAAAAGATGGTATAATCAACGGCTCACTTGGAATAGTTGAAAGCTTCTCAGGTAAAAAATCCCACCCGATAGTAAAATTTGAAAATGGTACAAAGATCACCATCAAACCAGAAGAATGGTTAATAGAAAAATATGATGAAAGCAAAAAAACCCTAGTAACAGAAGCAGGAATGAACCAAATCCCACTAATCCTTGCTTGGGCAATTACTATCCATAAATCACAAGGTTTAACTTTGGACAAAATATCTTGCGATTTATCAAATATTTTTTCACCAGGTCAAGCTTATGTAGCCCTTTCTCGCGCTAAATCTTTAGATGGAGTTTTCATTCAATCAATCAATTTTGACCGAATTACTGCTGAAAAAGAAGCGATTGAATTTTACCAAAAATTAAAATAATTTCCCTGATAAAATAGCATACCCTACCCCAGTATAGTATGTTCATATACTGGGGTATAGTATATATTAAAGAAATAACCGCTAAAACAATAAGCCCAATCAACCCTACAACCATAAGGCTTAAAGGCTATAAAAAAAATTAATAATTAATTATTTTTTTTACTATACCCTACTGGGGTATAGTATAATACCCCTATCTTTTATGCTTAAAAAACTCCTGAAGCAACTCTCTACTTTCACTTTCACAAGCCCCGGAATAATAATCCACCTTATGAACACAAGATCCAGAAGAAAAAAATCTCACCCCATTTTCCACCGCACCAAATTTTTCATCAAAAGCCGCAAAATATAAATTCCTAATTCTAGCATGAGAAATAGCCGCTGCACACATTGCACAAGGCTCTAAAGTCACATACAAATCACAATCGTCAAGTCGATGATTTTTCAGCTTTTGACAAGCATCTCTAATTACCAAAATTTCCGCATGTGAAGTTGGATCGAAATCTCTGCGATTTTGATTATAAGCCTTAGTCACAACCTCACCATTCTTTACCAAAACAGCGCCCACCGGAACCTCTCCCGCGTCAAATGCCTTTTGAGCCTCGTCTATTGCCATCTGCATAAATGTTTTCATTTTTCTTCAAAAATATAAAATCCGAATTACCAATTAGTCAAATAGGTAAAGTAGTTTGGTTTCTAGGATGTTTATGGCTGATTTCACGTGTACTAACACTTGGATGAAGCCATGAATATTCTAGGGATAAAAATACTTTGCCTAAATATTAATTTAAACTAAATAGTCGAATAGACTTTGTATTTTTGTTCTTAGGATATTATTTGGTGAGATCACGTAGTCACCTACTTGTTCGATCCAATTGATATTCTAAGGGCAAAAATACAAAGTCTATTCAACTATTTCACGCTTGCCCGACACATTTGGCGGAGTCACGACTCCTTCCTCCTCCATTTTTTCAATCAAAATCGCCGCCCTATTATAACCAATCCTCAATTTTCTTTGTACATAACTAATTGAAGGTTTTTTGTCAGCCCTAACGATTGCAACGGCCCTTGCATATAAATCATCATCACTAGAATCACCAGAAGAACCAGGCAAGGCCCCGCCTCCTTGAGGTGCTGCTTGAGCAACTTGAGATTCAAAATCAATTTCACCCTCCTCTTCAAATTCCTCTAAATCTTGGTCTTTAATGAATTTCACAATATCACCAATCTCCTCATCAGAGCAAAACGGCCCATGAACACGGCGCATTTTACTGCCCCCCGACATGTAGATCATATCACCTTGACCCAAAAGCTGCTCTGCGCCTTGAACGCCAAGAATTGTACGGCTATCAATTCTAGAAGTAACCTGGAAACTAATACGTGTAGGGAAATTCGCCTTAATCACCCCAGTAATCACATCCACCGACGGTCTTTGCGTGGCCATAATAATGTGAATCCCAGCAGCCCTTGCCATCTGCGCAAGACGCTGTATCAAGCTCTCAATCTCCTTGCCTGCCACCAACATTAAATCTGCCATCTCATCAACAATCACAACAATGAAAGGTAACTTTTTCGGCTCGAATTCGATCTCCTCAATTATCGGCTTACCATCCTCAGGATTATAACCGGTTTGCACCTTTCTGCGCAAAGTTTCACCATTCATCGCAGCCTTTTCAGCCTTTTCATTGTAACCAGTAATATTTCTAACGCCAAAACTCGCCATCAATTTATAGCGATCTTCCATTTCATTAACCGCCCATTTCAAAGCAATAACCGCCTTACTCGGCTCAGTTACAACCGGCGATAATAAATGCGGAATGTCATCATAAATCGAAAGCTCAAGCATCTTTGGATCAATCATGATGAACTTACACTCATCAGGTCTAAAGCGATATAAAAGCGACAAAATCATCACATTTAAACCCACGGACTTACCAGAGCCAGTCGTACCAGCAATCAGCAAGTGAGGCATCTTTGCCAAATCAGCGATCACTGGCTCTCCACCAATATCCTTACCCAAAATCATCGGCAAACTAGCCTTTGAATCATTGTAAAATTTCGACTCAACCATTTCCCTAAAGAAAATCATCTGCCTTTTTGCGTTTGGAAGTTCAATTCCGATGGCAGTTTTACCAGAGATAACCGCAATCCGAGCCGAAATCGCACTCATCGAACGAGCAATATCATCCGACAAACCAATCACCCGCGAAGCCTTAGTCCCGGCAGCTGGCTCAAACTCATGCAAAGTAATAACCGGCCCAACTTTAGTGCCAACAGATTCTCCGCGAACACCAAAATCAGCCAAAACCTGCTGTAATGTTTGCGATTGTTCGTTAATGATTTTCTTGCTAACTCTTTTATTTTTATTCTCATCAGACCGATCAATCAATAAGTCAATACCTGGAAGCTCATACTTCGACCTCATTATTTTACGCTTCATTTTATTTCCAGCTTTTTTAAGGCGATCTTTCAGAGACTCCTTGGTTTCCTCCTCCTCTTCATCTTCTTCGAATTCCTCCTCATCCTCATCTTCCTCCTCTACCTCATCCTCATCAACTTCTTCTTCATCAACTTCTTCGGCCTCATCACCTTCCTCATCATCAACCTCCTCTTCATACTCTTCATCATCCCCCTCCTCTTCATCGACCTCTTCATCTTCTTCAACCTCTTCCTCTTTTCTTTGCAAGAAATATTTTCCAGGAATAAAGTTAATATTGCTATTTTTCACATCTTTAGCAAAAGCATAAGCCTTTCCAGCCAACAATATCAATATTACCTTGCAATATCTAGCAAAGTAAATCCAGTCCTTCAATGATATTTCGACTATTATTGAAAACAAAATCATTGAAATAATAAAGCTTAAAATCGCCAAAACCGGCGCGGGGAAAAACTTTATTTCATTAACCAAATAAGCACCATTAACACCACCAAGGCTATTAAATTCCCAAGAATCAGGAACTGGCAAATAAGAAAAAACAATCGAAAAACCCAAAATGCAAAATGGAATAAGAGCAATTTTTACCAAAAACAGCCTACAGCCCTGACTAGAAACAAGATCCTTTCCTACGAAAAAAATTATCGCACATAAAATAAAAGAAGAAAGACCAATGAATTGGTAAGATAAATCAGAAATATGCGACCCAAAAGAGCCAGCCCAATTCACAACCAAAGTCTGATCAGAAACGCTATTAAACGACGGATCGCGAAAATCAAAACTTAACAGCGAAATTAAATAAATAAACGAAAAAGCAACCCAAGAAACCCCAAATAGCCTCCTAAGAAAAACCAACAGAACATAATACGCTTTTTCCTGCCACATAATAAAAAATTTAATTTACCCTGCCTAAATTTAGCAAGCTAGTTATTGAATCTGAAGTGAAACACATCACCATCAGACACCACATATTCCTTACCCTCAAGCCTAACCTTTCCTGCATTTTTACAATTCTCCTCGCCACCTAAAGCCACATAATCAGCCCCAGCAATAGTTTCAGCCCGAATAAATCCAGTCTCAAAATCAGTATGAATAACCCCAGCCGCCTGCGGAGCCAAAGCCCCTCTCTTAACCGTCCAAGCCCTACATTCTTTTGGACCAACAGTAAAAAAAGTAATCAGATCCAATATCTCATAAGAATTTCGAATAATCCCATCAAGCCCAGTCTCCTCAAGTCCAACAGCTGCCAAAAACTCCTCCTTTTCTTCATCAGTTTCCAAAACTGCAATTTCAGACTCAATCTGAGCACAAATCTTAAGCACCTTAAGCCCGTTACTAGCAGCATAGTCCTCAACCGCCTTAGAGTAATCATTGCCTTTAATCTCAGCTTCACTTAAATTACAAACAATAAGCTGCGGCTTAGATGTAATAAGCTGAAGATCTCTCACAAGCTTCACCTCATCATCCGAAGCACATTCATAAGCACTCGCCGGCTTTGAATCTTGCAAAACCCCGATAATCTTCTTAATCACCTCAACTTGCTTAGCAATATCCTTTTCCTGTTTCGCCTTTTTCTCCAAAGCCGGAAGTCTCTTCTCCAGGCTTTCCAAATCCGCCAAAATAAGCTCCACCTGAATCAAATCAAGATCCCGAACTGGCTCTATCGTTGACTCTACATGCGTAATATTCTCGTCCTCAAAACATCTAACAACATTAATTATCGCATCAACTTGCCTAATATGAGACAAAAATTTATTGCCAAGCCCCTCACCTTTGCTAGCTCCCTTAACTAATCCCGCAATATCAACAAACTCAATTTGAGTAGGAATAATTTCAGCAGACCCAGCAATCTGCGCCAACTTACGAATTCTAACATCAGGCACCAAAACCCTTCCAACATTAGGCTCGATAGTGCAAAAAGGATAATTCGCAGCCTGCGCAGCAGCAGTCTGAGTTAAAGCATTAAACAAAGTTGACTTTCCCACATTAGGCAATCCAACTATTCCACATTGTAAAGACATAAAATAATTATTTAAATTTAAGGTTTTTTAAGTATCTCACCTTAAACCTCATAAATACAGTCTAAAACATCTGTACAAAAAAATCAACAAATAAAGAAAATTAAAAAAACCTCTCGCATTTTAAATTTTTTTCTATAATAATATTAAGATAGTGTCAAAAAAATAAAAAACTAGTGAAATTACAAAGATTATTAATTGTTATTTTGTTGTTCTTTATCTCGTCTTGTTTCCAAACCGACACCGTAATAAGGGGCAAAGGCAATATCAAGCTTAAAGAAGTCACCTTCGAAGACCTGGAATATTGGAACGAAGAAAATCATCGAGAATCCCTCTTGTCATTCCTAAATTCTTGCAAAAAAATCGCCACATTACCCCAATCCAGATCAATTGGCGGACAAATCGGCGACATAACAGCCGCAGACTTTCGCGATGTCTGTGAAATAGGCGAAGTCGTAAAAGGACTAAGCGACCGCCAAATCTCAAACTTCTTTCAAAATTGGTTCAAACCCTACCTAGTAATGGACAGAAGCAATGAAGAAGTCGGCCTTTTCACAGGATATTACGAAGCAAGCCTCAATGGCAGTAAAATAAAATCCGAAAAATACAAATACCCAATCTACGCAAAACCTTCCGATTTAGGAACTGAGGCTTATATAACCAGAAAAGAGATTGAAAATGGTGCTTTAGAAGGCAAAAATCTTGAAATTTTATATGTCGACGATCCAGTAGAGCTATTTTTCATGCATGTTCAAGGCTCTGGCAGAATCAAACTTCCATCCGGAGCAGTCCTAAGGGTCTCCTACAGTGCAAAAAACAATCAACCTTTCATCCCAATTTCCACCTTCTTACTTGACAACGAATTTCTAACCAAAAGAGAAATTTCCGCTCAAAATATCAAAAAATGGCTCAAAGAAAACCCAGAAGTCGCCGTCGAAGCCATGAACTCCAACCCATCATTCATATTCTTTCAAATCTCAAAAGAAGAGCATGTCATCGGAGCCCAAGGCGTAGAACTAATCAAAGAAAAATCATTAGCAGTCGATAATGAAATTATCCCTTACGGCCTACCCTTGTGGCTCAACACAAGCGTCAATGGCAAAAAATTTAACAGCCTCATGATCGCCCAAGACACCGGATCAGCAATAAAAGGAACTGTGCGAGGCGATGTATTCTTTGGTTACGGCCAAGAAGCAGAACGCAAAGCCTCATCAATGTCCAACCGCGGCAAATATTACGCTTTACTACCTCGAAATATCGTAATGAAGCTAATCAATTAATTTGAGATTTTCTTGACATTTGTCACTTGACATGATATAATATAATTAGAGGTATTTTTTGTCAATTTTTTAGCGCAATTTTCAAAGCCAAATAATCCAACTATTTTTTCATGGATATTGCAAGAAGCATTTCAGCCATCTTCTTATAAACCACCTCACCTTCAAAAAAAGATTCTAACGCCCGCTCGCAGTTCATAGGAAAATTATCTTGAACATATTTATCATCAAAAGAATTGCCATACACAGCCTCTTTGCACTGTAAATTACCATCTAAAGAAAAAAACTCACATAAAAGCAATATAATAGATGACAGCAAAAGCCGCTTATCACAATTATTAGACGCAACCCTAAATTCAATTCTAGAATTTTCCGGAAACTGCCCATAGTTCAAAACCCTAACTGCACAGGTTCTATTATCATACCCCCAACTCTTAGAAGTCGGAGCCACAAATTTACCCTTCTTAAATATAGATCTATTGTAATTGGAATCATATCTGGCAAAATCCTCATTTTTCTCATTGCAAAAAACCAGTAATTCATCAAAATGCGAAGCAACAAATCCAGCCACCTTTCCAGACAAACCAGAATCAGACAAAACATTGTCCTTACCATCAATTAAAGAAAAATTTACCTGAAAAGCACTACCACAATCATCAACAAACGGCCTTGGATCGTAAATTACAACCAGATTAAGAGTTTTACAGCAATTTTCAACCTCACTTAATATCAGCTGAAGCTGGCCAAGAAGATTTTCAACATCAAAAGAAGGTTTGGTCTTAATTTCACACTGAAAAGCACCCCTTTCAAGCTCAATCTTATCAAAAAGATCGATTCCAGAACATTTCTCAGTAGCTAATTTTAAAAAAGAAGCAACAACGGCGGCATTGATATTCTCGCCATGCTCTTTAGATTGTAAATAAAACTCTATTTCAAAACCAAATTGAATTTTCAAATTTGATATTTTGGCAAAATTAGCTAAGCAAGAAGAAAGGATAGAGCCAGCACCTTGCCTTAAGCTTAGCAGCGTCTCATCCTTGTCAACTATCTGTCTATTAGATATTGGATTTAACCCAATCATGTAGAGCAGCCTTTTGCATAGAGCCTATTTTTGTGTCAGATAACTCGCCATTTTTGAAAACCATCAAAGTTGGGATACTTCTAACTCCATATTTAGATGGAGTCTCAGGGTTTTCTTCGATATTACACTTGAAAACCTCAACCTGACCGTCCAACTCTTTTGCCAATTCATCAATGATTGGCGAAAGCATTTTACAAGGACCGCACCAAGGAGCCCAAAAATCAACCAAAACTGGCTTCTCAGATTTAATAACCTGAGATTCAAAGTCGTTATCAGATATTTCTTTTGTCATTTTAAATACTTTCTTTTTTTAAAAACGAATATATTAGAAAACTAATTGCTTTCTAATATTTCGTTCGCCTTTTTAATTAATAACTCAGCATCGTCAAAATACTGTCTTGCATCAGCCTGAGCTGATTTCACTTCAGCAACGATCTTATCATAATCATCAGAGTCAGGATCCATATCCTCCAATTGAGAAGTTTTTACTTCAGCGATTTCTAAAGCCTCAGCGCCTTGATCTAATAAAGATTGAACCTTATCGGTAAAATCTTCAAAAACATCACCAGACTCATCTTCATTTTCCAAATCAGTAAAGTCATCCAACTCGTCAAAGTCATCAAAATCCTGAGCATCAGCTTTTGATTTGTCTGATGATTTATTTTTAAACATAGTTAAAACATTTTTCATAATTTATACATTTGATTTATATTTTATACCACCTTGACATTTAACAATGGTATGTACAACATAACTACTTCTTTTACTTATAACTTCGATTCTAACTAAGACAAATTAAAATTCAACAACTATTTTCAACTTATTAACAAATACTTATTAACAGGCAATAGTCTAGCTACAGTCTTTATTAAACACTAGTTAGGATCAATGTCAACCTTAAATCTAATATTTTTCTTAACACTAATCTTAGTTTTAATACTAAAAATTAATTTCTGCAAGCTAATTTTTTTATTAACTTTAATAAAAATGTTATAATAGTAGCGATTTTTTACTCTTGCAATCAGTGCTGGTGCTGGTCCATAGAACTCCAAATTTTTTTCAATTGGCAGTAAATTTTTCACTTCAAAAGCGAATTTTTTACAATCTTCTTCCAAAAAAGATGAAATTTCAATTCTTGCCATTTTTGAAAAAGGTGGCATCTCCATCAATTCTCTATTATTAATTTCAAACTCATAAAAACCATCTTTATCAAGCTCTCTGACTTTTTTTAATATAAAATTATCACTATTATAAGTCTGTATCAAAACTTGACCATCTTCGTCTCTGCGCCCAGCCCTACCGGCTAGCTGACTCAATAATTGAAACGACCTTTCTAGCGACCTAAAATCAGAAGAATACAAAATAGAATCAACATCAACAACTCCTATTAAAGTTAAATCCTTAAAATCATAACCCTTGGAAATCATTTGCGTACCAATTATAATATCAATTTCATTATCGGAAATTTTTCTCACTATCTCTTTCATTTCTTCAAAATTAGCCACATTGTCACTTGTAACCACAGCAACCCTAACTCCATTAAAAGCATTAATAACTTCTTCTTGTAATTTTTCTACGCCAACTCCAACATCGGCCATAGAGTCTTTGGCTCCACATTTTGCACAATCCATCGAAGATTCCACGCTATTATCGCAATAATGACAAATAAATTTGCCTTTTTTCTTGTGATAAACCATATTTGAAGAGCAGTTCAAACAAGACACCTTCTCGCCGCAAGACCTACAAAGCATCACCGGACTGTAGCCTCTTCTATTTACAAATAATAAAGTTTGCTTTTTTCGAGCCAAATTCTCAGCAATCGCTTTTTTCAAAGACCCACTAAGATAAGAGCCCCTGTCGAGCTTATCTTGCCTTAAATCTATCAAATCTATCTTATTATTTCTATCGCCAAATTTACTCAATAATTTATAGTAATCATACTTTTTATTTATAGCATTATTGTAAGTCTCCATAGAAGGCGTTGCAGAAGATAAAATTACCGGAAAGTTACCTTTGCTGCCCCTTAAAATCGCCATATCACGAGCATGAAAATTAAAAACATCACTCTGCTTCAAGGACTGATCATGCTCTTCATCAACAATAATCAATTTAAGATTCTTAAATGGCAAAAGAAGCGCCGACCGCGCGCCAATAACCACCTTAGCATCGCCATTTGCAATGCCATAAAAAGCGCCCCTCTTCTCTTTCATTAAAATTTTAGAATGCCACAATACCGGCTTGAAAGCAAAAACCTCCTCAAATCTCGTCAAAAGCTGCGAAGATAAGGCTATTTCTGGCAAAATAATCAAAATTTGATCATTATTTGAAGATTTTTCTAATATTTTAGCTATAATTTTAAAATAAACCTCAGTTTTACCAGACCCAGTCACCCCATCAATCAAAGAAACCCTATTTTTTCCACCGACAATCTTTGAATATATTTGATCAGCAACCCCTTTTTGCTCTTCAGACAGGGACTTTAAATTAAAATTATCTGGATTTATTTTTTGCTCTATCTTGGAAGATTCAATAGTCTTTTCTTTCACCTTATCAGAGTTCAAAAATCCGATAAAAGCCTTTAAAACTAGGCCTTTAATCGCGCAATTATAAAAACTAACATCATCTATAAATTGCAAATTAGATTCATCAATCCTCAAAAAATCATTCTTCGAAATAATTTCTTTGATCTTAAAAGTAGAATTTTTAGCAAAATCCTCACCTTCTTTTTCATTTAAAACTTTATAAACAACGCCCCAACTTTTTCTTTTTCCAAAATTAACCTCGACAATATCTCCTTTAGCAAGAAAAATAGAGGTTTTATAGGTAAAACAATCATCAAAAGGTAAAGGTAGCAAAACCTCAACAAACTTATTCATCAAATAAAAATAAAAAAAATATCAAAAATCAAAATTTATGTTGATTTTTCAAGCAATAACCATATAATATAACTATTATTAATTTTTATCAACTAAATACTTAAAAATGAAATTTTTTATAGATTCTGCCGACATTAACGAAATCAAAGAGATATCGCAATACGGTATGGTTGATGGAGTTACTACTAATCCATCTCTAATTGCAAAAAGCAAAAAAGACTTCAAAACCGTCATTGCTGAAATTTGCGAGATAATTGACGGCCCAGTTAGTGCTGAGGTTGGCGCTATTGAATATGAGGAAATGATTAGAGAAGGAGAAATCTTAAGGCAAATCGCTGACAATGTTTGCATTAAACTTCCTTTAACAATTGATGGCTTAAAAGCCTGCAAATATTTTTCCGACAAAGGGGTGCAAACCAATGTTACATTATGTTTTAGTGCTGCTCAAGCAATTCTAGCCGCTAAAGCTGGGGCTACTTATGTTTCTCCGTTTGTAGGAAGACTTGACGATATTGGCCAAGAGGGTCTAGGTTTAATTGATGAGATATGCTCAATTTACGCAAATTATCCTGAATTTGAAACTCAAGTCCTAGTCGCATCAGTTAGAAATCCAATGCATATTGTAAATTCAGCAAAAATCGGGGCCGATGTTGCCACTATTCCAGGAAAAGTTCTAAAGCAACTTGTTTCTCACCCTTTGACTGACAAAGGTTTGGAGACCTTCATAAAAGACTTCAAGGAAAGTGGTCAAAAAATATAAATAATAAATTCTATAAAAAATGAATCTAATTTCACAAGTTCAAGCTCAAGAAGTTCAAGCTCAAGCATTACCGGAAAATGAATTCTCCATAGCTAGCTTCATTCCTTTAATACTTATATTTGCGATCTTTTATATGCTAATTATTAGACCTCAAAATAAAAAAATGAAGGAGCATCAAAACACTGTAAATTCAATAAAAAAAGGTGATAAAGTAATCACAAACAGCGGAATTATTGGTAAAATCCAAGATATCGATAGCCAAGAAAACCTTGTTCATCTTGAAATTGCTGATAATGTGACAATTCAAATTCTAAAAAATAATATAGTGGAAGTTCTTACATCTAAAAAAGACAAGAAAATTAAAAAATAATGCTCAATTTTTCAAAATTAAAGATATCTTTAATAGTAACAGTATGTATTGCTTCGGTAATATTTGCAATACCATCTTTAATTGGAAAAAACCAAATGCCTTTTTTACCTGATCAAAAGCTAAATCTTGGCCTTGATTTAAAAGGAGGCTCTCAATTGCTTCTTGAGGTGGATTTTAATAATTACCATGATGAGCGTCTGAAAAACACCATGGAGGAAATAAAATTCAAACTTCAAGAAAGCCTGATCAGATTTATTATCACAAAAGAAGAAAAATCAATCAATATAAAGTATTTTGACGAATCTACCTCTAAAAAAATCAAAAAAACCATATTAGAAATCAATCCAAATATTGAAATATACGAATCAAATAATGATTTTGAAATATTTCTGACAAAAAAAGAAATCAACAAGCTAAGAAAAACTCTAATATCTCAATCAATTGAAATAATTAGAAGAAGAATTGATGAAAATGGCACTAAAGAACCTACTATACAGGCTCAAGGAGAAAATAGAATATTGCTACAAGTACCAGGAGTGAAAGATTCTTCGACCGTAAAAAGACTACTTGGAAAAACAGCCAAAATGTCTTTCCATTTTGTTTCAGACGCAACATTCTCAAAAACAGACATCAGCAGAATTGATAAAACTAAATTTCAAAAAATCTTTGATGACAAAAATAGACTTTATATCATAGAAAAAGAAGCAACAATAAACGGAGAGCTCTTAACCGATGCAAACCCAACCTATTTTGAAGGCAAACCAGCTGTATCATTTAAATTTAACAAAACTGGTAAAAGAAAATTTGCAAAACTAACTTCAGAAAATATTGGCAGAATTTTCGCCATCGTTCTTGACAATAAAATCATTACAGCCCCAAGAATCAACTCTTCAATCACTCAAGGAACCGGAATAATAAGTGGAAGCTTCACCACCCAAGAAGCCACAGATCTAGCCCTATTATTAAGAGCCGGCGCCTTGCCTGCTCCACTAGAAGTAATAGAGGAAAGAACCGTCGGCCCCTCCCTTGGAAGCGACTCAATAAAAAGTGGCGCAGCCGCATCAATCCTAAGCTTAATCCTAATTGGCATAGCAATGGTTGTATTTTACAAAAGCTTCGGAATGATTGCCAATGTTGCTTTGGTGATAAATATTTGCATAATAGTTAGTATATTATCAATCTTTGGATCAACTTTAACTCTACCAGGAATTGCTGGTATAGCTCTTACCATGGGAATGTCTGTGGATGCCAATGTCTTAATTTTTGAAAGAATCAAAGAAGAAATAAAAAGCAAAAATAACATCTATACCTGCCTAGAAAACGGCTTTTCTCAAGCATTTAAAACAATTGTTGATTCAAACTTAACAACGCTAATTGTAGCCCTTTCTTTATTCATTTTTGGAACAGGACCCGTTAAAGGATTTGCCATAACCTTATCAATTGGTATACTATCCTCGATGTTTTGTTCTATAATGCTAACTAGAATGATAATATTACTATATATTAAAGCTCGAAAACCAAAAACCATTCTTGCTTAATTTTAACTTTTTCTTTTGGCTGGATATTGAACCTAAAATATATCTTTTTAAAAATATGCAAAAAAAATTAGCACTTTTTCTAGTTATTGCATCCATATTTACGCCAAAAGCTCTATATTGCCAAGAAGAAAAAGTTACAATCAAAGCAAATAGAATATTTGGAGACCAAGTTGCCAATGAAATAACCGCTATAGGAAATGTAGAAATAAACAAAGCCAATCAAACTCTAATTTCTGATAAAATTGTCTATAGCAAACAAACCGGTTGGATAAAATCAGAGTCAGAAACGAAATTAATAGATCTAGAGGTGGGAAATATGTTTTCTGATCAAGGGTCAATCAAAGATGACTTTTCAAAAGGAGAATTCTTAAATCCAATTTTAATCTTTAACGATGGGTCTTACCTTCAATCAAAAAAAGCAAACAAAGAATCTACTAAAAAAACCTCATTCACTAAACCAATATTATCAGTTTGTCCAAATAATGAGATAGTTGAAAATGACAACTTGGCTGGTCAAAAAATAGACCTAATAACCCTTCACTCAACAAAAACCACAATAGACAGCGACCAAGAAAGAATAATTAACAAAAATGTGCTAATAAAAGTTGTAAATGTACCAGTATTCTACACACCATATATCAGCATTCCAACTAAAAATAATAAAAGATCCTCTGGTTTTTTAACTCCATCATATCTAAACAATTCTAGACTTGGAATGGGCTTAAAAACACCATATTTTATTAATGTTTCACCAAAAACCAATTTCACCATATCTCCAAAAGTATATTTTGAACATAAGCAAATTTCCGTAGATAATATTATAGAACAAAAATTAAAATATGGTGAACATCAAACTGGATTAGAACTATCGAACAATGAAATATCTTCAACTTCAGACATAAATACCCAAAATAGAACCGAATCAGAATATAGATACAAAACATATTCAAGAGGCAACTTTATCTATACCAAAAATTCATCAGTAAATTTTGATATTCTCACAGTAGGTGACAAAGACTACCTAAGAGATTTTGACTTTCAATTTTTACCATACACAGAATCAGAACTTAACTACGAATACACAAAAAATAGAGACTATATCAAAATCTCCTCAGTTCGCTTCCAAGAATTGGAGCAAGCCGAATCCAGAGACGAAGCTCAATGGGTATTGCCATCAATAAACCACCACATACAATCAAAACCTCAATCGACAGCAAATGAAACATACTCTCTGTCTACAAATATAACTTCCATAAATAGGGAAAATGGCTTGCAATATAACCGAGTAAGCACAACCCCTAAAGTCGAAGTGCCTTTAAATATTAGCGGCAACTTGTTTAAGCTCGAACTTTCCAATCAAATTGACTACTATATATTACAATATAACTACGATGATCAACAATCCGCAAGTGCAAATCGCCTGGATAGCTCTCAATCAAACCAAAAACCAATGCTTTCCGCCAGCTGGAAATTACCCTTAATCAGAAAAGCACCAACTAACACAATTATAATTGAACCACAGGTTAAATTCACCTCATCTACAACAAAGAAAAATTTTATCGATCTTCCAAATGAAGACAGTAACAACTCAGAGCTTACAATAAATAACTTATTCTCAAACGACAGAATGTCAGGATATGATAGAAATGAAAATGGAGAAAGAATTAATTATGGAGCAAATTCAACCATATATTCCACTAATAGTAAATTCGAATTTGACATAGGGCAAAGCTACTTAATTAATCAAGAAGATCAAGATATTGAGGTTAACGGCTTCAATAACAATAAAAAATCAAATATTGTCGGAAAAACCTCCTATGAATATAAAAAAATATTTGGCACAACTTACAATTTTCAACTAGACGAATCAAATCTAAATAACAAGGTGAATTACGTCTCATCATACTTAAACTATAGTAAATTTAATCTAACAAACGACTATCTTTTGATTAGAAAGGGGATTCTATCAAATGAAAAAATTGCTCAAGACACATTTGGAGTAGGCTATTCAATAACTCCTAAACTTCAATTATCTGGATCTATAACTAAAAACCTAGTTACTAGAAAAAACCTAATCAGAAGAATTTCCATAAAAAATAATGGTTGCTGCGTAGTAACAGAATTCTCGGTAGCAGAAACTAACACCTCTAACTTAGTAAAAAGACAAAGGTCATTTAATTTAAATATTACAGTTAAGGGATTGTAATTGTGCTCAACGCCATTCAAAACCCAACAATTTTACTAATACGATAAGGATACTTGTGTTTTCTAAATTGCAATCTAGGGACGAAATTACGACGCCCATTTATTCTACGGTGACTGATTTGGCTAAATTTCGTGGCTGATCTACATCATTACCCTTGAAAAGAGCAACATAGTAAGCTAATAATTGAGGTGCGATTACGCCTGTTATTGCTTCTTGGATTATGCCTTTTGGTTTTTCAATACAAATCACGCCTTCTGATAAATTTTTCAGAGCATGTAATGTATCTATATCACAAATACTAATTACCCTACCATCTCTGGCTTTTATTTCTTGAATATTCGAAGAAATCTTATCAAACAAATTATTTTCAAAAGCAAGTGCAATTACTGGCATATCTTTATCAATCAAGGCAATTGTGCCATGCTTTAATTCCCCAGCAGCAATCGCCTGAGCATCAATGTAAGAAAGCTCTCGAAGCTTCAAAGCCGACTCAAGAGCCGTTACATAAGAAACCCCTCTACCAATATACAAAATATGATTAAAGTCCTTCAAATATTTCGCCATCTCTTTAATTTTGTCAACAATTTCATCTTGCAAAATATCATTAACCGCATCAATTGAAGAATGAATCTGACCAAGTAAACCAACCAATCTATCGTTATCAACATAACCCCTTATGACGCCCAAATGAATCGCAAAAATCGCCAAACATGATAATTGTGCAGTGTAAGCCTTAGTCGAAGCCACCCCAATCTCAACCCCAGCCATAGTCTTAATCACCACATCCGAAAGTTGCGCCATTGATGATTGAGCCACATTAACAACCGACAAAATCTTCTGACCATTTTCCTTAGCATATTTAAGAGCCGCCAGCGTATCCGCAGTCTCACCCGACTGAGAAATAAACACCATCAAATTGTCTTCACGAAATGGATGTGAACGATAACGAAATTCCGAAGCAATATCAACCTCAACTTCGATATTTGCAATATCTTCAAATAAATACTTCGCCACCATCCCGCTATAATACGAAGTCCCACAAGCAATAATCGTAATCTTGTTAATTTCATTTAAATCAAACGGAAAATTCGGCAAATCAATCTTGTGACTCTTCATATCCACATAAGCAGCCAAATTATCCGCAATAACGCGCGGTTGCTCGTGGATTTCCTTTAGCATAAAATGATCATAACCCTCTTTTGACGCTGCGGACTCGGCATTTTCCATGGTCTTAACCTCAGGCTCAATATTATTTCCATCAATATCAAAAAGCCGAATATCATTCTTAGAAATAAAAGCAAACTCATCATCACTTAAATACACAACCTGATTAGTATGATCAGATAAAGCATTATAATCAGAAGCCACCATATTACCTTCCAAAGACAACCCAATCAACAACGGCGAACCCTTCTTTGCAACGATCAAAAAATCCTCAAAATCACGAATCATGATTAACAAAGCATAGGAACCACTAACCTGTGATAAAGTCTCCATCAAAGCAGCTTTAATCTGAGTTAAATTATCACCATCGCCGCTTAAAAATTTTGCCAAATTCTCTTCAAATAAAAAAGGAATAACTTCGCTATCAGTCTCACTCGAAAACTTCGCACCTCTACCTTCCAAATCAGCCCTTAGCTCTTTGTAATTTTCAATAATCCCATTATGAACGACACAAACCCTCGAAGAAGAATGTGGATGAGAATTTTGCTGGCTCGGCCTTCCATGAGTAGCCCAACGCGTATGGCCAATCGCTAAAACCTCCGATTGATTATCTTTAGTCAAATATTTACTCAAAGAAGATTCATTAACATCATTTTCCAAATTAATGATTTTCCCTTCTTGTTTCACCGTTTCAAAAACACCACCATTAAGCACCGATATCCCAGCTGAATCATAACCACGATATTCAAGCCTCTTCAAGCCCGTCAAAATATTACCAACAATATTACCAGAGCCAATTGCTCCAACTATTCCACACATAATTTTTAAAATTTAATCTTTATCAAATCATTGTCATTCTAAGCATTATAAACTCTTTTAGAGTTTGTTTACGAAGAGCCTCCTCCAATAAACTTAATACATTAATTATAAATCATGCCTTAAGTAAAGTAAATCGTAATCTTTTGAAAAGAAATGTAACTTTTTGAAATAAAAGCGATATCGTCGATCATTCTTGTGAAAAGCCAGTATATTCACCTCTATCCCTAGCAGCATCCAAGCGCCCTGACAATTCCGGATTCTCAGCAGTACTACTCACCGCCACACCTCTTCCCTTAGGTCCAAAACCCAGTCTATCCAAAGCAGAACCAGTACTAACACTATTCCAACTTTCACCATGTTTTTTCTTCCAATTAACAGCCGGAGCCATCTCGTATGCAGCTTCAGCATCACGATCAGTATTAACCTTTATATAACTCCTACCATCGACGCCCCCATCAACAACCTCCATTTCAAGCCCTTTAATATCATCCCTTGTTGACCCAATAGGGAATTTGCAATCATTAGTAAATTCACAATTTGCAAAATCAACTGTATCAAAACTTTTTGGATCAACTTCACTAAAATCAACATTTCTAAAAACACAATTATTGAATCCTGTTAGATGAAAGCTATTCACTCCAAATTTAATATTTCTAAAATCAATCCCAGCAAATTGACTTTGCAATTGCCAACCCTGAACTTCAGAATCCTCTCTAAATCTATAAAATTTTCCAAGTAATTCATAATCTTCTTTAAAACTAGTGTCATCAATAATTGGCTTACGAGTCAAGTCAACATTTTCGTTAACACGATATTTTTGATATTTTTCATCCTTAGGTATCGCAAATTGAGTCTTAAAATACTCCTCAGTCTCATCAATATCACCGATCTCAATCTCAATTTGTGCTTTTACAATTTCAGTCCTTGACAGACCTCGATCATAATCTTTACGACCATGTCTTGCATCGCGCTCGATAATTTTACGCAAAGTCTCAATAGTAACAGCCTTCTCTCCCTCTGCAAATGGAACCCTTTCGCTATCACCAACAGCAAGCGCCACAGCACCACCTATCCCAGCTTCCCTTTCCACTAAAGCAGCCTCTCTAGCCTTTAAATTTGCCACCTGCCTCGCCAAATCATCTCTTTGTCTTTGTCTTTCTTCATCTTCAGCCCTCAATCTTGCATGATCCTCTTTATCAAGTGCCGCGCGACTAGACTCAGCCGCCCTTAAAGCAGTCCCTCTAGCCTGTAATTCACGAGCCTGATCAGCAATTTCCGCCTCTCGTCTCGCTAAAGCATCTTTCCAATTTGTAAGTTCTTCATCTCTTATTACAAAACCCCTTTCAACATCATCCAATCTCGCCGCGAATGCCCCCTTTTCTTTAGCCAATGCCTCCCTTCTAGCTGCCTCGTCTACAGTAAGACTTGCAACCGCAGCATCAAGAGCAGCCTTATCAGCCTCTAAATCAGCTCTTTGCTTCTCTAGTTGAGCTCTCAACACCGCATTAGCATCACCACCTTCAGCAGCAGCTCTTTCAATTTCCCTTGCTCTCTCTTCAGCAGCTTTTCTCGCCGCCTCCGCATCTCTTTTAGCCTGCTCAGCAGCAGCTTTTTCTCTCGCAGCCGCCTCTCTTTCTCTCGCAGCCGCAGCTCTTTGAGCCTCCGCTTCCTCAGCAGCAGCTCTTTCAATTTCCCTTGCTCTCTCTTCAGCAGCCTTTCTCACCGCCTCCGCATCTCTTTTAGCCTGCTCAGCAGCAGCTTTTTCTCTCGCAGCCGC